>JAKFUS010000003.1 GCA_021732605.1 Betaproteobacteria bacterium | reverse complement strand
CCACCGGAGGTGCACAGCAAGGCATTGGTGGCAGCACAGGCGCGCGGCAAGAGTCTGAATCAGTGGGCTACCGAGGCATTGCAGAAGGCTGTGGCTGCGGAAAGCTAATCCCGTGCCTGGCAGCTCGTCATCACCTTGCCCCATTTCAGGTCGGGTTTGACCTGCAGCGGTTTCGGCGCGGCGTTCAGCGCAGCCCAAGTCGTCGAGGTGATGTTGAGCAGCACCGGTTTGCCGAATTCGGCTTCGAGGATCGGCACCGCGGGTGAAGAAAAAGAAATGAGGTCGGACACGATAATTTTGATGTGGTCGCGATGTGCTGAGTCGTTCCCGCGAGCGACTAGTCGTGAAGGGCTTCAATCGCCTTCGGATTTAAAGCCACGATTTTCAGCAACGCCCTGGCGGGTCCGGTAGGCTGAGTGCGCCGCTGTTCCCAGTTTTGCAGGGTGCGTAGGTTGACGCCGATCAATCGCGCGAACTGGCTCTGGCTGATCTTCGCGGCCTCGCGGATGGTGCGTACGTCAGGCGCAGGGAGTTCCGTCACTCTTACGCCGCGCACGGGTTTGCCCGCGATATGGCGCTTCATCGCTTTGACGCCTTTGACCAGTTGGTCGAAATGCTGCTTATCCATTCTTGATGTCCTTCATCAGTTCAGCCAGCGCCTTGATTTGAGCGGGCGTTAAATCTTCTCTTTCGTTCTTGGCGTAGGCATAAATCAGGTAGATGCGGTCGCCCGGTACGTACCAGTAATAAATTACTCTTGCACCGCCGCGTTTACCCCGCCCCTGCGCTGACCATCGCAGCTTGCGCAGGCCGGAGCTGCCTCGAATCAGATCGCCTGCATCCGGTTGAGTGAGCAATGCGTTTTGCAAGCGGCGCAGATCTTCATCGCTCCACCATTCGGCAGCGAAAACGATGAATGGCGGAAGTTCCACGAAGACCATGCGGCGCACTATACGCTGGAAGCGTATGACGGGCAATCAAGGGTCGGCTTATGAATAAGGAGGGTGAGATTTGGCGAGGGCAGTAAAATAAATAATTGATTTTATTAATATTTATTTGAATTCGTGTCGGGAGATCTCGGCCGAAACTGGATTCGGCTTTCCTCCCAAGGAGATTTCCTTCGGGGTGCCCGCCGGAATGACGGCGCGGTGCGCGCGTATCAGCAGCTCGCCATTACCCTGCCCCATTTCAGGTCGGGTTTGACCTGCAGCGGTTTCGGCGCGGCGTTCAGCGCAGCCCAAGTCGTCGAGGTGATGTTGAGCAGCACCGGTTTGCCGAATTCGGCTTCGAGGATCGGCACCGCATGGATCGCAAACCACAGGCCGCCGGGCAGCAGCAGCGCCTGGGCCTCGGGTGCGGCGGCGAGCGCGGCGCGGCCCAGTTCCAGCGCCAGTTCATGGTCGGCGAGCGGGCTCGACACCTTGTTCTGGTCGAGGTTGCGGCCGCGGGCGCGCAGCACAACCACTTCAATGCCGGCTTCCTTCAGATAAGCCGTCAGCGCGTTGTTGACGTTTTCCGGCCAGCGCGTGGCCAGTGCCAGCTTGCTGACGCCGAAATGCTGCAGCGTGGCGATATGCGCTTCGAGGTCGGTATCACAGGGGATGCTGGTGCGCTGCGCGCCTTCGTCGAGGATTTCGCGCATTTTTTTGCGGCCCACCACCGAGGCTACCGGCACGCCGCTCAGCGCGATGCGGTCGACGTTTTTCTGTTTTAGCATGTCGAAGGCGCGCCACAACGCCGGCAATTCGGTTTCGACCGCGGCGAGGCTGTATTCCTTCAGGTTCAGACCGGTGGTGACCAGCATCATGCCGTCGGGTGCCACGCGGTAGAACTGGTAGGCGTCCATGTCGGTATAAAGATGCGGAATGATGTAGCCGAGGTGCAGCCACGGACTGACGATGGGCATTGCGTAAGCTCCTGTGCATTTACGAACGGTATTTTCAGTGCGCATTATCCATCAATGCGCCGCGATCCTCACATCGCCGCCGGTTTCGGCTATCCTCGCGGTTCCCTTTCGTTAACCTATTTCAGAAATCCGCAACATGGCCCAGTACGTATTTACGATGAATCGGGTGAGCCGCGTGGTGCCGCCCAAACGTGTCATCCTCAAGGACATTTCACTGTCGTTTTTCCCCGGTGCCAAGATCGGCGTGCTCGGGGTCAACGGTTCGGGCAAGTCCAGCCTGCTGAAGATCATGGCCGGCGTCGATACCGAGTTTGACGGCGAAGCGACGCCGATGCCCAATCTGAATATCGGTTTCCTGGAGCAGGAACCGCATCTGAATCCCGAGCAGACCGTGCGCGAGGCGGTGGAAGAGGGATTGGGCGAGGTATTCAACGCGCAGAAGAAGCTCGACGAAATTTACGCCGCGTATGCCGAGCCCGATGCTGATTTCGACAAGCTCGCTGCCGAGCAGGCGAAATACGAGGCATTGCTGTCGAATGCCGGTTCCGACACCGGGCACCAGCTCGAAATCGCCGCCGACTCGCTGCGCCTGCCGCCCTGGGATGCAAAAATCGACAAGCTGTCGGGCGGCGAAAAACGCCGCGTTGCATTGTGCCGGCTGCTGCTCTCCAAGCCGGACATGTTGCTGCTCGACGAACCGACCAACCATCTGGATGCCGAAAGCGTCGATTGGCTGGAGCAGTTCCTTTTCCGCTTCCCGGGCACCGTGGTCGCGGTGACCCATGATCGTTATTTCCTCGACAATGCGGCGGAGTGGATTCTCGAACTCGACCGCGGCTCCGGCATTCCGTGGAAAGGCAACTACAGTTCGTGGCTGGAGCAGAAGCAGGACCGGCTGCAGAAGGAAGAAGCCACCGAATCAGCGCGGCAGAAGGCGCTGAAAAAGGAACTCGACTGGGTGCGCCAGAATGCCAAGGGACGTCAGGCGAAATCCAAAGCGCGTATCGCACGCTTCGAGGAACTGTCGTCCTTCGATTACCAGAAGCGCGCCGAGACACAGGAAATTTTCATCCCCGTCGCCGACCGCCTCGGCGACAGCGTGATCGAGTTCAAGGACGTATCCAAGGGTTACGGCGACCGCCTGCTGATCGACAAACTGTCGTTCGCGATTCCGCCGGGCGCGATTGTCGGCATCATCGGCCCCAACGGCGCGGGTAAATCGACCATCTTCCGCATGATTTTCGGCAAGGAAAAACCGGACTCCGGCGAGATCGTCATCGGCTCCACGGTGAAGCTGGCGATGGTCGACCAGTCGCGCGAGTCTCTGCCTGATGACAAGACCGCGTGGGAAGCGATTTCCGGCGGGCTCGACATCATCAACGTCGGCAAATTCGAAATGCCGTCGCGCGCCTACCTCGGCCGTTTCAATTTCAAGGGCCAGGATCAGCAGAAAAAAGTCGGCACGCTGTCCGGCGGTGAACGCGGTCGGCTGCATCTGGCGCACACGCTGCTGACCGGTGCCAATGTGCTGCTGCTCGACGAACCGTCCAACGACATCGATGTTGAAACACTGCGTGCGCTGGAAGATGCGCTGCTCGAATTCGCCGGCTGCGTGCTGGTGATTTCGCACGATCGCTGGTTCCTTGATCGCATCGCCACCCACATCCTCGCCTTCGAAGGCGATTCGCAGGCGGTGTTTTTCTCCGGCAACTATCAGGAATACGAAGCCGACAAACGCAAGCGCCTGGGTGAAGAGGGCGCCAAACCGAAGCGCCTGCGGTTCAAGCCGCTGAAGAGCTAAATATCAATAAGTATTTGATTTTATTAATATTTTTGTAACTTATCCGTAGCGGCCGAATCCGGCCGCTTTTTTTGTTTTTATTTATCCCCGTCCGGCATACGGCATGTTGGTCGCCATCACCATCAGGTGGTAAATGTTCACGCCCGGCGGCTGGTTGGCCATGAACAGTACTGAGCGCGCTACATCTTTGACATCGATCATCGGTTCCACCTTCACCGTGCCGTCAGCCTGCTTGACGCCCTTGGACATGCGCGCAGCCAGTTCTGTCATCGCATTGCCGACATCCACCTGACAGCAGGCAATGCCGTATTTGCGGCCGTCGAGCGACATGGTGCGGGTGAGGCCCGAGACGCCGTGTTTGGAAGCGGTGTAAGGCGCAGAATCCGGGCGCGGTGCATGCGCCGAAATCGATCCGTTATTGATGATGCGGCCGCCCTGCGGCGTCTGCGATTTCATCACCCGGAACGCTGCCTGCGCACAGAGGAAGGTTCCGGTCAGATTGGTGTCGACCACCGCTTTCCATTTGTCGTAGGGCAAGTCTTCGAACAGCACGCCGGGTGCGTTCTGGCCGGCATTGTTGAACAGTGCGTCCACGCGTCCGTAGTGCTTGACGGTCTGGTCGAATAAAGCGGCGACGGATTGCGGGTCGCTGACGTCGGACGCAATCGCGACACCGCGCACCTTGTCGGCCCCGGCTTCGCCGAGCGCTTCATCGAGCATTGCCTGTCGTCGTCCGGTCAATACGACGTTCCATCCGTCATTGAGGAAAGCCAGTGCAGTGGCTTTGCCGATGCCGCTGCCGGCGCCGGTGATCACTGCAGTCTTGGGTGCGCTCATGATTGGTCCTCCTTGTCGGGTTTGGTTATTTGGTCCACGAATCACGCAGCGTCACTGTGCGATTGAACACCGGTGTGCCAGGCCGGCTATCCTTGTGATCAGCGATGAAATAACCGTGGCGCTCGAACTGGTAGCGTGCATCCGGAGCCGTGCTGCGCAGCGCGGATTCCAGTTGTGCGGTGATGACGCGGCAGGCGTCGGGATTGAGATCAAGCAGGAAGTCACGGTCGCCGGCTCCCGGATGTGCCTCGCGGAACAGCCGGTCATAGAGCCGGACTTCGGCGGCGCAGGCGTGCGCAGTGCTGACCCAGTGTATGTTGCCTTTGACTTTCACGGTTTCGGCGCCCGGTGTGCCCGATTTGGTCTCGGGCAGATATTCGCAATGGACCGCGACGATATTGCCCGCTTCATCCTTGTCACAGCCGGTGCATTTGACGACATACCCATAACGCAGCCGCGCGCTGTTGCCCGGGAACAGGCGGAAAAATCCCTTGGGCGGAGTCTCTGCGAAATCTTCGCGTTCGATCCATAGTTCACGCGTCAGCGGCACCACACGCTTGCCCAGTTCCGGCTGCTGCGGATGGTTGGGCGCGAAACAGTCTTCCTGCTGCCCTTCGGGGTAATTGTCGATGATCAGTTTCACGGGATCGAGCACGGCCATGCGGCGTTCGGCGACTTCATTCAGATGTTCGCGCATGCAGTCTTCGAGCACCGAATAATCGATCCATGAATCGGCTTTGGATACACCGATGCGTTCGGCGAAGCGGCGGAACCCTTCCGGTGTGTAGCCGCGGCGGCGCGCGCCGACGAGGGTGGGCAGGCGCGGATCATCCCAGCCGGTGACGTGTTTTTCGTCGACCAGCTGGATCAGCTTGCGTTTGGACAGCACGACATAAGTCAGGTTGAGTCGCGCGAATTCGATCTGCTGCGGTACCGGCTGCGCCAGCAGGCCGCCGTCAGCAAGCTTGGCCAGCAGCCAGTCGTAAAACGGCCGCTGGTCTTCGAACTCCAGCGTGCAGATCGAGTGTGTGATCTGTTCCAGCGCATCTTCAACCGGATGCGCGTAGGTGTACATCGGGTAGATGCACCAGGCGTCACCGGTGCGGTGGTGTGTGGCTTTGCGGATGCGGTAGATCGTCGGATCGCGCAGATTGATGTTGGGCGAGGCGATGTCGATTTTCGCGCGCAGCACCATGCTGCCCTCGGCATGCGTGCCTGCACGCATTTCGCGCAAACGCGCCAGCGATTCTGCCGCCGGGCGGTCGCGCCACGGTCCGGGCCGGCCGGGCTGGGTCAGCGTGCCGCGGTTGGCGCGCATTTCCTCGGCGCTCTGTTCGTCGACATAGGCATGGCCTGCGGTGATCAGGTATTCCGCCGCTTCGTACATGAAATCAAAATAATCACTGGCAAAATACAGGTTCGGGCCCCAGTCGAAACCCAGCCACTGCACCGCATCCTGGATCGAATCGACATATTCCTGTTCTTCTTTTTCCGGATTGGTGTCGTCGAAGCGCAGGTGGCAGGCACCACCGTAATGCAGCGCGAGGCCGAAATTCAGGCAGATTGATTTGGCGTGGCCGAGGTGCAGGTAACCGTTGGGTTCCGGCGGAAAGCGGGTGCGGATTTTTGCCGGGTCTGCGGCAGCAGTGGCATGCGTTCGCGCCGGCCCCGGTTTACCGCCCCAGGTGCGGCTGGCGTACTGGCCTGCGGCGAGGTCGGCTTCGATGTGGCTGCGGATGAAGTTGGATGTCGACGCAACAGGTTCCGCGCCGGGTTTCGCGTTTTTCGCCATGCTTCAGGAAGGAATTGCGTGATAAAGCGGCATTTTAACCCGCGCCGCCGCGCTGACTTCAGCGTTTCGCGAGATATCGGGTCGGCAACGGACGCTCCACGGCGCGTTTGCCGGTGCGGGTCACCCGCCAGCCACGCGCCCGCGGCCGGTTCGACACCGCGCGCAGCAGCCGGCCATCGATGAAATGCAGCGCGACACCATCGTCGGCGGCATAACCTTCGGCAATTTTGCCGCTGGCGACCAGCCGGCGATAAGTCGGCCGGCGCAAGGGTTCGCTGTCGTAATGCGGGCAATTACTGCCCGGCAGGAAGCCCAGACAGTCGAGCGTAGTCAGTGGACCGGCGATGGAATCGGTGATGCCCTGTTCAAACCAGCAGATCGAACCCGCACTCCAGCCGCCGAGTACGACGCCGCGCTGCCAGGCCGCGCGCAAATGCACATCAAGCCCCCAGTCGCGCCAGACCGCGAGCATGCTGCGGGTGTTGCCACCGCCAACGAAGATCGCGTCCTGTTCGAGTACGAACGACGCGAGGTCGCGCGGCGTGCGCGCGAACAACGGCAGGTGTGTCGGCCTGCAGTTGAACTGGCTCATGCCGGCGTAGTAGCGCAGCCGCCCGGCATCGGCATCGCCATGCGCGGTGCCAATGAAACATACTTTGGGTTTGCGTTTGCCGGTCTGCTTCAGGAAATAGTCGATCAGCAGCAGGTTGTCGAGCTCAGGCGTCAGTGCGGCGCCGCCGATCGCGATAATCTGGCGTTTCATGTGTTCAACGTTCCGTGTTCTATTTGAGGTTTGTGGTGCGGCGCCGTTGCACGCTTGCGCGGTCGCATCCCGCAAGCGGGGCCCTGCTCAGCGCTCCGGCGTGCCCACCTATGGCGATGATCTGGCGTTTCATGAATCGGCCATCAGGATTTTCAGTTCTCCAGCTTGAAACCGGTGGCCTTGATCAGCTTGGCCCAGCGCTCTTTTTCCGCGGTCAGCCATTTCGCCATGTCCGCCGGGCTGTTGCCGATCGGATCGGCACCCTGGCTCGACAGTTTTTCCTTCATGTCCGGCTGCTGGATGATGCGGGAGATTTCCGCCTGCAGTTTTGCGACCACTTCCGGTGGTGTTTTTGCCGGAGCCAGTACACCCTGCCAGGAGCCGGTGACGAAACCTTCAAGGCCGGGCGTCTCGGCGACCACCGGCGTGTCGGGCAGTGACGGAAACCGTTTGTCGCTGGACACCGCGATCAGGCGCAGGCGGCCGCTCTTGGTGTGCGGCAGCGTGGCCAGCATGCCGTTGAACAGCAGATCGGCTTCGCCGGTGGTCACGATCAGGATGTTGGCAAAGCCGCCCTTGGTGGGTATGTAGGCCCAATTGATCCCCGAGCGATAGGCAAACATCAACCCGGCCATGTGCGGCGCGCCGCCAAGGCCGGTGGCGTAGTTCAATGTGCCGGGCCGCGCTTTGGCCAGCGTGATGATTTCCTTGACCGTTTTGGCCGGCATGCTCGGGTGTGTTGCCAGAATATGCGGCGAGTACGATACGACCGTGACGGGGGCAAAATCCCTGATGATGTCGAACGGCATTTTCGCGAACACGCTGGGACTGATCGCGAGGTTGCCGACGTCCATCAATACCAGCGTGTGGCCGTCGGGAGCGGCGCGGGCGACAACATCGGCGCCGATGTTGCCGTTGGCGCCGGGGCGATTATCGGCGAGTACCGGCTGGCCCCAGGATTCAGTCAGCTTGACCCCGATCAGGCGGGTCAGGATGTCGGAGGTGCCTCCTGCAGGAAACGGCACGATGATGCGGATGGGTTTGGCCGGATACGTCTGCGCCGGCACCTGCAGCGTGAACGCGGCGAGAACCCCCGACAATGCAGCCAGTATTATTGTTCTCATGACATCCCCCTGAAAGGTGAGGGGATATCTTAGCGTTGTTGGGTTATTCTGCGCGATTCTTATGAAAACTACCGCTTTCCAGACCTTACGCCTGTTGGCAGACGGCGATTTCCATTCCGGCGAAACCATGGCGCGCGCACTGGGCGTCACGCGCAGTGCCGTTTGGTACGGCATCCGTGAAATAACCAGCGCCGGTTTCCAGGTCGAGAAGGTGCACGGCCGCGGCTACCGGCTGGAGCGGGCGGTGTCTCTGCTTGATGCGGAGTCCATCCGGCGCGCTCCCGGGGTGCATGCCGCTGACATCACCCTGGACATCTGCGACACCGTGGATTCGACCAATACCCAGCTGATGCTGCGTGCGGCGCAGGGCGCGCAGAGCGGACTTGCGCTGGCAGCGGAAGCGCAGATGGCGGGGCGCGGACGGCGCGGACGGGTCTGGCACTCCGGCATCGGCAGCACGCTGACGTTTTCCCTGCTGTGGCGGTTCGCGCAGGGTGCGCGCGAGCTGGCGGGGCTGAGCCTCGCGGTGGGTGTGGCGCTGGCGCGGGTGTTGCGCACGGCGGGGGCGCGTGACGCGCAGCTCAAATGGCCCAACGACGTGGTGCTGCCCGGGGGCAAACTCGCCGGCATCCTGATCGAAATGCAGGGTGATGTGCTGGGGCCGAGTGTCGCGGTGATCGGTGTCGGCATCAATGTACGGCCGGATCCGCGCGTGTTGGCCGCGGTCGACCAACCGGTGGCCGACCTCGAGACAGCGACCGGTGTGGCAGTGGACCGTAACCGCTTGCTGGCGTTGCTGCTGGTGGAGCTGGCCGCGGTGCTGGAGCAGTTCGCCGCCGGCGGTTTCGCGCCCTTGCGCGAGGAATGGCAGGCCTTGCACGCGCACCAGAATCAAGCGGTGTGTCTGACCTTGCCCGATGGCCGCCAGGTAGCCGGGCGCGCGCGCGGCGTGGCCGATGACGGCGTGCTGCTGCTGGAAACCGCAGCCGGCGTCGTGCGCCATCACAGCGGCGAGGTCAGCCTGCGTCCGCTGGCGGCGGGAGCCGGCGCATGAACATACTTGCCATCGACATCGGCAATACCCGCATCAAGTGGGGGCTCAGCGAGGAGGGCGGCTGGGTGCGTCAGGGCTGGGTGGCGACGGCGCGCGCCGGCGAACTGGCGGCGGAATTTGCCGGCCTGCCGGTGGCGCAACGGACGGTGATTTCGAATGTGGCCGGCGCTGCAGCGCGGGTACCGGTTGCTGCGGCGTTGAATGCCGCAGCGCCGCCGCCGTTGTGGATCACCAGCACCGCGGCGCAATGCGGTGTCAGCAGTGGTTACGCCGCACCCGAAACCCTGGGTCCCGATCGCTGGGCTGCGCTGATTGGCGCCTGGCACCTGACCGGCGCGGCCTGCGTGGTGGTGAATGTGGGAACGACCATGACGGTGGATGCGCTGAGCGCCGAGGGCGTGTTCCTCGGCGGCTGCATCGTGCCCGGCGCGACACTGATGCGGGATGCGCTGGCCCGTGACACTGCCAACCTGGCGGCGCGCGAGGGGGCGTTCAGTTATTTTCCCGACAATACCGGTGATGCGATATTCAGCGGTGCGGTCAATGCGCTGGCCGGCGCCGTCGAACGCATGGCGCGTTATCTGGAAGAGAGCGCGGGCGCCGCGCCGCCGGTGGTGTTGTCAGGCGGCGGCGCCGCGCAGGTCGAGACACGGCTAAACGCGCCGGTGACGGTTGTGGATAATCTGGTGCTGGAAGGGCTGCTGCAGATTGCGCTGCAGGCCGGAACAGGTCAACGATGAATCGGCCGACGATGATTCAGTCAACAACTAGAATTTTGCTGCTGTTGCTGCTGCTCGCCAACCTCGGCTTTTTCGCCTATCAGCGTGTGCTGGGCGGAACCGACGAGGCGGCGGCGCAAATCACTGCGCTGCAGATCAGTCCTGAGAAAATTTTGCCGGTTGCCGTCGAGGCGGTGTCGTCGGTGGCGCCGGCCGCGGTATCGGCTGCAACTCCAGTTCCAGTTGTGCCTGTGGCAGTGTCACCGCCGCCCGCGTCCGCACCGGCTTCATGCGCCGAATGGGGTTTATTTGCCGGATCCGAGGTGGCGCGTGCCGATGCGGCGCTGGCTGCGCTGGGGCTGCCGGCCGGGACGACGCAACGCCGCGTCACGGAGGTTGACGGTTACTGGGTGCATATGGCCCCGTTGAAAACCAAGGGCGAGGTGGATCGCAAAGTCGGCGAACTGAAGGCGCTGGGCGTGGCAGAGTTTTTTGTGGTCGCTGAAGCCGGGCCGTGGCGCAACGCGGTGTCGCTGGGTCTGTTCAAAAACGAAGACGCGGCGAAATCCGAACTCGAGCGCCTGCGAGCGCTGGGTGTGCGCTCGGCCATGGTGACGCGGCGCGAACGATTCCTGAAACAGGTGGCGTTTGTGGTCAGTGATCCCACTGCGGCGACCTTGGCGCGGCTGGCGGAGTTACAGAAGGACTTTCCGGCAACGGAAATCAAAACGGGCGGATGCCCGATTAACGCGCCGGTAAAGTCATAAAAATATCAATAAAATCAAATACTTATAATATTTTATAAGTTGGCGGGCACTTACTTAACGGGGCCGGCCCTGCGCACCCTGTCCAGCAAGGCAGTGGTCGAACGCTGATGGGCGACTGCGATGGAATGCACCGTGCCGCCCCAACTGCGCACTTCTCGGGCACCGACGATAGCGTCCTCTTCCCAGTCGCCACCCTTGACCAGCACGCCGGGTTTGAGTGCCAGGATCAGCTCCAGCGGCGTGTCAGCCTCGAACCAGGTGACCAGGTCGACGCAGGCCAAAGCGGCGACCACCGCCGCGCGGTCGGCCAGAGTGTTGATCGGGCGGTCATCACCCTTGCCCAGGCGTTTGGCGGAGGCATCGCTGTTCAGCGCGACCACCAGACTGGCGCCGAGCGCGCGCGCCTGCGCCAGGTAGGTGACATGGCCTCGGTGCAGAATGTCGAACACGCCATTGGTGAACACCAGCGGCCAGGATAACTGTACGACGCGTGCTGCCGCGTCGGCAGGCGCGCAGATGCGCCGTTCAAAATCCGGAGAGTCGTGCATGAGGCCGCAGTCTACGCGTGCGCAAAGGCTGCGACAAACCCCCGCAACGCCGGCAGCGGCGCTCAGACCGCGGTCATTTCCTTGCGAAAGCGGTTGAGGTCTTTTACCGATTCGAATTTGCGCCCGAACAGCAGCGACAGGTTGTTCAGGATCACGGTAACCACTTTTTGCTCCCATTCGCGGTCGAAAAGGATCTGTTCATCGAGCCAGCGTTCCAGCCATGCCGGATCGGGGAGTTTGCTTTGCACCGTGTCATTCGGAAACAGGCTTTTGTTGACGTGCAGGCTGGTCGGGTGCAGCGGCTTGCCGCTGCGCCCGGAACTGGCCATCAGCACGCCGACCTTGGCGAACGCAGCGCGCGCTGACGTGCCGACCGTGTTAAGCGCGCGTTTCATGTACTGCAGATAGGCGCCGCCGTGGCGCGCTTCGTCGCGGGAAATCAGGTTGTAAATATGGCGGATCACCGGCTCGGTATGCCATTGCATGGCGCGGCGGTACCAGTGATTGAGGCGGATTTCGCCGCAGAAATGCATCATCAACGTCTCCAGCGGCGGCGCCGGGTCGAAGGCGAAGCGCACCGCGTGCAGCTCCTCCGGCGTTGGTGCGAATTCCGGGCGGAAGCGCCGCAGGTAATCGATCAGCACCAGCGAGTGTTTCTGCTCTTCATAGAACCACACCGACATGAAGGCGGAGAAATCGCTGTCATGCTGGTTGTCGCGCAGGAACATCTCGGTGGCCGGCAGCGCCGCCCACTCGGTGATCGCATTCATCTTGATGGTCAGTGCCTGTTCATCGGACAAGCGCGAACCGTCGAAGGTATCCCAGGGCACATCATCGGCCATGTTCCAGCGGATGCTTTCCAGCGATTTGAAAATCTCCGGGTAGAGCATGCGGGTGGTGGTGACAAACTCGGTATTGGGCTGCATCAGGGGTCCTTGGCCTCGCGGGCAGTGGGAAACATATTATGGTCACACAATTGTTGCCAGAATGTTGCCGGCTGCCGTACGGATAGCGCCGCGTTCGGCAGCGGTCAGGCGTGAGATATTGCCCGCCATCAGCGCGGTGCGCGGATTGCGCTTGAATACCGGCTCATGGCGGTCGAGAAAGTTCCAATACAGTGTGGTGAAAGGGCAGGCGCGCGGTCCGGTCCTGATTTTCGGGTCATAACGGCAGTCCCTGCAGTAGTTGCTCATGCGCTGGATGTAGGCGCCGGAAGCGACATAGGGCTTGCTGGTGAAACGGCCGCCGTTGGCGTAGAGCGCCATGCCCGCGGTGTTGGGCAGCTCGGCCCATTCGACGGCATCGACGTAGACTGCCAGGTACCACTCGTGCACGGCGCGGGGCGCGATGCCGGCAAGCAGTGCGAAATTGCCCGTCACCATCAGCCGCTGGATGTGGTGGGCGTAGCCGTGGCGCAGCGTCTGGCCTATGGCCTCGCGCAGGCAGTTCATGGTCGTGTCACCGGTCCAGTACCAGGCGGGCAGCGGGCGTTGGTGGTCGAAGTGGTTGGCCTCGAGCATGCCCGGCATGTCCAGCCAGTAGACGCCGCGGATGAATTCGCGCCAGCCGAGGATCTGCCGGACAAAACCCTCGACGCCTGCCAGCGGGGCGTGGCCGTCGCGCCATGCCGCCACTGCCGCTGCAATGACTTCGCGCGGATCGAGTAATTTCAGGTTCAGCGCGGCCGACAGCAGCGAATGCCAGCCGAAGGGCATGTCGGTCCACATCGCATCCTGGTACAGGCCGAAGGTCGGCAGGCGGTGCTGGATGAAATCCTGCAAGGCTTGCAGCGCATCGGCGCGGGTCACCGGCCATCCGAATGTTTGGAGCGAACCCGGATGTTGCGGGAAACGTTGTCCGACCAGTGCGATCACTTGCCGGGTAATCGCGTCCGGTGCGAACTGGGGAGGTTGCGGCAATGTCCCGGGGCCTGCCTTGGGAAATGAGCCGCGGTTTGCCGCGTCAAAATTCCATTTTCCGCCGGCGGGCTCGCCGTTTTCCATCAGAACATCGTGCTGGCGCCGCATCTGCCGGTAGAAAAACTCCATGCGCAGTTCTTTGCGGCCTTTTGCCCATTCAGCGAATTCTTCGCGGCTGCACAGAAAGTGGCTGTCGGAGCGGATATCCAGTGGCACAGCGGCGTCGCGACAGGCCGTCTTGACGATTTCGAGCACGCGGTGTTCGCCGGGTTCGCAGATGACGACCCTGGCTGGCCGCCGTTCATCGATGACGGCGCGGAGCTGCGCGCCCAGGCCAGGTTCTGCGCCTGCGGCGGGCTGCAGCGCGACATAATGCAGCGGCAGCTTTTGCAGACGCAGCTGTTCCGCGAAGTGCCGCATCGCCGACAGGAACAGCGTGATGCGCGCCTGGTGGCTCCACACGTGGGAGGATTCTCCCGCGGCTTCGATCATCACGACGCAGTCCTGCGCGCGGTCGATGCCGGCCAACGCGGAATTGTCGAGGTTCAGCTGGTCGCCCAGAATGAGTATCAGGTTGCGCATGATTCAGCGACTGCGACTGCGGCGGCAGCGCTCGGAGCAGTATTTGACGGCATCCCAGACTTTCGCCCAGCGCCGTCGCCACACCATGGGCCTGTTGCAGGCCATGCAGATTTTTACGGGAAGTTCGGATTTGCGCATGGTGGCGGCGTCCGGTCAGCGCTGGGCATGTTCTACGCGCCAGCGTTCCAGCGCATAACGCATGTCGTCGAATGATCGCAGCAACAGTGCCCCCGCAGGCGCCTTGCGCGCGCGCGCCAGTGCGCCGCCGCCGCCCCACACTTCGATGCTGTCAGGTAGCAGTGCGCGCAACTCGGTAAGCCCAGCGAGCGCGGCATTCTGGGTGAATGCGCTGCTGAACGACAGTGCGACCACATCAACCTGGTAGGCGGGTGCGGCATTTTGGATGTCGATCACCGGCGTTTCGGTCCCCAGTGCGACGCAGGCCCCGCCTTCGGCCACCAGTACGGCTTCGACCATCAGCAGGCCGATGCGGTGCTTCTCCCCGGGCAGAGAAGTCAGCAACACCCGGGGCGCCGAACCGCGGCCGGGCTGAGCGATGATCGCGTTGCGCAGGATGTTCTGGACGTGTTCCGAATACAGGTGCTCGTCGAACACCGCAATTTTTCCGGCCAACCAAGCTTCTCCGATCCAGTAGTTGAGCGCAGCCACGGTTTCAGTAACGAAGCGCAGCAGTCCCTGTTTCATCAGGGCCTGCAGCAGCGCGTTGCGAAAGCCATCAGTGTCATGACTGGTTAGCAGGGCGATTAAAGCCGCGATTTCCGGCGGCGGCGTTTGTTCGGGCGCGCGCGAGGCAATCAGTTGCGTGAGTTCTACGTTGCTTTGATTGATGATCTTGCCTGGCCGGTGGCCGTGGTCGATCAACAGGCGCAACAGCCGCAGTTTTTCGAGTTGCCCCGTCGAATACAAACGCTCGTCATGCCGGTCCCGCACCGGCGTAGGGAAACCGTAGCGGCGTTCCCATACCCGAAGGGTGTCTTTGGACAGGCCGGTATCACGTTCTACGGCAGCGATGTTGTAGAGGGCGTCATCAGGCAGGTCGACAGCAGCTTCCATATTGTCCTGGACAGAAATGGCTTTTATAGCCTAAAAATGGGAATTTTTGCCCGTTGTAGGCATCATTGACCTAGACATTATTAGTCAGCGGCTAGACAAAGTCAACGCGTCGCCCGGCAATTGCGACGACGCATCCGACATCCAGCTTTTCTGTCATGGACATCCAATGAGTGTTATTTTGCGGCGCCTTGGCGTCAGAGCATCACTATGAGCCGAAGACAGCAAAGCCTGCCGGCGGGGCAGCAAACAGGACAGCGCATAGCCGTGGTGGGCGCTGGCATTGCCGGGCTGTCAGCCGCTTGGCTGTTGTCGCGGGTTTATGACGTGACCCTGTTCGAGGCCAACCACTACCTCGGCGGTCACAGCCATACCGTCGATGTCACGCTGGAAGGCGTGACGGCGCCTGTCGATACCGGTTTTCTGGTGTTCAACGACCGCACCTATCCCAACCTGATCGCCCTGTTCGATCACTTAGGCATTGCATCCTGCGCCAGCGACATGTCGTTTTCGGTGCGCATCGCCGCCGAAAATATCGAGTGGGCCGGCAGCAACCTGGCTGCCGTGTTTGCCCAGCGTCGCAACCTGCTGCGGCCACGGTTCTGGGGCATGTTGTCCGACATCCTGCGCTTCAACCGCGAAGCAACCGCCATAGCGCAGGGCAAGGGCAGTTTTGCAGCGACCCTGGGCGAATTCCTCGCTGCAGGTGCTTACGGCCGCGCCTTCCGCGACTGGTACCTGCTGCCGATGGCGGGAGCGATCTGGTCCTGCCCGGCGGCGACCATGCTGGATTACCCGGCGCGGACTTTTTTTGCGTTCTGTGCCAATCACGGCTTGTTGCAGGTCAGTGATCGGCCGCAATGGCGCACCGTGATCGGCGGCGCGCGGACCTATGTGGACCGGCTGGCGGCGGAGATCGGGGATGTGCGCATCAATACAGCTGTGGCTGCTGTGTCACGCGGGCAAGCTGGCGCAACGCTAACGCTGGCCGGCGGTGATACACAGCAGTTTGATGCCGTGGTACTGGCCTGCCACAGCGACCAGGCTTTGCGTCTGCTCAGCGACGCCGATGCGGCCGAACGCGCCGTCCTGGGCGCGATTCGTTACCAGGACAACCGCGTGGTGTTGCATACCGACGAGCGTTTCCTGCCGCGGTCGCGCGCGGCGTGGTCGGCGTGGAATTACCATGCCCACAACTCTGCAGGGCAGGCGCAGCCGGTCGGGGTCAGTTATCTGATCAATCATCTGCAGCCGCTGCCATTTCGCCAGCCGGTGATCGTCACGCTGAACCCGGGCGATGAACCACGATCGGCCACGGTCATCGATCGGTACCGCTATGCCCATCCGGTGTTTGATCAGGCCGGCATTGCCGCACAGGCGCGTTTGCCGCAGTTGCAGGGACGGCGCAACACCTGGTTTTGCGGCGCCTGGGCCGGTTATGGTTTTCATGAAGACGGCCTGAAGGCCGGCATGGCGGTGGCCGCAGGACTGGGTGTAGCCGCGCCGTGGCAGGCACTGGTCGCGGCGCTGAAGGCGGCCGCATGACGGATACCGCCGCAGCGATTATTTACACGGGTGAGGTCATGCACCGCCGCCTTGCGCCGGTTGAACATGCGTTTCGCTACGGTGTGTTTTTCATGCGCCTGCGTGTCGATGCGCCGCCGGCGCGCTGGCCGGCGTTGATGTCACGCAACCGTTGGAATCTGTTCAGTTTTCACGATGCCGATCATGGCCCCCGCGACGGCAGTGCACTGGAACCGTGGCTGCGTGATGTGCTCACGCAGCACGGGCTGGATTGCGCCGATGGCGCGATCTGGCTGCAGAGCTTCCCGCGTGTGCTGGGTTATGTTTTCAATCCCGTCAGTTTCTGGCTGTGCCATGACCGCGCGGGCGCGCTGCGTGCGGTGTTGGCCGCTGTCAGCAACACCTTTGGCGAACATCACCGCTATCTGGTGGCGCACGCCGATGCGCGGCCGATTACATCGGACGACTGGCTCAACGCGCGCAAGGTGTTCCATGTCTCGCCGTTTTTCCCGGTCACCGGCGAATACCGGTTCCGTTTTACCGATACCGGCGCGCGTTGCTGCTTCCGCATCGATTACGACGGTGGTTGCGGCGCACGGCTGATTACCAGCGTCGGCGGTGTTGCGGAACCCCTCGGCAGCCCCGCACTGGCACGCGCATTTTTCCGTTATCCCTGGATGACGCTGGGCGTGATGCTGCGCATCCATTACCACGCGCTACGGCTGTGGCTGAAGCGCGTGCCTTTTTATTCCAAACCCCTGCCACCGGCAGAGAAGATCACCCGATGAATAACACTCTCAGCAATCCCATTCAATCACAAACCGAGCCTGCCGCCGCGCGCTGGCTGTTCCGGCTGTTGTCGCAATTGCATTGCGGCAGTATCGAGCTGCGTTGCCCGGACGGTCGCAAATTATCCTTTGCCGGAAAAAATCCCGGCCCGCATGCCGCGCTGACGATGCATGACTGGAATGTCTGCGGCGACATGTTGAGCCGCGGCGATATCGGGCTGGCCGAGGCGTATATCGCCGGTCGTGCTGATTCCAGCGATCTGATGCAATTATTGTTGCTGGGTGCGCTGAACGAACAGGCCATTGAGCAGGCTATCCACGGCCGCTGGTGGGCGACTCTGGCGTACCGCTTGCGCCACTGGTTGCGGCCGAATTCCCGTCGGGGCAGCCGCAAGAACATACATGCCCACTACGACCTCGGCAATGATTTTTACCGGTTGTGGCTGGATCCGACGATGACCTATTCAGCAGCGTTGTTCGAGGGTGATGCCGCGCGCAGCCTGGCCGATGCGCAGACCGCGAAGTACGCGCGCATCCTGCGCGCACTCGAAGCGCGTCCCGGCCAGCACATTCTCGAGGTGGGCTGCGGCTGGGGCGCATTTGCCGAACAGGCGGCACGGGCGGGTTGCCGTGTCACCAGCATCACCATTTCGCAGGCGCAGCTCGACTATGCGCAGCAAAGGATTGCCGCTGCAGGCTTGCGGGACCGGGTGGAATTAAAGCTGCAGGACTACCGCGATCTTGAGGGGCAGTTCGATCACGTGGTGTCTATCGAAATGTTCGAGGCCGTCGGCGAAAGTTACTGGCCAGGTTATTTCGCCATGTTGCGCGACCGCTTGCGATCGGGTGGTCGCGCTGTGGTGCAGTCGATCACCATCGCAGACGCCAAATTCGAGCGTTACCGTAGCGGTACCGACTTTATCCAGCAATATATTTTTCCCGGCGGCATGTTGCCGTCGCCCAGCCGGTTTCGCGCAGTGGCCGCAACGCAGGGACTGGCAGTCGCCGAGATGCATGACTTCGGTCTCGACTACGCAGAGACCCTGCGGCTATGGCACGCGCGCTTCAACAGCGTGGCAGCGCAGGTGCAGGCGCAGGGCTTTGATGAGCGCTTCATGCGCACTTGGCGCTTTTATCTCGCCTATTGCGAAGCGGGTTTTCGCGCACGGGCCACCGATGTGACCCAGGCCTTGCTGAGCCATGCATAAAATCATCACATGCTGTCTGTTGCTGCTGCTCTCCATGCCTGCTGCAGCGGCGGAGTTGCCGGCGGCTGCCTGCACGTTGCTGCAGACCTGTCGCATGGTTGGAGAGGGGCAGTTGCGCTGGTGGGGTTTCCATGTCTATGACGCGTCCTTGTGGTCGCCGAGCGGCCGCTGGCAGGCACAGGCGCCGTACGCACTCGACATCCGTTATGCGCGGCGCGTGACCGGCGCACAACTGGCGGAAACCAGCGTCGACGAACTGCGCCGCCTCGGCATCGGCGATGAAGCCGCGCTCACGCGCTGGGGTGGCGCGATGAAGCGGCTGTTTCCCGATGTGGCACCGGGCAGCCGGCTGATCGGTGTCCATGTGCCGCAGCGCGGCGCGCTGTTTTATTCGGCTACCGGCTATCTTGGAGCGATCGAAGAGCCGGAATTTGCGCGCGGTTTTTTTGCAATCTGGCTGGATCCACGTACACAGACCCCCGATCTGCGTGCCGCGCTGCTCGGACGCGATGCCAAGCCTGAATAAGCGTGAGCTGGCGGCTTATGCCGCTGCAGCCTTGCCGCTGGCAGCGGCGGCGCTGCCGGTGTACGTGCACGCACCGAAGTTTTATTCCGCATTGGGACTCGATCTGGCCTTGATCGGCGTATTGCTGCTGGCCGTGCGGGTGCTCGATGCAATCAGCGATCCGCTGCTCGGACTGTTGGCTGATCGGGTGCCGCAGCGCTGCGGCGGGCGCAAGGCGATGCTGGTCGCAGCGGTGCCGGTGATCGCAGCCGGCATGTTCCTGCTGTTTCATCCACCGGTCGATGGTAGCGGACTTGCGTTGTGGCTGGCGCTGTCACTGATCCTGGTTTATCTCGGCTTGAGTGCAGCCAGCATCAGCTATTTTGCGCTGGGCAGCGCCTGGTCGCGGGACTATGCCGAGCGCACGCGGATCACGGCGGCGCGCGGCGCCGCGGCACTGACGGGGGTATTGCTTGCCGCGGCGCTGCCGGAATGGCTGGCGCAACGCTACGGCAGTGCTGCTGGTCTGGAGTTATTCAGCATCGCTTATGCGCCATTGCTGGTGGTTGCGGTTGCGCTGACGGTGCTGGCCGGGCCGCGGATCGTGGTTGCCGTCACGCCCCTGCCATTGCGGATGCGGGACGTGCTGCGGCCCTTGCGGAATCCGCGGTTTCTGCGCCTTGCCGCAATTTTCCTGGTGAATGGTGTCGCCGCTGCGATCCCGGCCACACTGGTGTTGTTCTACGTGGCGGATGTGCTGCAGCGGCCGGACCTGACGGCGATGTTCCTGGTGCTGTATTTCATCGCCGGTGCTGCCGGCATGCCGGCATGGGTGCGCCTTGCGGCGCATGTCGGCAAGGCCCGAGCCTGGTTGCTGGCAATGGTGCTGGCGGTCGCGGCATTCATCGGTGCCTGGTTCCTCGGGCCCGGTGATGTCACCGCATTCGCTATCGTCTGCGTGCTGTCGGGACTGGCTTTCGGCGCCGACCTCGCACTGCCGGCCTCCATGCTGGCAGATGTCATTGATGACGATGAGGGGCGGAACGAACGGCCCGATGGCGCTTATTTCGGCTTCTGGCATTTGCTGGAGAAACTCGCGCTGGCATTGGCGGCCGGTCTCGCGCTGCCCTTGTTGCAGCTGCTGGGTTATGTGCCGGGGGTTATCGCCGGCGCGGGTTCTGCGCTGTCGTGGGTCTATGCGCTGCTGCCGTGTGCGATAAAGCTCGCGGCGGCACTGATGTTGTGGCTTTTCGCGCTGGAATCCGTTCGCGTAAAACCGTTGCTCAAAGGAGATGCAATATGAAAACCTGGAGGGCCGCATTGGCCCTGATGCTGTTTGCACTGGCGGGTTGCGGCACGGTTCCGGTGGAACAATACCGCGATGAGCGGCCTGTTCTCGATTTGCGTCGCTATTTTGACGGCACGATCGATGGCTGGGGCCTGTTCCAGGATCGCAGCGGCAAGGTGGTCAAACGTTTTTATGTGCGGATCGACGCGAAATGGGTGGGCGACACTGGCACGCTGGATGAACATTTTGAATATTCCGACGGCACGCGCAGCCGGCGGGTGTGGACCATCACCCGGCTCGACGAACACCGCTATCGCGGCACTGCGGCCGATGTCGTCGGCGAGGCGCGCGGCGAGGCTTACGGCAATGCGTTGCGCTGGCAATACGTGCTGAATCTCGAGGTGGATGGGAAAACTTATGCTGTGGATTTTGACGATTGGATGTATTTGATGGATGACCGGGTGATGCTCAATCGTTCGGTGATGAGCAAATTCGGTGTTCGCCTCGGTGAATTGATGCTGAGTTTCAGTAAGCGAAAATGAAGCCAATAATGGGGCCCACGACAGGAGATTGGATGCATGAGTCTTAATCAGCCCATCCGTGACTGGCGCGGCAAACGGGTCTGGGTCATCGGTGCGTCAAGCGGTATCGGTGCTGCACTGGCTCGTGCACTGCTGACGCAGGGCGCGAGGGTGGCCTTGTCCGCGCGTAACGCGCACGGTCTCGCGCAGATTGCAGCAACGTCCGGCGCAACAGCGTTGGTGTTGCCGCTGGATGTCACGGATGCCGCGGCCGTGACGCCCGCGTTGCAGCGGGTGGTGGCGGCGTGGGGTGGCATCGACCTCGCGGTGTGGTGCGCGGGCTCGCACCATCCGGTGCGCGCCTGGGAGCTTGATGCGGCGGACGCGCGCCGCCTGGTTGATGTCAATTTGAATGGTGTGATCAACGGACTGCCCGCGCTGGTGCGCCAATTGCTGCAGCAGAATTCCGGTGGCATGGCCATCGTGTCCAGTGTTGCCGGCTACGGCGGGTTGCCATCCGCACTGGTTTATGGTGCGACCAAGGCGGCGCTGATCAATCTCGCGGAGACACTGTACCTGGATTTGGCGCCGCGCGGCATTGCGGTGTACCTGATCAATCCGGGATTCGTCAAAACACCGCTGACCGACAAAAATACCTTCAAAATGCCCGCGCTGATCAGTGCTGAAGAGGCTGCGCGAGAAATCATCGCCGGTTTTGCCCGTGGCAGTTTTGAAATTCATTTCCCGCGGCGTTTTACGCTGTGGCTGAAACTGCTGCGGCTGCTGCCCTACCGCTGGTATTTTGCCTTGGTACACAAAGGGACGGGAATGTGATGAAGGACCGCGTCGAGGCATTGGTGCAATTTTTTGAGACACTGTCCCCGCAATCCGTTTCCGGGCTGCAGCGTTTTTATGCCGAAGACTGCCACTTCAAGGACCCGTTCAACGACGTGCGCGGACTGGACGCGCTGGCGGTGATCTTTCGCCACATGTTCGATCAGCTTGACGCGCCGCGTTTCATCGTGCGCGAGCGCGTGGTGGAGATGCCGCGTGTGTTGCTGACCTGGGATTTCGAATTCCGTTTTCGCCGCTGGCAACCACGTGTCACGCAATGCATCCACGGCGCAAGCCTGCTGACCTTTGATGGTGCGGGTCTGGTGGCGGTGCACCGCGATTACTGGGATGCGGCGGAAGAGTTATACGAAAAACTGCCAGGAATCGGGGCTTTGATGCGCCTGCTGAAACGACAAGCGCGCCCTGCGGCGCGCTTGAAATGATTGCATAAGTATTTGATTTATTTATATTTTTTAATCCATATATTCGAATACCCGGACCACCTTGCGCACGCCGCCAGTGGTGCGCGCGACTTCAGTGGCATCCGCGGCTTCCTGGCGATTGACCATGCCCAGCAGGTAGACCACGCCATTTTCGGAAACCACCTTGACGTGTACGGGACTGAATTTTCTGGCATCGACGAAACGTGCCTTGACCTTGGAGGTCAGTATTGAGTCGTTGGTACGCGACTGCAGCGAGGCATTGCCAGCAACCTGAAGTTCGTTGAACACGCTGCGCACATTCTCCACCGCTCGCGCAATGCGTTCAGCATCTGTTTTAGCGGCTTCGCTCGGCACTTCACCGCTCAGCAGCACCGCGCGGTTGTAACTGGTGATATTGATGTGTGCGCCCTTAACTTTTTCCTCAATGCGGTTCGCCGCCTTGATTTCGATGCCCTGGTCTTCGGTGATGGTGCCCACCGTGCGCCGGTCTTCGCCGACGATGAAGCCGGTTGCGGCAGCGCCACCGAGTGCCACAGCCATGCATCCGGTGAGCGCCGGCAACAACGCGATGCAGATCAATGTCAAAAGCTTGCGCATGTATTCAACTCCTGGAATTTATTCAACGCCCAACGGTTTATTCAACGCCTAGCAGCAGGCAATCAATGCCATCACACAGGCAGTGCAGCGACAGCAGGTGGACTTCCTGAATGCGTGCAGTGCTGGTGGCCGGCACACAGATGTGCACGTCCTCCGCCTTCAGTATTTCGCCCATCTTGCCGCCGTTACGCCCGGTCAACGCGACCACCGGCATGTCGCATTCATGCGCCGCCTCAATGGCAGCGATGACATTGGGCGAATTGCCGCTGGTCGATATCGCCAGCAGCACATCACCCGCATGGCCCAGTGCCCGCACCTGCTTTGAAAACACCATCTTGAAATCGTAATCATTGGCGATCGACGTCAATGTCGAACTGTCCGTGGTCAGCGCCATAGCAGCCAGGCCTGGGCGTTCGACCTCGAACCGGTTCAACAGTTCCGCTGAAAAATGCTGCGCGTCGGCGGCGGAACCGCCATTGCCGCAGGCGAGGATTTTCCCGTCCTGCTGCAGGCAGCGCACCATCAGTTGTACGGCGGATGCAATGGGTGCCGCCAGCGCATCCATGCTTTGCAGCTTGAGATGGGCGCTTTCGGAGAAGTTTTCGCTGATGCGGCTGATCAGATCCATATTGGGCGGTATTGTACTCTGAAGGGGGGTGTATGGATTTACACAGCATCAGTCTTCGATGGCATTGCGTATCCATTCGATGCGCGGCGGCTCGCCGGTAATCAGCACCGCATCAAAGCGGCACTGCGGCAGCGGGGTGATACCGGCGAGGTAGTGGCGGGCGGTTTTCAGCAGTTTTTCGCGCTTGCCCGCGGTGATGCTGGCGGCCGCTCCGCCATAGGCGTCGCTGGCACGGCTGCGTACTTCGACAAATACCACTGTTGCGCCCTCTCGGGCGATCAGGTCGATTTCACCATAGCGGCTGCGGTAATTTCTGGCGGTAATGCGCAAGCCCTTGCCGCGCAGGAAATCGGCGGCGAGCGCTTCCGCCTGTTCACCGCGCTTGTTCACCGCGCGGGTTCACGCGGCGCCGGATCTGTCGCCAGCGGGCGACCTTCGCTGTAACGCCCGACGACCAGTTCCCGTTCAATGTGACCGTCCGCGCCCAGCGTCAGTTGCCCGGTCACGCCGTCGAGGCGGATGTCGCGGGTGCCGCTGAGCAGCAGCTGGGCAATGCGCCAGGCGTCAATGCCGAGCGCGTAAAATCGTTCCAGATCCATGGACGCCAGCGGTTTAGAACGGGCGTAGACCATCACCGCGGCATGATTGGGTTCAAGCAGCCACGGCATGTCGACGAAATTCACGCCGGCCAGATCGAATCCGGCGAGCGGTCCCTGGTCACCGGCATGTACGCCGGAGGTGGCATAAATCGGTGTTGCGCCCAGATAGGAGCGCACGATACGGGCTTCGCTATAGCCCAGTGCCAGGAAGTACATGTCGGCTGCGCTGCCACTGCGCGTGATGGCTTTCAGCTTGTCCGGATCGGGGGCATAGGCCACATCCGTCGCCACCCTGCCGCCCAGTCTCATGAACTCGCCGGCGAAGGCGGCTTGCATGCGACGCTCTACCGGGCTGCCGCCATTGAGGGTGACCGCAGTACGGCGACCGTCGCGCCAGGCAATCTGTGCAACCTGTCGCGCTTCGGTTTCGATCTGCAGGCTCAGCAGGTAAAGATTGCCGGGATTGCGTCCGGTGTTGTCCGGCACGTTGAGCGCCAGCGTGGGCACCGGCACCGGCTCACCGAAGGCCAGCGCGGTGACAGCGTCCCGCGTCAGCGGCCCCACGATGACCTGCGCGCCGGCGGCCACGGCAGCGCGATAACCCTCCAGCACGTTGGTCACGTTGTCGGAGACCGCGTATTCGCGCACCGGCAACGGAATCCGGCTTTGTGCCTTTGCTGCGGCCCGGAAGCCGTCACGCAGCGCTGCCGCATGGCGGCCGAATATTTTTGAATTCACCGGCAGCAGCAGTGCGATGTGCGGAACCTGTGCCGTTGCGGCAACAGCGCCGGTTTGCGCTGTCGCATCGCTGGCCATTGCCGCGGGCGCTCCGTATAGTGCGAGCAGGCAGGCGGAGATGATCGTGATAATGCGGACCGCGATACAGCGGGCCGCCACAAAGCGTTGCATATATTGCAACAGGTGATGAATCATCCGGTTAATCCGGCACTGGGACGGGGCGTGGACACAGATAGCGGGATGGTGAGTGGGGAAGTGGCAGTGAACAAAGCGACATTATATGTAGTCGCCACCCCTATCGGTAATCTCGGCGACATCACCCTGCGCGCGCTGGAAGTCCTGAAGGCAGCGGATATCATTGCCGCTGAAGACACCCGGGTCACCATCCGCCTGCTCAATCGCCACGGTATCGCCGGCAGACTGGTGGCCGTGCACGAACACAATGAGCGCCGCGCCGCGGAACGCGTGACCGCCCTGCTGGCGGAGGGCAAAACGGTGGCGCTGGTCAGCGACGCCGGCACGCCGGGCATTGCCGACCCGGGGGCGCAGGTGGTGGCAGCAGTGCGCGCAGCGGGGTATCCGGTGGTGCCTATCCCCGGGCCGAATGCTGCGGCGGCAGTGTTGTCGGCCAGTGGCTTCGAGGCAAGTCGCTTCCTGTTTTGCGGTTTTCTGCCGGCACGCGCGGCCGAACGCCGCCGCGAACTGGCGGGACTTGTGGCGCAGACCGCGCTGCTGGTGTTTTATGAAGCACCACATCGCGTCGTCGGCAGCGTTGCCGACCTGTGTGCCGCTTTCGACGGCGCTCGCCAAATCCTCATTGCGCGCGAGCTGACCAAAATCCACGAAACCCTGCATCGCTGCAGGCTCGATGAGGCGGTGGCCTGGCTTGAGGCCGACGACAATCACCGGCGTGGGGAGTTTGTACTGGTGGTGGAGGGCGCTGCAGCGACGGCGTCGTCACCGCCTGAGGTCGATGTCGAATCCGTACTGAAAACCCTGCTCGCCGAGTTGCCGGTGAAACAAGCGGTTGCACTGGCGGTGAAACTGACTGGGGGCAATCGCAATGCGCTGTACAAACTTGCGCTTACGCTCAAAGATGAAAAGTGATTACAGGATTTTACTGTTAACCATGCACCGTTTAACATGCAAGCCGTCATGAACCCGATCACTATCACCCGCCCCGACGACTGGCACCTGCACCTGCGCGACGGCGCAGCGATGTGCGATGTGCTGCCGCATACCGCTGCGCGGTTTGCGCGCGCCATTGTCATGCCCAATCTGAAGCCGCCGGTGACCACCACCGAGTTGGCGCTGGCTTACCGCGACCGAATCCGTGCGGCGCTGCCCGCGGGGAGCCGCTTTGAGCCGCTGATGACGCTGTACCTGACCGACAACACTCGACCGGAAGAAATCGACAAGGCAAAAAAAAGCGGTGCAGTGCATGCAGTGAAATATTACCCGGCGGGTGCGACGACCAACTCTGATTCCGGCGTGAGCGCAATCGAGAAATGTTTTCCGGTGTTGGCCGCGATGGAAAAGGCCGGCATGCCGCTGCTGGTGCATGGTGAAGCGACTGATCCGGGCATCGACGTATTTGACCGCGAACGCGTGTTTATCGAGCGCACGCTGGCGCCGCTGGTGGAACGTTTCCAGGGGCTGAAGGTGGTGATGGAGCACATCACAACGCGCGAAGCCGCCGTGTTTGTCACTGCAGCCCCGGCTCGCATCGCGGCGACACTGACGCCGCAGCACCTGCTGCTCAACCGCAATGCGCTGTTCACCGGCGGCGTGAGGCCGCACAACTACTGCCTGCCGATACTCAAGCGCGAAACCCACCGCACAGCACTGGTGGCCGCGGCGATCAGCGGCAATCCGAAATTTTTTCTTGGCACCGACAGCGCGCCGCATGCGCGGCATACCAAGGAAAACGACTGTGGCTGCGCCGGCATGTACACCGCGCATGCCGGCATTGAGTTGTATGCTGAAGTGTTTGCGGCGGCGGGCGCGCTTGACCGGCTCGAGGGATTTGCCAGCCATTTCGGCGCGGATTTTTACGGGCTGCCGCGCAACCAGGACAAGATCACGCTGAAGCAGGAACCTTGGGACGTGCCGGCCAGCGTGCCGTTTGGCGCCGACACGCTGGTACCGATGCGCGCAGGCGCCGCGGTCCAGTGGAGGATCACCGCCTCTTGAGCGTCCCCGGACCCAGGCATTCCGTCGGCGCCGGATTGGCGCCGCTGCCGCAGGACGACCCGTTTCATTACAGCCAGCTTGATCTGCCCCGCGGCGACCTGTGGATATTCACCTACGGCTCGCTGATGTGGGATCCCGCATTTCGTTTCAAGACCTCAGCGCCGGCATTGCTGCGTGGTTATCACCGCGCGTTCTGCATTTACTCCAGCCGCTATCGCGGCACGGTGTCGGCGCCTGGGTTGGTACTGGGCCTTGATCGTGGCGGGGCCTGCAAGGGTACGGCGTATCGCGTGGCCGCTGCGGATATTCCCGATGCGCTGGAAGCCTTGTGGCTGCGCGAGATGCGGCGGAGCGTGTACGTGCCACGGCTGTTGCCGGTCAGCATGGGTACAGAGCGCCAGACGGCATTGGCCTTCCTCGCCAATCGTTGCCACGACGGTTACGCCGGTCAACTGGAACTCGACACGGCCGCCACCATCATCGCCGGCTGTTGCGGTGAGCGCGGACCCAATGTCGATTACCTGGTAAATACCCTGCACCACCTCGATGCACTGGGTGTGCATGACGGTCATTTGCACGATCTGCTGGCGGCAGTGCGCGCGCACGAGTCGCGCTGAGCGCTGATTACGCCCGATTGACAGGTGTCCGCATGATAAAATCCGCGATGAAGCTGGCCAGGCAACCGCTGTGTGCGGAACAAACCGGACAAGGCAACTTGTCCGTGCCGTGCATAGAGGAAAGTCCGGGCTCCATAGGGTAGGGTGACGGGTAACGCCCGTCCGCCGTGAGGCGAGGAATAGGGCCACAGAGACGAGTCCGCGGGGCGGTGGGTTGTAAGTGCGGCGACGTGCTTGCTGATCCGACCCGACCAGCGGGGTGAAACGCGGTAACCTCCACCCGGAGCAACACCGAATAGGCAAGCGTTGACGCGTCCCGCCGAGCTTGCGGGTAGGTGGCTTGAGCCGTGCAGCAATGTACGGCCCAGAGGAATGGTTGCCCACGACAGAACCCGGCTTAACGGCCAGCTTCACTTTTCTTTTGCAGCCACTCTTTAGCAAGACTGTCCCTGGTTTTTGGGGTAATTCCCACTTCCGAGAGAATTTTGGCGCGCTGTCGCCGGGCGGCGACGCACCAAACACCTGTAATTGCCTGATTTTTAAGCATAATTACTTAATGCGCTACATTCAGTACACGCAATATCCTATTGTTTTTATTGATGTATTACTCCAAGAAAAAACAGTAAAAATCGGCGTCAACAAGTTGCTGTAAGTCGTTGTCCTTAAAAAGGAATTCGGTAATTCGACCCTTGACCCGCATCACTCAGTTATTTATAGTGGGATGAAGTGGTAAAAAGTGGGAGAAATGCCTGCCGGACCTCCGGTAACGCAAGACTTCCGCGGCAAGGGGGAAAGCGTGTTTCGCGGGGTCGCACAACTCAATCTCGACAGCAAGGGCAGGCTCGCCGTTCCGGCGCGCCATCGCGATGCGCTGCTCGAACGTTGCGCGGGTCACTTGGTGATCACCGCCGATGCGGATCATTGCCTGCTGGTTTATCCGCTGCCCGACTGGGAGCTCATCCAGCAAAAACTCGAAGGTTTGTCGAATCTTGATCCGCGCGTGCGTGAACTGCAGCGGCGCTTGATCGGTTTCGCCGTGGACGTTGATATGGACGGTGCGGGGCGGGTACTGATTTCGCCCGAGCTGCGGCGTTTCGCACAACTGGAAAAAAGCGTGGTGCTGGTCGGACAGGGCCGCAAATTCGAATTGTGGAATGACGAGCGCTGGACGCAACTGATCGACAGCGCGGGCAGTTTCGGCGCCGGTGGTTTGCCGGTGGAGCTGGAGGGTTTCTCCTTGTGACGAGCGGCGCGCATGCCGCGGTGCTCGCGCAGGAAGCCATAGCAGCATTGAACATCCGGTCCGACGGCATTTATGTCGATTGCACGTTTGGCAGAGGCGGTCACAGCCGTCTGATTCTGGAGCAGCTGGGCAAAGGAGGGCGATTGGTGGCGCTGGATCGCGATCCCGAAGCGGTGGAGGCAGGACGTGCGGTGAACGACCCGCGATTCACGATCCTGCACAGCGCGTTCAGCCGGGTTGCTGCAGTGCTGCGGGAGAACGGTGTGACGGCGGCGGACGGAGTGCTGTTGGATATCGGCGTGTCGTCGCCGCAGCTGGACGATGCGCGTCGCGGCTTCAGTTTTCGCCACGACGCGCCGCTCGACATGCGTATGGATCCGGGGCACGGCATCAGCGCGGCGCAATGGCTGGCCACGGCAGACGAAGCGGACATCAGGGAGGTCATCAGGGACCATGGCGAAGAACGGTTTGCTAAACAGATTGCAGCAGCGATTGTTGCGGCTCGGACGCGGGGACCTGTTGACACCACACGACAACTTGCCGCGATCGTGGCAGAAGCCGTTCCCGCGCGCGAACCACGCCAGGATCCGGCGACGCGCACGTTTCAAGCTCTACGGATTCACATCAATCAGGAGCTTGAGGAGTTATCGGTAGTGCTGCCGCAATGCGTTGACCTGTTGCAGCCGGAAGGCCGGCTGGTGGTCATCGCTTTTCACTCACTGGAAGATCGCATCGTGAAGCGCTTTCTGCGCACGCAGTCGCAGGCGGACGCGCTGCCGGCGCGACTGCCGGTGCGCGCGCGTGATCTGCCGCCGCCGCGGATGCGGCTGATCGGCCGTGCGCAGCGCGCGAGCAGCACAGAAGTCGCGGCCAACCCGCGTGCGCGCAGCGCAGTGATGCGGGTTGCTGAACGTTCCCGGGGAAATGCGGGGGCGGCAGCATGACTGCGCGCCTGACCTTCATTCTGCTCGTTGCGCTGATGGTGTGCGCGATGGCGCTGGTGGCTTCACAGCACAAGGCGCGCAAGCTCTACGTCGAGCTGCAGAAAGAACAGGCCGTAGCGAAGCAAATGGACGTCGAATGGGGCCAGTTGCAGCTCGAGCAGGGCACCTGGGGAACCCACGCGCGAATTGAGCGCATCGCTACCCGTGAACTGAACATGCGGTTGCCGGCGGAGAACCGGGTTGAGATGGTGGCAGCGCCGGAGGCTCGACCATGAAGCCGCCTGCTGGCCGGGGTCCGACGCCGAGTCTGCCGGCTTGGCGTGCCAACCTGATGCTGGTGCTGCTGGCGGCGTGGTTTATCGCGCTGGCCGGGCGCGCATTGTGGCTGCAGGCGCTGAACAACGATTTCCTGCAGCGCAAGGGTGAGTCGCGTTACTCGCGGGTTGTTGAGATCGGCGCCAGCCGCGGCATGATCGTCGATCGCAACAATGAGCCGCTGGCGATTTCAACCCCGGTGGAGTCGGTGGCAGCCAGTCCCGCCGACATCGAGGCTGACCCCGCAGATCTGCGCAAACTCGCGAAACTGCTGGAGATCAGCAATGACGAGCTGCGTGCCAAGCTGTCCGATACGCAGCGCGAGTTTGTCTACCTGAAGCGCCAGTTGCCGCCGGAACAGGCGGAGCGCGTGGTGCAGCTGGGTATCCCCGGTGTTTTCCTGCAGCGCGAGCACCGTCGCTATTATCCCGCGGGCGAAATGATGTCGCACATCATTGGCTTTACCGGTGTTGATGACAAAGGGCAGGAAGCCCTGGAACTGGCGTTCGAAGACACACTGTCCGGCAAACCCGGCAGCCGCCGCGTGATCAAGGACCGGCTTGGCCGTATCGTCGAGGACGTGGAAAGCATCCGCGTGCCGCAGAACGGACAACAGCTCCGGCTGTCGATTGATGCGCGTATCCAGTATCTGGCGTTCCGCGAACTCAAAGCCGCTGTCACCGCGCATCGCGCCAAGGCCGGCGGTATTGTTGTACTGGATGCCGAGAACGGTGAAATCCTGGCGATGGCGAATCTGCCGGCGTACAACCCGAACAACCGCGGCAAGCTGGATGCCAGCCGTACCCGCAATCGCGTGGTCACCGACCTGTTCGAGCCCGGTTCGACGCTGAAGCCGTTCACCGCGGCTGCTGCGCTGGAAGCCGGGCTTTTCCAGTCCGGCACGGTGATCCAGACCGCTCCCGGCCAGCTGACCATCGGCAACCGCACCATTCATGATGCGCATCCCCAGGGTGCGCTGACGGTGGCGCAGGTGATCCAGAAATCGTCCAACGTCGGCACCGCAAAAATGGGGCTGGCGTTGTCGTCGGAGACGCTGTGGAGCCTGTTCAGCCGCGCCGGTTTCGGCCTGCCGCCGCGTTCGGGATTTCCCGGCGAGGTGTCGGGACGGTTGCGCGCCCATGCGACCTGGAAGCCGATCGAGCAGGCGACGATGTCGTACGGTTACGGCATTTCGGTGTCGCTGATGCAGCTTGCGCGCTCGTACACGATATTCGCATCTGACGGCGTACTGCATCCGGTGACCTTGCTGAAGCGCGACAGCCCGGTGCCGGGTACGCGGGTGGTGTCCGCGCAGACCGCGCTGGCCGTGCGCAAAATGCTGGAGCTTGCCGCGCAGCCCGGCGGCACGGCGCCCGGCGCCCAGATTTCCGGTTACACGGTTGCCGGCAAAACAGGAACGGCGCACAAACTCGAGGGCAAGGGTTACGCCGCTAACCGCTACGTCGCGTCGTTTGTTGGCATGGCGCCGGCGTCGCGGCCGCGCGTGATCATCGCGGTGATGATCGACGAACCTTCCGCCGGGCAGCACTACGGTGGCGCAGTGGCTGCGCCAGTGTTCAGCCAAGTCGCCGCAGGGACCCTGCGCATGCTGGCGGTGCCGCCCGACGCACCTGCCAAAACCACGGTGCTCAAGCCCGAAGACGTGCTTCTGGTGCGGGAGGAAGTGTGATGGCCGCCGCACTGAATGACATGCAGACGGTAGTGCACAAGCTCGGTGTGCGGCGGCTGACGGTAGACAGTCGCGCAGTCAGGGCCGGAGATACTTTCCTCGCCTACCCCGGTGAATCGCGCGACGGCCGCGATTACATTGCGCAGGCGATTGCCAACGGCGCGACCTCGGTGCTTTGGGATAACGGCGGTTACGCGTGGAATCCGCGCTGGCGGGTGCCGAATCTCGGTGTTGCGCATTTGCGGCGCCAGGCTGGCGTCATCGCCAGCGAGATTTACGGCAAGCCGAGCGCCAAACTGTGGGCTGTCGGTGTCACCGGAACCAACGGCAAGACTTCATGCAGCCAGTGGATCGCGCAGTCGCTGACCCGTGCCAAACGCAAATGCGCGGTAATCGGCACGCTGGGCAGTGGTTTTCCCGGCAAACTAGATTCGCAAAGCAACACCACACCAGATGCCGTGACTCTGCAATCGTGCATGCACGGATTTGTTCGTGCCGGTGCTCAGGCGGTTTCTATGGAAGTTTCTTCGCATGGCCTGGTGCAGGATCGGTTGGCCGGGATCGAATTCGATGTCGCATTGCTGACCAATCTGACGCGCGACCATCTTGATTATCACGGCACGATGCGTCGCTATAAGGCGGCGAAATCGAAATTATTCCGATGGCCCAAGCTTAGGCACGCGGTGCTGAATTTGGATGACGCTTTCGGTTTAGAACTTGCGCGGCGCTGGAAGTCTGAGCGAACTGAGGCATTGGGTTACGGTTTTGCGCCGCACAAGTTGCGTGGCGACGTTCCATGTGTCGAGGGCGGCAATCTGCGTCTCGATCTGAATGGTATGTCGTTTGATATCGTTTCGCCGTGGGGAAAGGCGACCTTGCGTAGTCCGATGATTGGTGGTTTCAACGCTGCGAATCTGCTGGGTGTGCTGGCGACGCTGCTCGTGAGCGACGTCGACCTCAAACAGTCGGTTGCAGTGCTTGAGAAAGTGGAACCGGTGCCCGGTCGTACGGAGCGTTATGGAGGTGGACGGGCGCCGTTGATCATCGTGGATTACGCGCATACTCCAGATGCTCTGGAGAAAGTCTTGCATAGCTTACGCGCAGTGGTCGGGCGGCAATCCCGTATCTTCTGTGTATTTGGCTGTGCCGGAGATCGTGATCGTGGCAAGCGCCCACTGATGGGTGCCGTGGCCTCGCGCCATGCCGACCGGGTGATCATCACCAGTGACAATCCCCGCAGCGAGGATCCGGCCGCAATCATTGCCGAGGTCGCCGAAGGTGTGGGCGGTGCACACGAGAAAATCACGGACCGTCGCAAGGCCATCCTGCGCGCTCTGGCCGAGGCGCGCCGCGGTGACATTGTGCTGATCGCCGGCAAGGGCCACGAGCGATACCAGGAAATACAAGGCGTGAAGCGCCGTTACAGTGACGCAGCGGTGGTGCGCACTGCCCTGGCCGGGAGCGCGCGGTGATGACCCTGGCCCGCGCAGCGGCAGAACTCGGCGGCACAGTGCTTGGCGCCGATGTGCGCTTTGACGACGTGTGTACCGACAGCCGCACTCTGAAAAAAGGCGACCTGTTTGTCGCGCTGCGCGGTGAAAAATACGACGGACATGATTTTGTCGCGCAGGCGGCTGCTGCCGGTGCCGTGGCCGCGTTAGTAGATCGCGCATATGTACACACGGCCAGGCTGCCGGTAGCCGCGGTGACCGACACCACGCTTGCCCTGGGCGCACTGGCGGCGCACTGGCGCCGGCAGTTTGACATCCCCCTGATTGCAGTCGTCGGCTCCAATGGCAAAACCACGGTCAAGGAAATGATCGCAGCCTGTCTGCGCGCACAGTTCGGCGATGCCGCGGTGCTGGCGACCCGCGGCAACCTCAACAATCACATCGGTTTGCCGCTGACCCTGCTCGCGCTGCGCGAGGCGCATCGCGTCGCAGTAGTCGAGGTCGGCATGAATCATCCCAGGGAAACCACGCAACTGGCGGCGATTGCGGCACCGACGATTGCGGTGATCAACAATGCGCAGCGCGAACATCAGGAATTCATGCGTTCGGTGGCTGATGTTGCCGTCGAACATGCCAGCCTGATCACGGCGCTGGCGGAAGACGGCGTGGCGGTGATCAATGCCGACGATGCCCACGCCGGTGTCTGGCGTGCCGCCGCCGGTGCGCGCCGCGTGCGCGACTTCGGTCTGCAGCATTCCGCCGCGGTGCGCGCGCAATGCCGGATGCAGGCGGCGTCGGCGCATCTCGATGTAACAACCCCCGAAGAACGTGCCGCATTTGAGCTGCCACTGGCCGGCGAACATAACGCGCGCAATGCGCTGGCGGCGATTGCTGCTGCCACGGCCGCCGGCGCGTCGCTGGCGGCCTGCGAGCGGGCGCTGGCCCGTTTTGTCGCGGTCAAGGGCCGCTTGCAGATCAAAACCGGACGCCACGGCGCAATGCTGATCGACGATACCTATAACGCGAACCCGGACTCGGTGCGCGCGGCGATCGACGTGCTGGCGCGGGCACCCGGACGCAAGTTGCTGGTGCTGGGCGACATGGGTGAAGTCGGCGCGCAGGGTGCGGCATTCCATGAAGAGGTGGGTGTATATGCGCGCGATGCCGGCATCGACGGCTTGTACGCGCTGGGGGAACTCGCTGCAGCGACGGCGCGGGCCTTTGGTGCCGGAGCCCGGCATTACCCGCGCATCGAGGATCTGCTGGCCGATGTCGGGGGCGCGCTCGGTCCGCAAACCGCCCTGTTGGTCAAGGGTTCGCGTTTCATGCAAATGGAGCGTGTCGTGCGCAGTATCGAAATTTCAACAGAAGATTTTAAGAGCGGGGTGACTGGCGATGCTGCTTGAGCTGGCGCAATGGCTGGAACAGTATGCCCGTGCCTTCAATGTGTTCAGCTACCTCACGTTGCGCTCGGTGCTGGCCTGTCTGACCTCGCTGATGATTTCCTTCATCGTCGGGCCTGCGCTTATCCGCAGGCTGACCGCGTTAAAGATCGGCCAGGCGGTGCGCGACGACGGTCCGCAAACCCATCTGGTGAAAGCTGGCACGCCGACCATGGGTGGCGCGCTGATCCTGGTTTCGATCATCATAACCACGTTGCTGTGGGCGGATCTGCAGAACCGTTTTGTCTGGGTGGTATTGGTCGTTACCATCGGTTTCGGGGCCATCGGCTGGGTTGACGACTACCGCAAGGTGGTGCATCGCAATCCGAAGGGGTTGTCAGCGCGGGTGAAGTTTTTCTGGCAGTCAGTGATCGGCCTTGGTGCGGCGGTGTTCATTGCCTATTCGACCAACCTGCCGGCGCAGACCGAATTCATCGTGCCGTTTTTCAAGCAGGTGACCTATCCGCTGGGCGCCATCGGTTTCATCACCATGACTTACCTGGTAATTGTCGGTACCAGCAACGCGGTCAATCTGACCGACGGCCTGGACGGTCTGGCGATAATGCCGACGGTGATGGTCGGCAGCGCGCTCGGCATCTTTGCCTACGTGGCCGGCAATGCCGTATTCGCCAAGTATCTGGCGTTTCCGTATATCCCGGGCGCCGGAGAGCTGACGGTGATCTGCGGCGCCATGGCGGGCGCAGGCCTCGCCTTTTTGTGGTTTAACGCCTATCCCGCTGAAGTATTCATGGGCGACGTCGGCGCGCTGGCGCTCGGTGCTGCGCTGGGCACAATCGCCGTCATCGTGCGCCAGGAAATCGTGCTGTTCATCATGGGTGGCGTGTTCGTTGTCGAGACCCTGTCAGTGATGCTGCAGGTGGCGTCATTCAAACTGACCGGCAAACGGATATTCCGAATGGCGCCGCTGCACCATCACTATGAATTGAAGGGCTGGAAAGAAAACCAGGTCGTCGTTCGCTTCTGGATCATCACGATGATGCTGGTGTTAATCGGGCTCTCAACGTTGAAGCTGCGCTAGCAGGGAACGCCAAGCAGGATGCAAAACGGGATGCGGACTGTAATTGATGTATGACCTCAAGGGTGCACGCGTAATGGTCGTTGGTCTCGGTGATACCGGGTTGTCGATGGCGCGCTGGCTGCAGCGTCGCGGTGCCGACGTGTGCGCGACGGACAGCCGCGCAGCGCCGCCACATGCGGCCGCGTTGCGCCGGGAATTGCCTCAGGTGTCCCTCACACTTGGCGTGGCACCCGATGTTGACGGTGTCGATATGATCGCGGTGAGTCCGGGTGTCGATCGCCGGGGCGGCGCCATCGCGCAGGCTGCTGCACGCGGTGTGCCGGTGGTGGGCGATGTGGAACTGTTCGCTCAGGCGCTGGCCGCGCGCAGTGATGCGCCGCCGGTGATAGCGATCACCGGTTCCAACGGCAAAAGCACGGTGACCGCGCTGGCGGGTGAAATCTGTAAGGCCGCAGCGTTGCGTCCGGTGGTGGCGGGCAACATCGGTTTGCCGGTACTCGATGCGTTGACCGAAATCGAAGAGGGTGCCGAAAAAGGCGCACTGCAGCCCGGTGTGTTTGTGCTGGAGCTGTCGAGTTTTCAGCTGGAAAGCACGCTATCGCTGCAACCGCGTGCGGCGACGGTATTGAATCTGTCCGAGGATCACCTCGATCGTTATGACGGCATGCGCGAATATGCTGCCGCGAAAAGCCGCATCTTCGCCGGCGACAGCACGCAGGTGCTCAATCGTCAGGACGCCTGGAGTGAGGGCATGGCTCAGTCGGGTCGCCGCGTGGTTCGCTTCGGATTGGACGCGCCGCACGATTCGGAAGGGTGGGGCATTAGTGGTGAGGGCGATGAGCAAATGCTGGTGCGCGGTGATGTAGCGCTGGCACCGGTCGCCGCATTGCGCGTCGCCGGTTTGCATAACGCCGCGAATGTGCTGGCGGCGGGTGCCTTGTGTCGAGCCATTGGAGTAACGGATGGCGCTATCACCACAGCTTGGCGAAAGTTTGATGGACTGCCGCACCGTGCAAAAAACATCAATAAAATCAATAATATAAAGTTTTACGACGATTCCAAGGGCACCAACGTCGGGGCAACGGTTGCCGCGCTCAATGGTATGCCGCAGCCGGTGGTGTTGATCGCCGGCGGTGATGGCAAAGGGCAGGATTTCGCGCCCCTCGCCATGGCCGCGCAACACAAGGCGCGCGCCGTAGTGCTGATCGGACGTGATGCCGGGCGTATTGCCGAGGCTATCGGCAACCGGGTGCCGCTCTTGCGTGCCGCTGATATGGAACAGGCGGTGGAGCTCGCATTCAATGCTGCGCAGTCTGGGGACGCGGTGTTGCTCTCGCCCGCCTGCGCAAGTTACGACATGTACCGCAATTACATCCATCGCGCGGAAGTGTTTGCCGCTGCGGTGGCGGCGCTGCAGCGGAGGTGTGCGTGAGTTTTGCCACCCTCAACCATCCCGTTAATCCACGCAGCGCGGCGCAGGAGTACGACAGTGCGCTGATCTGGGTCACCGTGTTGCTGCTCGGTTTCGGCATGGTCATGGTGTACTCCGCGTCAATTGCGATTGCCGAAGCCAGTCGCGTTACCGGCAACAGCGCGCTGTATTACCTGAGCCGACATGCGGCTTATGTGCTGGTCAGCCTGGTCGCCGGCGCAATGGTTTTTCAAGTGCCCGTGCGCATCTGGCAGCGCGCTGCGCCCATCCTGTTTGTCGTCGGACTGTTGCTGCTGGCACTGGTGCTGATTCCCGGCATCGGGCGCGAAGTCAACGGCAGCCGCCGCTGGCTGCCGCTGGGGTTCGCCAATCTGCAGCCTTCGGAATTGATGAAGTTGTGCGTCGTCCTTTACGCCGCCGATTACACAGTGCGCAAGGCCGCGTTCATGCATAGCCTGCGCAGGGGATTTTTACCGATGGCCGGAGTGATGCTGCTGGCCGGCGGACTATTGCTGCGCGAACCCGATTTCGGCGCCTTTGCGGTAATTACCGTAATTGCGATGGGCATCCTGTTTCTCGGTGGCATGAACTGGCGGCTGTTCGCGGGGCTGATCGTGATGCTGCTGATCGGCTTCCTGCTGCTGATCTGGAGCAGTCCATACCGCATGCAGCGCGTGATCGGCTTTATGGACCCCTGGGCCGATCCGTACGGCAAGGGTTATCAACTGTCGCATGCGCTGATTGCCTTCGGTCGCGGCGAGTGGTTCGGTGTAGGGCTCGGCGCCAGTGTCGAAAAACTTTTTTATCTGCCCGAGGCGCACACCGATTTTCTGCTGGCGGTGATTGCCGAAGAGCTTGGTTTCGTCGGTGTGCTGACACTGACGCTGTTGTTCGCGTGGATTGTCTGGCGGGCCTTTGCGATTGGCCGGCGCGCGTCCGACCTTGAGCGTCCGTATGCCACGCTGGTGGCGCAGGGCATTGGCTTGTGGATTGGCGTGCAGGCCATCATCAACATGGGCGTCAACATGGGCGTGTTGCCGACCAAGGGCCTGACATTGCCGCTGATGTCCTTCGGCGGTAGCGCGATCCTGGCGACCTGCTGCGCACTCGCGGTGCTGCTGCGCATCGATTGGGAAAACCGACAGCTTGCGAGGGGGTTCACGGTATGAGCCGGACCATCCTCGTCATGGCGGGGGGCACCGGCGGGCATATTTTTCCGGCGCTGGCAGTGGCGGAGGTGCTGCACGGCCGCGGCTGGAATGTGGTCTGGCTTGGCGCCCGTGGCGGCATGGAAGAACGGCTGATTCCGCCACGCGGTTATGCAACGGTGTGGATCCGGTTCGGCGGCATCCGCGGCAAGAGTCTGTTGCGCAAGCTGTTGCTGCCAGCGTCATTGCTGATTGCGTTCTGGCAGAGCGCGATGGCCATTTTCCGCCATCGTCCCGACGTAGTGCTGGGCATGGGTGGCTACGCAGCATTTCCCGGCGGCATGATGGCGGCTTTGCTCGGCAAACCGCTGGTGATTCATGAACAGAATGCTATTCCGGGTCTTGCCAACCGCGTGCTCGCCGGTGTTGCCGATCGCGTGCTGGCGGCGTTTCCCGATGCCTTCAACGGCCGGGTTGATGTGATCTGGTCTGGCAATCCGGTGCGTACCGATATCGTCAAACTGGCGTCGCCCGAAGCGCGTTTCGCCAACCGCAGCGGACCGCTGCGGGTTCTGGTTGTAGGCGGCAGCCTCGGTGCCAAAGCACTCAATGTAACGGTGCCACAGGCGCTGGCGCTGTTGGTACAGGGGGAGCGGCCGGTAGTGACGCATCAGGCCGGTACGGCACACGTGACGGCGTTGCGCGAGACCTATCGCGGCGCCGGCGTTAACGCCGAGATCGTCGATTTCATCGACGACATGGCGTCGCGTTATGGTGCAGCCGATCTGGTGATCTGCCGCGCCGGCGCGACCACGATCACCGAACTCGCCGTGGCCGGGGTCGGCAGCATTCTGGTGCCATTCCCTTACGCTGCGGACGATCATCAGACGCGCAATGCGGCTTATCTGGCGGATCGCGGTGCCGCATTGCTGATGCCGCAGTCAACGCTGACGCCTCAGTCGCTGGCGGAGACGCTGCGCGGACTGACCCGTACCAAACTGCTGGAGATGGCACGTGCTGCGCGGGCCGTGGGCAAACCGGACGCGGCACAGAAAGTGGCCGAATTTTGCACGGAGCTCGCAGCCGCATGAGACATAAAGTGCGACAGGTGCATTTCGTAGGCATAGGCGGGGCGGGTATGAGCGGCATCGCCGAAGTCCTGCTGAATCTGGGTTACGCGGTCAGCGGCTCCGACCTCGGCGAAAGCAATGCCACGCGCCGTCTGGCCGGGTTCGGCGCGCAGGTCCACATCGGCCATGCTGCGGCGCATGTAGCAACGGCCGACGTCGTGGTGATTTCCAGCGCGGTCAAAGCCGACAACCCGGAGGTGTTGGCGGCGCGCGCCCGGCATGTGCCGGTGGTGCCGCGTGCGCTGATGCTGGCGGAACTGATGAGGCTGAAACAGGGCATCGCGGTGGCGGGTACGCATGGCAAAACCACGACCACCAGTCTCGCCGCCAGCGTGCTCGCCGAGGGCGGACTGGATCCGACCTTTGTCATCGGCGGCCGGCTGGAGAGCGCCGGCGCGCACGCCCGGCTGGGTGCCGGTGAGTTCATCGTTGCCGAAGCCGACGAGTCGGATGCCTCGTTCCTCCATTTGCAGCCCGTGCTGTCGGTCGTCACCAATATCGACGCCGACCACATGGAGACTTACGACCACTCGCTCGACAAGTTGAAGCAGGCCTTCGTCGATTTTGTCGAGCGTCTGCCGTTTTATGGCGTGGCCGTGCTGTGCAACGACGACGCCAATGTGCGCGCAATCATGCCGAAGCTCACCAAAACCGTGGTGACTTATGGATTGAGCGAAAGTGCGCAGGTGCGCGCTACTGCGGTGACGGCCGATGCCGGGCGCATGCGTTTTCGCGTCTTGCGCAGCAACGGCCGGCGCCTGCCCGACCTCGACATCACGCTGAATCTGGCGGGGGTGCATAACGTATTGAATGCGCTGGCGGCGATTGCTGTCGGCATGGAAGTCGGCGTGACGGACGAAAATATCGTCAAGGCGCTGGCCGAGTTCAAGGGTGTCGGCCGCCGCTTCCAGCGTCATGGTGCCATCCGGCTGTCCGGCGGCGGCGCTTTTGAACTGATTGATGACTACGGACACCACCCGGTGGAAATGGCGGCGACCATCGCCGCGGTGCGTGGTGCGTTTCCCGGCCGTCGCCTGCTGCTGGCGTTTCAGCCGCACCGTTATACGCGCACCCGCGATTGTTTCGAGGATTTCGCCCGCGTGCTGTCCGGTGTCGATGCGTTGCTGTTGACGGAGGTTTATCCGGCCGGCGAAGCACCCATTGTTGCCGCAGATGGTCGCGCGCTGGTGCGCGCTGTGCGTGTGCTGGGCAAGGTGGAGCCGGTTTTTGTCGAGCAGGTGACCGATCTGCCGGCGGCGATATCCGGGGCTGCGCGTGATGGCGATGTGGTGCTGGCGATGGGGGCCGGATCGATCGGTACGGTCGCGGGCAGGCTGGCGAAGGCAAGGGAAGAAAGGGAAAACGCGTGAGCCGGGATGCCGAGCTTGAGCGAAACATTGACATGAACATGAGCGAACAGGAACAGATGCTGAAACAGGGTTTGCGCGGCACTTTGTGTCGTGATGAACCCATGGCGCGCCATGTCAGTTGGCGGGCAGGGGGACGTGCTCGCTGTACTTATGCGCCGGCCGACCTCGATGATATGGCATTGTTTCTGCGAGGCTTGCCCGACGGCGAACCGGTTTGCATGGTGGGCCTGGGCAGCAACCTCTTGGTGCGCGACGGTGGTTTTGACGGGACGGTGATTTTTACGCACTGGGCGTTGCGCGATGTGCGAGTGGTGCTGAACGCACCCATGGGCGGTGAGATCACGGCGCAGGCCGGCGTGGCGAGTCCCAAGGTGGCGCGTGTCGCGGCAATGAACAATCTTGCCGGTGCGGAATTTCTCGCTGGCATCCCGGGCACCGTCGGCGGCGCAGTGGCAATGAACGCGGGTTGTTACGGCGGCGAAACTTGGGACATCCTGGCTCAGGTCGAAACCATAGATCGCGCCGGTGTGCTGCGTGTGCGTACCCCCGGTCATTACACCGTTGGCTATCGCAGTGTCGAGCGCCGCTGCCGGCAGCTGTCGAACACTCCGGGCAGCACCTCCCGCAAACACGGCGATGCCGAGGAATGGTTCGTCTCGGCGACGTTCCGTCTGCCGCGCGGCGACGGCGTCGAAGCGAGGGCAAAAATAAAAACCCTGCTGTCACAGCGCATTGCCGCCCAGCCGTTGGGCGTACCCAATGCCGGGTCGGTGTTCCGCAATCCGCCGGGCGACCACGCGGCGCGGCTGATCGAAGCCTGCGGCCTGAAGGGTCGGGAGATTGGCGGGGCAGCCATTTCGACGAAACACTCGAACTTCATCGTCAACGCCGGCGGCGCAAGCGCCGCGGACATTGAGGCCTTGATCGAGCTGGCGCAGAACACGGTGCAGCAGCGTTTCGGCGTCTTGCTGGAACGCGAAGTGCGGGTGATCGGAGAGCAGGCATGAGCGGCTTCGGAAAAATCGCGGTGTTGATGGGCGGGCGCAGCGCCGAGCGCGAGATCTCGCTGATGAGCGGGAAAAACGTGCTCGAGGCCCTGCGCGCGGCGGGTTGTGACGCCCACGCCTTTGATCCGGCCGAACGTGAAATCTTCGACTTGAAACGCGAAGGATTTGTCCGGGTGTTCATCGCGCTGCACGGCGGCCACGGCGAGGACGGCACGGTGCAGGGCGCGCTGGAACTGATGGGCATCCCCTATACCGGCAGCGGCGTGATGGGTTCCGCACTGGCGATGGACAAGGTGCGTACCAAGATGGTGTGGGCAGCGGCCGGCATCCCGACACCGCGTTTCGAGGTGGTCACGGGCGGCAGCGACTGGCCCGGTGTCGCGGCGCGGCTGGGCTTGCCGCTGATCGTCAAGCCGGCGCGCGAGGGTTCGACCATCGGGTTGACCAAGGTGCTGCAGGCTGCCGACCTGCCGCAGGCTTATGCCACGGCGGCGCAGCATGATCCCTTGGTGATGGCAGAGGAATTCATCAGCGGTCAGGAGCTGACGGGGGGGTTTCTTGGCGGGGAGGCGCTGCCGCTGATCCGCATCGAGGCGCCGCAGGGCAATTACGATTACCAGAACAAGTATTTCAGCGATGAGACGAAATACCACTGTCCCTGCGAGCTGCACGAGGAAGATGAGCTTCGTATCCGGGCGCTGGTGATGAAGAGTGCGCAGGCGCTGGGCTGCAGCGGCTGGGGCCGCGCCGACCTGATCCGCCGCGCCGACGGCAGCGTGCAGTTCCTGGAATTGAACACCTCCCCCGGCATGACCGGCCACAGCCTGGTGCCGATAGCGGCGCGCCAGGCGGGACTCTCGTTCAACGATCTGGTGCTGCGGATACTGGAGCTGGCCCATGTGGGATAAGCCCGCAGCGCTCAATACTTTGGCCGACCTGCTGTTTGTCGCGGCCTTGCTCGGCCTGCTCTATGCCGGCGTGGCCTATGCCGTGCGCCTGCCGGTGTTTTCAATCAATGCAGTGCGCGTGGTGACCCCGCTGGCGCATGTCACTCGCGCACAGGTCGAGGAGATCGTCCGCCGCGAAGTGCGCGGCACGTTGTTCACGCTGCAGCTGGGATCGGCCCGCGCGGCTTTCGAGAAACTGCCGTGGGTGCGCAGCGCGGATGTGCGCCGGCAGTGGCCGGGCGGGCTGGAGGTTGCGTTGACGGAACACCAGCCGCTGGCGCGCTGGGGCAAGGCTGCTCTGGTCAATGTCCATGGTGAAGTCTTTGAAGCAGCTTTCGACGGTGCGTTGCCGGTATTCAACGGTCCTGCCGGATCTGCCAAGGAAATGACCATCCAATACGACCTGTTCCGGCGCAGCCTGGCCACGATTGAAAAAATACCCCGCGAAATCAACGTGTCGCCGCGGCGCGCCTGGCAGATCCGGCTCGACGACGGCATGACACTGGATCTAGGACGAGAACAGGTCGAGGCGAGGCTGCGGCGTTTTGTCGTCACTTATCCGCGGACGATTGCGCGCATGACCAGCCCCGTAGACCGCGTCGATTTGCGCTACGCCAATGGATTTGCTGCGCGGGTACCGGGCCTGCCGCCTGCAACAGAACCCCGGCAAAAGCGCGGGGCTTAGGAAATGACAGGGACCATGAACAAAACCAGGGAAAACAAGAAATTGGTGGTCGGACTCGACATCGGCACGTCGAAGATCGTCGCCATCGTCGCCGAACTCAAACCCGAGGGCGGCTTCGAGATCATCGGTATGGGCAGCCACCCCTCACGAGGTTTGAAAAAAGGCGTGGTGGTCAACATCGAAACCACGGTCAACGCCATCCAGCGCGCGCTGGAGGAGGCGGAGCTGATGGCCGACTGCAAAATCCGCGAGGTTTATACCGGCATCGCCGGCAACCACATCAAGAGTTTCAACTCGCAGGGCATGGTCGCGATCAAGGACAAGGAAGTCGCGCAAATGGACATCGATCGGGTGATCGAGACCGCCAAGGCGGTGCAGATCCCGAACGATCAGCAGATTCTGCATGTCCTCAACCAGGAATTCATCATCGATGGTCAGGAAGACGTGCGCGAGCCGCTGGGCATGTCGGGGGTTCGGCTTGAGGTCAAGGTGCATATCGTCACCGGCGCAGTGTCGGCGGCGCAGAACATTATCAAGTGTGTGCGTCGTTGCGGCCTGGAGGTCAACGATTTGATCCTGCAACCGCTGGCTTCATCCGTTGCGGTGCTGTCGGACGATGAAAAGGACCTGGGTGTCTGCTTGATCGACATTGGTGGCGGAACCACAGACATGGCGGTGTTTACTCACGGTGCGATCCGCCATACCGCGGTGATCCCGATTGCCGGCGACCAGATCACCAACGACATCGCGATGGCGTTGCGTACGCCGACCAAGGACGCCGAGGACATCAAGCAACGTTTTGGCTGTGCGCTGTCGCAACTGGCCGACCCGCAGGAGATGGTTGATGTGCCGGGTGTCGGCGACCGCAGCTCGCGTCAGCTGTCGTGCAAGACCTTGTCAGAAGTCATCGAGCCGCGGGTCGAGGAGCTGTATTCGCTGGTGCAGACGGAACTGCGGCGCAGCGGCTACGAGGAACTGCTGTCCTCGGGCGTGGTGCTGACCGGTGGTTCAAGCGCGATGCGCGGCATGGTCGAGCTGGGCGAGGAAATTTTCCACATGCCGGTACGTATCGGCATGCCGCAGTACGCGGGCGGGCTGGCCGAGGTGGTGCGCAGTACGCGTTACGCGACGGGGGTCGGCCTGCTGATCGCGGGCGCCAACGAGCATCGCCAGCGCGATGCCGCGCGCATGCACATCAGCACTTTCCAGCAGGCGCTGGAGCGGATGAAACACTGGTTTACGGGGAATTTCTGATTTTGATGATTGCAGCGGCACTTAAGGATTTGTTCGAAAGTTTTTACCGGATAGCAGGATTTTTCAACTTCAACGTTACTTTGTTTGCGTAAAAAAAGGAGATTCACATGATCGAACTGATTGATGCACAAGCGCAGGAAGCGGTAATCAAGGTGATCGGGGTCGGCGGTTGCGGCGGCAATGCGGTGGACCACATGATCGTCCAGGGCGTGCAGGGCGTGGAGTTCATCTGCGCCAACACGGACGCCCAGGCGCTCAAGCGCAATCAGGCGAAGACCCAGTTGCAACTGGGCAGTGAAATCACCAAGGGCCTGGGCGCCGGTGCCAATCCCGAGATCGGTCGGAAGGCCGCGATGGAAGACCGCGAGCGCATCGCCGAAATGATTTCCGGTGCAGACATGCTGTTCCTGACCGCAGGCATGGGCGGCGGCACCGGCACCGGTGCGGCACCGGTGGTGGCAGAAGTCGCCAAGGAGCTGGGCATTTTGACGGTGGCCGTGGTCACCAAGCCCTTCGCCTTCGAGGGCAAACGGCAGCGCCTGGCGCAGGAAGGCCTGGACGCGCTGGCGCAGCATGTCGACTCGCTGATCGTGATCCCCAACGACAAGCTGATGCAGGTTCTCGGTAACTCGATCACGCTGGACGAGGCCTTCCGCGCGGCCAACGACGTGCTGCATGGCGCAGTGGCCGGCATTGCCGAAATCATCAGCTGCCCGGGCATGATCAATGTCGACTTTGCCGACGTGCGCACGGTGATGGGCGAGATGGGCATGGCGATGATGGGCTCGGCAAAAGCGGCCGGCATCGGTCGGGCGCGCGAAGCGGCCGAACAGGCGGTGGCCTGTCCGCTGCTGGAAGACATCAATATTTCCGACGCTCGCGGCGTGCTGGTCAATATTTCCGCCAGCAAGGCGACATTTCAGCTGCAGGAAATGTATGACGTCATGGAAACCATCAAGGCCTTTGCTGCAGATTCAGCGACCGTCATCGTCGGCACCGTCTATGACGAAAGCCTCGAGGACGCCCTGCGGGTGACCATCGTAGCGACCGGCCTTGGGAAGCCGCTGGTTCGGCAAAACGCAAAACCGATGATCGTGATGGCGCAAAAAACCGGCACCGACAACATGGGCATGGAGGTCGACTACAACGCACTGGAACAGCCGGCTGTGATCCGCCGCCGCAACCGTGACGCGACGGTTGAAGCCATGCGTCAGTCCGGCGTCGAGATGCTCGATATCCCGGCATTTTTGCGCAAACAGGCCGACTGAGATCTGGAGCGAGGATTCGGCTGGAACGGCGGAGTTTTGCGCCGGCCTGAATGAGGGGCCGGCGTCTGTGCTGCAGTGCGGCATTATGATAAACTTCGCATGCTTTCCGGATTAGGGCGCACCATGGCCGAAGCGATAGATTGGTAAATGATTAATTGGTAAACGTTAAAACGATTCATTAAAACGTGATCAAGCAGCGCACATTAAAAAACGTGATTCGCGCCACCGGCGTGGGTCTGCACACGGGCGAGAAGGTTCATTTGACCCTGCGTCCGGCCCAGCCGCATACCGGTATTGTGTTTCGGCGCATTGATCTTGACCCGCCGGTCGAGATCAGGGCGGATCCCTACGCGGTTCACGATACGCGTCTGTCGTCGTGCCTGGAAAAAGACGGCGTCCGCGTCTCCACTGTGGAACATCTGATGTCGGCGCTGGCCGGTTTGGGTGTCGACAACGTCTGGGTGGATGTCACTGCGCCGGAAGTGCCGATCATGGATGGCAGCGCCGGCCCCTTTGTATTTCTGCTGCAGTCGGCGGGCATCGAGGAGCAGGGGGTACCGAAAAAGTTCATCCGTATTCTCAAGCCCGTTGAGGTTCGGGATGGGGATAGGTGGGTGCGTTTTGATCCGCATAACGGCTTCCGGTTGGAACTGGCCATTGATTATGCGCATCCGGTGTTCGAACCCGGCGCGCAATCGGTGGTTGTTGATTTCGCCACGACGTCCTATGTCAAGGAAGTGGCGCGTGCACGCACCTTCGGCTTCATGCAGGATGTTGAAAGCATGCGCACACAGGGGTTGGCGCTGGGTGGCAGTCTCGATAACGCCATCGTCATGGACGAGTACCGCGTGCTCAACAACGACGGCCTGCGTTACGACAATGAATTCGTCAAACACAAGGTGTTGGATGCCATCGGCGACCTGTATCTGCTCGGGCATCCGCTGATCGGCGCCTTCAGCGGCCACAAGTCCGGCCACGCCATGAACAACCGGTTGTTACGTCATCTGCTGGAGCAGCCCCAGGCGTGGGAATACGTCAGTTTCGACCGTACCGAGGACGCCCCGCCCTTTCTCGCCTGGCAGCCTCAGGCTGCCTGATCCCGGGCCAGTGTCGCTGCGGTCTGCTACGGATTCCCGGCGTTTTCCATGCTGATCCTCCGTGTGGTTGGTATTTTTGCGTTGATTGCGATCGGCGTGTCGCTGGCCCTGTATGCACTCAGGCGGGAGCAGCGCTATCTGCACTTCGCGTGGCGGATTTTCCTCGGCACCTTGGTGTTTGTGGCACTGCTGATGGTGTTTTACATCGCCGAGCGTCTATTGATGGTGGTTTGACGGCCAGTTTGCCCGGCCCGTCCGTCAACGATCGCTGCGTCGCCGCGCGGCAAATCGGGCTAGTGCCGAACCCAGGTCGGGATCTGTGACCTGCTTTGACAGCCTTTCAATATTGTTAATAGAATCAATGGTTAGCGGTATTTTTTTGGTTCGGATTCGCGGTGCAGGAGTGCTGCGTTCAACTTGAACTTGCACCCGGATTCCAGTAACCTCACCCCCCTGTTTTTGCATATTCTTAAGCAGTCGGGGTGCCTGTTGACGTAGTTTGGCCGCGATTGCTCCGTTGTCTGCCGCTATGACCAGCATGCCGTCCCGGTTATTGACCACACGGCTTGCCCGGACCATGTCAGGGGGCGCGCAGACCGCATAAAGCCGTTGCAGTGCTGCGATGCACTGTGTTGCCCGGGTGAGTGCCGTTAAACCTGCGTTATCGATGATCAGGGCGCTGAGTTTGCGGGTGGGCATGGCGGTAAGGGAGAGTGGCCGTGAATATTATTCTGGTTTCAGAAAAACTGCCAAAAGCGCGAACCATCACGCTGGGATGGTTCCATCTCGCGGGTGCCGTTGCGGTCATGGGCTTTATGGTGCTGGTTCTGGCCGGGGCGCTCAATTACGGCATTCTGCGCTTTGCTGCGGAATTGAATATTCCCTACGTCAAGGACATGCTGGTTTCCATCCACCAGCGGCAGCAGGAAAAAAACCAATCCTATCTGCAGGATAACCTGAATGCGATGGCCGTCCAGCTGGGACAGATGCAGGCGCAGTTGCTGCGGCTCGATACCCTGGGCGAACGTTTGGCCAAGCTCGCAGGTTTCAAGCCGCAGGACCTGATGTTCAATGAGGCGCCGGGCCGCGGTGGAGCGATTTCATCGGTGCCGAGTCAGAATCTCTCACTCGGCGACTTTACGCGGCAGATGGATCTGTTGACACAGCAATTGGAAGATCGTGGCGACAAGCTGGGCCTGCTGGAGTCGATGTTCACACTGGAAAGTGCCAGGAAAAAACTGGTTCCGACCAAGCTCCCGGTCGAGGGCGGCTGGTATTCATCGAACTACGGCTGGCGCATCGATCCGTTCACCGGACAGCGCGCGTTTCACGAGGGCATAGACTTCATGGCCGAGGATGGCACGCCGATTTATGCGGCGGCTGCAGGCGTCGTGGTCTACTCAGAATTTCACCCCCAATATGGTAATATGGTTGAGATTGATCATGGCAATGATCTGATCTCCCGGTACGCCCATGCATCGAAGCGTCTGGTGAAAGTCGGCGACGTGGTGTTGCGAGGTTCGCGAATAGCCGATGTGGGAAGAACGGGTCGCGCAACGGGCTCTCATCTGCATTTTGAAGTGCGCCAGCGCGGTGCGGCGAGGAACCCCGCGCAGTTTCTGCAATTACCCGGCTGAACAGCGGCACTGAGCGCGAGAATTGCAGGGGTGGGATTATCCCACCCCTTTTTTATTCAGGATGTTCATGATTACCGGTTTATTGAAGAAAGTGTTCGGCAGCCGCAATGAACGGTTGCTCAAGCAGTACCGGCGCACAGTGCGCGAGATCAATGCTCTGGAACCGCAAGTCGCGGCGTTGTCCGATGATGCGCTGCGCGCCAAGACCGGTGAATTCCGCGAGCGCATCAGCAAAGCCGTCGCGGACGACGGAGCGTCGGCCGGCGTCGCGCAAAGCGGGCAGACCGCCGCGCTCGACAGCCTTCGCCGCGCCGCCCTCGAAGCCATTCTTCCCGAAGCGTTTGCTGTGGTGCGCGAAGCAGGCAAACGCGTACTGGGCATGCGCCATTTCGACATGCAACTGGTCGGCGGCATCGCATTGCATAACGGCAAAATTGCCGAGATGCGCACCGGAGAAGGCAAAACCCTGGTGGCCACGCTGCCGGCATACCTGAATGCACTGGCCGGTACCGGCGTACACATCGTGACGGTCAACGACTATCTGGCGCAGCGCGATGCCGACTGGATGGGACGCATTTACCGCTTCCTTGGCCTCAGCGTCGGCGTCAACCTGTCGCAGATGGAACACGACCTCAAGCAGAAGGCCTATCGTTCCGACATCACTTACGGCACCAACAACGAATTCGGCTTCGATTACCTGCGCGACAACATGGTCTACGAGTTGTCGGAAAAAGTGCAGCTTGGGCTGGCGTTCGCCATCGTTGACGAGGTTGATTCGATCCTGATCGATGAGGCGCGCACGCCGCTGATCATTTCCGGGCAGGCCGAAGACACGACCGACCTGTATGTGCAGATGAATGTGGTGACGCCCAAACTTGTGCGGCAGAAGGACGAGAAGGCGGCGGGCGACTACTGGGTGGATGAAAAAGGCCACCAGGTGGTGTTGTCGGAAGAAGGTCATGAGCACGCTGAAAACCTGCTCGCGCAAGCCGGTATGCTGCCCGAGGGCGGCAGCCTGTACGAGGCGGCAAACATCGGGCTGATGCACCACCTGAACGCTGCGCTGCGTGCAAACACCCTGTTTCATCGCGATCAGCAGTATGTGGTGCAGAACAACGAAATCATCATCGTCGACGAATTCACGGGGCGGCTGATGCCCGGGCGGCGCTGGTCCGAGGGTCTGCACCAGGCCATTGAGGCCAAGGAGGGCGTCGATATTCAGCGGGAAAACCAGACGCTGGCCACGATCACCTTCCAGAATTATTTCCGCATGTACGGAAAACTCTCAGGCATGACGGGTACGGCTGATACCGAAGCCTACGAGTTCCAGCAGATTTACGGCCTCGAAACCGTGATCATCCCGACCCACCGTCCGATGGTCCGCGATGACCGCATGGACCAGGTGTTTCGCACCGCGGCGGAAAAATACGGCGCGATCATCAACGACATCCGCGGCTGTTACGAGCGCGGACAGCCGGTGCTGGTGGGTACGACGTCGATCGAGAATTCGGAATATATCTCCGGCATCCTGAGCAAGGAAGGCCTGCCGCACAATGTGCTCAATGCCAAACAGCATGCGCGCGAAGCCGAGATCATCACCCAGGCGGGCAGTCCGAAAATTGTCACGCTCGCCACCAACATGGCGGGGCGAGGCACGGACATCGTGCTCGGCGGCAATCCCGAACCCGAGATCAACCGTGTGCTGGCTGACGAAAGCCTCGACCAGGCAGCGCGTGACCGGCGTGTGGCTGAGCTGCGCGAAGCGTGGAAAATACGCCATGATGAGGTTGTCAAGTCCGGCGGCTTGCACATTATTGGCACCGAGCGACATGAGTCGCGGCGCATCGACAACCAGTTGCGCGGTCGCGCGGGACGCCAGGGCGATCCGGGATCGAGCCGGTTTTTCCTGGCGCTGGATGATTCACTGCTGCGGATTTTTGCGTCCGACCGCGTTGCCGCGATCATGGACCGCCTGAAAATGCCCGAAGGCGAGGCGATCGAGCATCCCTGGGTCACACGTTCGATCGAGAACGCGCAGCGCAAGGTCGAGGCGCGCAATTTCGACATGCGCAAGCACCTGCTGGAGTATGACGATGTCGCCAACGACCAGCGCAGGGTGATTTACCAGCAGCGCAACGAATTGCTCGACAGCTCCGATGTGTCAGTGACGATTTCTGCAATGCGCGGCGACGTCATCGCGGGGCATTTTGCCCTGCACATTCCTGCCGGCAGCCTGGAAGAGCAGTGGGATATCGCAGGACTCGAGGCGGCGCTGCGCGGGGATCTGGCGCTTGAACTACCGTTGCAGCAGTGGTTGCAGCAGGACCCGCAACTGGAAGAAGGTACGTTGCGTCAGCGTGTGATCGAGGCGGCGCATGCGCATTACGCCGGCAAGACCGCCGTAGTGGAGGCTGCGGCGATGCGCCAGTATGAACGCGCGATCATGCTGCAAAGCATGGACAGCCACTGGCGCGAGCATCTGGCGGCGCTGGACCAGCTGCGCCAGGGCATCCACCTGCGCGGCTATGCGCAGAAGAACCCGACGCAGGAATACAAGCGCGAGGCCTTTGAACTGTTTTCGCTGCTGCTGGACATGATCAAGACTGACGTCACCCGCGTGCTGATGACCGTGCAGATCCGTAGCGCCGAAGAGCTGCGTGCGGCCGAAGAGCGCGAAGCCCTGAGCAACGTGCAGTATCAGCACGCCGATGCCGTGGTCGACTCCAGCGCAGAACCGGCCGTTGATGAGGTATTGCCCGAAGCGAATGCTGACGCCGGTGCCGACAAGCAGCCGTTCGTCCGTGGCGGACAGAAAGTCGGCCGTAATGACCCCTGCCCCTGCGGCTCAGGGAAAAAATACAAGCAGTGTCACGGCAAGCTGGCCTGATGCCATGCCCGTCAACTTGAATCCGCCGGATCCGCAGACTCTGCTGCCGGTGGCCGGGGTGGAGCTGGGCATCACGCAGGCGGGCATTCGCAAGGCCGGGCGCAAGGATCTGCTGCTGATAAAACTCGATGTAGGAGCGCGGGTCGCCGGTGTGTTTACCCAAAACCGTTTTTGTGCGGCGCCGGTAGTGGTGTGCCGGCAGCACCTGTCGATGGTCGATCCGGGGCAGGGCATACGTGCGCTGGTGATCAACACCGGGGTGGCCAATGCCGGCACGGGCAAGGAGGGCCTCGCGCGCGCGCGGCAGACCTGTGCCGATGCGGCGCAACTGCTGGGTTGCAACAGCACGCAGATATTGCCTTTTTCAACCGGCGTCATCATGGAGCCGCTGCCGGTGGAGCGGATCGCTGCTGGCCTGCCGCAATGTATTGCCGCACTTAAAGCCGATGCATGGGCTGATGCCGCGCAGGCGATCATGACCACGGACACGATTCCCAAAGCCGCGTCGTGTCAGGTCCAGATCGGCGCTGCGACAATCACCCTGACCGGTATCGCCAAGGGCGCCGGCATGATTCATCCGAACATGGCGACCATGCTCGGCTTCATTGCCACTGACGCGGCGGTCAGCCAGCCGCTGGTCAAGGCCGCGGTCGCTTATGCCGCGCAGCGCTCCTTTAATCGCATCACCGTCGATGGTGACACTTCGACCAACGACAGCTTCATGCTGATCGCGACCGGCAAGGCCGCGATGCCTGAGATTGTTGATGCGAAAAGCGCCGAGTATCTGGCGTTCCGCGATGCAATCACGGCGGTAGCCACCACACTGGCGCAGGCCATTATCCGCGACGGCGAGGGTGCCACCAAATTCATTACGGTGAAAGTCGAGGCCGGCCGCAGCGAAGAAGAATGCCGCAAGGTCGCGCTGGCGATTGCGCATTCGCCGTTGATCAAGACCGCTTTTTTCGCGTCAGACCCGAATCTCGGCCGCATCCTCGCTGCCATCGGTTATGCGGGTATCGCCGACCTTGAAGTCGAAGGCATCGAACTCTATCTCGACGATGTGCTGGTGGCGGAACACGGCGGACGCAGTCCTGCGTATCAGGAGGCGGAAGGACAGCGGGTAATGAAGCAGGCGGAAATTACCGTGCGTGTCGTGCTCAACCGCGGCAAGGCGGCTGCAGTGGTGTGGACATGCGACCTGTCGCATGATTACGTCAGCATCAATGCCGACTATAGAAGCTAAGATGCGGAAGCTGAGATGCATAAGTTAAATAATAAATAAAATCATATACTTATGAAGAAGTTGCCGACTGTAGTCCCTGCAGCGCAGATGAGCGATCTGATGGTGCGTGCCGAAACGCTGCTGGTGCGTCTTGAACTTCTGCTGCATGCGCCACCGGCTACCATCGACTGGAAAGCGTCGATTGCATTTCGCTGGCGCAAAAAAGCCGCGCAGGGTGCGCTGGAACCGATCCATCAGGTGCATCGCATTGATCTGCGCGACCTTCAGGGCATCGACGAGCAGAAGGACCGCGTCGAGCGCAACACCCGCCAGTTCGTCGATGGTTATCCGGCCAACAACGTGCTGCTCACCGGTGCGCGCGGTACCGGCAAGTCTTCACTGATCAAGGCGTTGCTGAACAAATATGCATCGCGCGGCCTGCGTCTGATCGAAGTCGAGAAACGCGATCTGACCGATCTGCCGGACATCGTCGAACTGATTCATGCACGGCCCGAGCGCTACATCCTGTACTGCGACGACCTGTCGTTCGAGGCCGATGAGCCGGGGTACAAGGCGCTGAAAGTGGTACTCGACGGCTCGGTGGCCGCTGCGTCCGAGAACTGCCTGATTTATGCAACTTCCAATCGGCGCCATCTGATGCCGGAGTTCATGCACGAGAACCTCGAATACCAGCATGTCGGCGAGGAAATCCATCCCGGCGAAACCAGTGAAGAAAAGGTTTCGCTGTCGGAGCGTTTTGGCCTGTGGGTGTCGTTCTACCCGTTTGACCAGGACGAGTACCTGCGCATCGTCCGCGTCTGGCTGGAACATTTCAAAGTGACTGGCGGCAAAACTGCTGAAGTCGAACACGCCGCGCTGCAGTGGGCGCTGATGCGCGGTTCGCGCAGCGGTCGCGTGGCCTGGCAGTTTGCGCGGGACTGGGCGGGACGCAACCGGCTGAGGCAACGCAAATGAGCGCAAATAAGCGCAAGTAAGAGGCAATGATCGAACAGCCACCGCGCCGTCGCATTGCGGTCGCTGCCGCGGTGCTGCAGCAACCGGATGGCCGTTTCCTGCTGGCTCAGCGTCCGCCGGGAAAAGCCTATGCCGGTTACTGGGAGTTTCCCGGCGGCAAGATCGAAGACGGCGAAACAGCCGTAGCTGCATTGTCGCGCGAGTTGCATGAAGAGCTCGGCATCGGCGTCATCTCTGCTTATCCCTGGCTCATCCGCGAGTTTGATTATCCGCATGCCGCCGTACGGCTGCATTTTTTCCGTGTGCGCGCCTGGAGTGGTGAATTGCAGAGTCGTGAAGCGCAGGCCTTTGCCTGGCAGCGACTAAACGCGATCGACGTGGCACCGTTGCTGCCGGCCAACGGCCCGATACTGCAGGCGCTGGGCATCCCGGAGACCTACGGCATCACCGGTTTTGCGGTGACAGAGTATCCCCGGGCACTGGACCGGATTGAAGGCGCTCTGCAACAGGGGCTGCGCCTGATCCAGGTGCGCGGCAAGGACTGGCCGGCGGAATTATTCGCGCGTTATGCCGGGGACATCGTGGCACGGGCTCATGCCTTTGACGCCCGCGTGCTGGTCAACGCGGATATCGCACTGGCACAACGCAGCGGCGCCGACGGCGTACATCTGACCTCGCAGCAATTGCGTGATGTTACGCAGCGCCCCGATTTTGCATTGGTCGGTGCGTCATGCCACAACGCGGAAGAATTACACAGAGCGGAGCAGCTGGGCGCCGACTTCGCTGTACTCGGCCCGGTGTTGCCGACCCCCACACATCCTGATGCGGTGTTGCTGAGTTGGACGGGATTGCAGCAACTGGTGGTTGATGCGCGGATTCCGGTGTTTGCGCTGGGCGGATTGCAGGCCGGTAACCGCGAACAGGCGCTGGTCAGCGGTGCCCATGGCCTCGCCATGGTGCGCGGTGCCTGGACTTAGGCGCGAATCTTAATTCGGTTTGGGCGAGTCGCCCTCGTCCGGCACTTCCAACTCGTCGGTTTCCACGACCGGCACGCGATAGCGTTCCGTTGCCCACGCGCCAAGATCCACCATCTTGCAGCGCTCCGAGCAAAAGGGGCGGAAACGGTTTTCCGGATTCCATTCGATGCCTGTGCCGCAATTAGGGCAGGCGACTGTCTTTGCCATCGTTCAGAGATTGCAGAAGGTCAGTTCGAATTCGACATCGGTGTCCGAGGCCTTGGGGCGCTGGATGCCTTCCTGCGTGGTGAAGCGGATGTTCAGCGCGTATTTGTTCGCGCTGATTTCGGGAATGCAGGCGTAATCATTGGACAGCCGTATGCGCAGCATCTGCGCCAGGCGTCCCGCCATCATCTGCTGGTAGACGCCTTGTTGTGCCGTCTGCAAGGAGGTTTTGCCGCTCTCCCGCAGCAGCCGCAGTACGATGGTGATCGCGTCACGGGTTGGCAGAAACGGGGCCAGCCATTGCTGCAGGTCGTGGCGCCGGGTATCCGCGTTTTGCTGCAACCAGTAATGGTATGAGGGCAGATCGAAGCCGCATACGCCGCCGGGAATTCCGGTGCGCTGCTTGATGCTCATCAACCAGTCGTTTTCGCGCAGTTCCTGTCCAACTTTACCCGAGGCCTGAAACAGTCGCGAGGATGCCTGGTCAATTTGCCACAATACGTTGTCCAGTGCTTCTTCCGAGATATCGGGGCTGTCGCGCAGCGCGTCCAGCGTTTGCTTTTGACGTTCGAGTTCCTGCAGCAGGTCCGATTTCAGATCGGCACGGCTGGCGACCTCAAGGATTTCGAAAATCAGCAGCAGTGCCACATGATGTTCAGGACCATCATCCTGGCCCAGGAAATATTGAGTACGCTCGAAAAGGTGTTCGAGGCGCAACAGGGTGCGCACGCGTTCGCTCAGAGGATGCTCGTAGACAATCACGTCTGGTGCGCCCGAAGTCGATGAAATGGGGTTGAAGTCCGATTGCCGGAGTATCGGACAAAACCCAGAAAAAATAAAGGCTTGGTGCCCTTGCTGCAGTTCATTTCCCGCGACTGGTTGCGGCGCTGGCTGCCAGTCTCAGGTATTGATGATGCAGGTCGGCGACCTGCCCGCGCAGCTGTGCGATGTCGCCGTCATTGCGGATCACATCATCGGCGCCGGCCAGTCGTTGCTGGCGTGGCAGTTGTGCAGCCATGATGGCGCGAACCGCGTCTGGGCTCAGGTTGCTGCGTTGCATCGCGCGGGTGATCTGCAGTGATTCATCGCAATCCACCACCAGAACGCGCTGTACCAGGCCACGGTACGCCCCGGTCTCCAGCAGCAGCGGCACCACCAGCAACACGTATGGCGCGGGGGATGCCATGACGCGGCTGCGGGCGCGGTCACGGATCAGCGGGTGCAGTATGGTTTCCAGTTGTTTGCGGGCGTCTGGGTTTTCGAACACCAGCCGGCGCATCACGGTGCGATCCAGGCTGCTGTCTGCCGCTACTGCTGCGGGACCGAAAGCCGCAGCGATCGCCGGCATCGCGCTGCCGCCTGCGGCAGTAAGTTCATGTGAGATGTCGTCGGTATCGACAACGTCCGCGCCCAGTTCACCGAATAATGCCGCGGCTCGCGATTTGCCGGAACCGATGCCGCCGGTGACGCCGACGCAGAACGTCATGGTTCAGAGCGGGCCGAACCACGCCCGGGTCAGGGCAGGGCCGTGCAGCAGAGCGATCATGCCCGCGATGGCCAGATACGGACCGAAGGGAATCGGCACGCTGCGGCCGCGGCCGGCAAACACGATCAGCCCGATGCCGATGACTGCGCCAACCAGCGATGACAAGAGGATGGTCAGCGGCAGCATTTGCCAACCCAGCCAGGCGCCGATGGCAGCAAGCAGCTTGAAGTCACCGTAACCCATGCCTTCCTTGCCGGTCGCCCACTTGAAAATCCAGTACACGCTCCACAGCGAAAGATAACCGGCCGCTGCGCCGATCACGGCGCCGGACAGCGGCGTGTAGATGCCGCTGATGTTGAGCAGCAGGCCTAGCCACAATAACGGCAGCGTAATACTGTCCGGCAGGAAATAGGTGTCGAGGTCGATGAAGGTCAGCGTGATCATCGCCCAGGTGAACAGCAGCGCACCTGCCGCGGCCATGCCGAAACCGAAATGCCAGGCAATGTAAGCGGAGAGGATGGCGGTCAGGGCCTCGACAGCAGGATAGCGCGGGGAGATGCGCGCGCTGCAGCCGGCGCATTTGCCGCTCAACAGGATCCAGCTCAGCAGGGGAATGTTCTCCAGTGCGGCGATCGGGCGGTTACAGGCAGGGCAGGCCGAACGCGGCACAACAAGGTTGTAACGTTGCACCGCCGGGGCTTCCTGGCCGGCGAGTTCGGCGCATTCCGCGCGCCACTCGCGTTCCATCATTTTCGGCAGGCGATGGATGACGACGTTGAGAAAACTGCCGACGCACAGGCCGAGAAGCGCAGCACACAGGGAAAAAATCAGGGGATCAGACAGCATGGTCGGCAATTAGCGGAAACGGCACGCGGCATCAGCGCAACGCCCGGCTGCGCGAGCCGCGCGTGGCGCCGGGCGGCGTGTGGGGCAAGGCTTATACCGCGGGTTTATACCGCAGAGCCCAGCTTGAAGATCGGCAGATACATCGCGATCACCATGCCGCCGATCAGCGTGCCCAGCACCACCATGATCATCGGCTCCATCAGGCTGGCCAGTGCATCCACGGTGTCATCGACCTCCTGCTCAAAGAAGTCGGCGACCTTGCCGAGCATCGCGTCCAGCGAGCCGGCTTCCTCGCCGATCATCACCATCTGGATCACCATGCTCGGAAACACGTCGGTGCCCTGCATCGATGACGTGAGGCTGGAACCGGTGGAAACCTCGGACTGGATTTTCTTGGTGGCGACATAGTAAACGTAGTTGCCGGAGGCGCCCGCGACAGAACCCAGCGCATCGACCAGCGGCACGCCTGCGGCAAACATCGTGGACAGTGTGCGAGTCCAGCGCGCAATTGAAGATTTGCGGATCAGGTCGCCGAAAATCGGAATTTTCAGTGTAAGGCGGTCCATGAACATTTGCATTTTTACCGAGCGTTTCCAGGTCCAGAAAAACGCGTAAATTGCACCGCCCGCGCCGCCGAACAGGACGAACCAGTTGGCAACGACGAAATCGGACATGGCCATCACGATAAGTGTCGGCGTCGGCAGATCGGCACCGAAACTCTTGAACACTTCCTTGAACGCCGGAATCACGAAAATCATGATGATCGCAGTAATCACCACGGCAACCACGATGATGGCGATAGGGTAAAAAAGTGCCGACTTGATCTTGGCCTTGATGCCGAGGATTTTTTCCTTGTAAGTGGCAAGCCGGTCGAGCAGGCTTTCCAGAATACCGGCGGCTTCACCGGCGCCGACCAGGTTGCAGAACAGCGCATCGAAATGTAGCGGATGTTTCTCGAATGCCTGTTTAAGGCTGGTACCGGTTTCGACATCGGACTTGATGGCCATCAGCAGGCGGGCTACCGCCGGATTGCTATGGCCCTTGCCGACGATGTCGAAGGCCTGCAGCAATGGCACGCCGGATTTCATCATTGTTGCCAACTGACGGGTGAACAGCGTGATGTCCTTTTCAGATACCGAGCCGCCGCGGCCCATGCGCTGTTTCTTGACCTCAACAATTTTGATGCCCTGCCTGCGCAGGGTGGCGTTGACCTGCGCCTCTCCGCTGGCCTGTATTTCACCGCGCACGGTTTTCCCGGCGCGATCCTGGCCTACCCAGCGAAAAGTGTATTCAGTAATTTCCGATTTGCGTGCGGCAGCGGCTGCAGTTGCCATGGCTGGCCTCCAAAATCCTTCGATGAACCAATAGGTTACGATCGGTTATTGCTGGAATGATGCCTTTCCTGCCTACCTTTGTAAAGGCTGCATTGCACACTATTTGGTAAAGGCTTATGGGCGCGTCGGTGCGTATACCCGCACGCTTTTGATGACCCGATCCTGGGTCTGGACGATCTCCAGCGGATGCCCGGCAATGCGCACACTGGTATTGGGCTCAGGGATGTCCTGCAGATGTTCCAGAATCAGCCCGTTCAAAGTTTTCGGACCGTCCAGCGGGAAGCTGAAACCTAGTTTGCGGTTGAGTTCACGCAGCAGCGTGCTGCCTTCGATGACATAACTGCCGTCGGCTTGACGGTGCAAGCCGCGGGCCATCAACGGCGACTGGGTGGTGAACTCTCCGATGATTTCCTCGAGGATGTCGTCAAGGCTTACCAGCCCCATGATTTCTCCATATTCGTCAACAACCAGGCTGACGCGGTCCTCATGTTCCTGGAAATGCTGGATTTGCGCGAGCAGCGGGGTGGCGGAGGGCACAAAATAGGGTTCGCGGATCATCTCCCGCAGACTGTCGTGGGTCAGCTCTTCGCGCTGAATCAGTGTCAGCGCATGCCGCACCCGCAAGGTGCCGATTACGTTGTCCAGCTGATCCTGGTAAACCACCACACGGCGGTGGTGTGCCGTCGAGATTTGCTGCGCCAGATCCTCCAGCGGCAGGTCGAGGTTTACGGCCTCGATCTGGTTGCGCGGCACCATCACGTCATCCACGGTGATTGCACCAAGCTCAAGCAGATTGAGCAGCACCGTGGCGTGCTTTTTCGGCAGCACATTGGAGGACTCCAGGACAATGGTGCGGATTTCGTCAATCGACAGCGGCTGCGGCCCGGATTCCTGCGGCTGCAGGCGCAGCAGGCGCAGCGCGAGTCCGAGCACGGCATTGGTGGAGACGGTCAGTAGATGGACGAACGGTGCGGTGATGAATGCCAGTCCGCGCATCGGCCATGACACATAGCGTGAAATATTTTCCGCGCTGTGCTGGCCGAGTCGTTTGGGCACAATTTCGCCGATGACGATGGAAACATAAGTCACGCCAACCACCACAATCGCCGTGGCGGTAATGGCGCTCAGCTTGGGTTCCATCCCTTGCATCTGCAGCCATGCCGCGAAAGGTTCGGCGAGAATGGCTTCGCCGACGATGCCGTTCAGCAGTCCGATTGAAGTGATGCCGATCTGCACGGTCGACAGGAAACGGGTCGGATTCGCACTGAGCTTAATGGCCGCTGCGGCGAGTTTGTCGCCCCGTTGCGCAAGCGTCGCCAGTTTGGACTGGCGCGCGGTCAGCAGTGCGACCTCGGACATCGCAAATGCGCCGTTGAGCAGGATCAGGCAGACAAGTATCAGCACTTCCATGAGAACACCTCAAAAAAATCGACAGCGGCGTCAGAGCGCCGCCGCCAGGCAGCGTAGCAGTCAGCCCCGGCCGAGCAGCACTTCGACGACGAACTTGCTGCCCAGATAGGCCAGCACCAGCATCAGGGAGCCGGTGAGTGTCCAGCGTACGGCGACACGTCCGCGCCAGCCGTGGAAATGCCGGCCGAACAGCAGCGCACCAAACACGAACCACGACAGGATGCCGAAAATGGTCTTGTGGTTGAGTCGTGCCGCCTTGCCGAACAGTTCTTCAGAAAATACAACGCCGCTGGCCAGCGTCAACGACAACATGATGAAGCCTGCCCAGATGATGCGGAACAGCAGGGTTTCCATGGTCAGCAGCGGCGGCAGTTTCTGCAACCCGGCAGGCAACGCCCCCTGATGCAGGCGGCGTTCGAGCATGGCCATCAGCAGCACATGCAGCGACGCGATCGTGAACAGGCTGTAGGCGAGCATCGAGATCAGTACATGCAGTTTGAACGCCAGCAATTCGGTATTCGGCAACGGCCGCGATTCGGGGAGCAGTGCCGGCAGGAATGCCGCTACTGCCGCCACCGGCATGATCAGCGCCTGCAGGCCTTCAAGACGGTAGAACAGGCCGCCCAGCCAGTAAATCAGTACGGTCAGCCAGAGGATTGCGGAGATGGCGTCGCCGACGCCGATGCGCAGGGCGTTGCCCGCGAGCATGGTGCCGAACAATACGGCGGCATGCCCGCCGAGTGCGGCCAGCACCCCTGCGCGTTCGATGGCGCGGTGGGATGCGACCGGCGTGACCGCGGCCGCAGACCAGTGCAATCGCCAGAAGTAGACCGTCATCGCCACATACAGAAGCGCGCTGATCAGATACGGTAAAATGCCCTGCATAGTCTTCAAGTTTACCCGAACGCACTCTTCACCACATTCCATGTTTGACAACCTCACCGGACGGCTGTCGCGCGTCGTCAAGACGCTGCGCGGCGAAGCGCGCCTCAGCGACGCCAACATCCAGGAGGCGTTGCGCGAAGTGCGCATGGCGCTGCTTGAAGCCGATGTGGCGTTGCCGGTGGTCAAGGTTTTCATCGACAGCATCCGCTCGAAAGCGGTGGGTGAAGAGGTTGTCGGCAGCCTGACTCCGGGCCAAGCGCTGGTTGGTGTCGTGCATCGCGAGTTGATAGCGCTGATGGGTGAACACAGCGAATCGCTCAATCTGGCTGCGCAGCCGCCGGCGGTGATCCTGATGGCCGGCCTGCAGGGTGCCGGCAAAACCACCACCGCCGGCAAACTCGCGCGCTGGCTGCGCACGGAGCAGCGCAAAAAAGTATTGCTGGTGAGCTGCGACGTCTATCGCCCGGCGGCCATTGAGCAGCTGAAGGTGCTGGCCGGACAGGTCGAGGCGGATTTTTATCCTGCGGGTGCTGATGAAAAACCGGTGGACATCGCCAAACGCGCGTTGGAATACGCACGCACCCATTATCACGAAGTATTGATCGTCGATACTGCCGGCCGTCTCGCGATCGATGCGGCGATGATGCAGGAAATCCGCGAGTTGCACGCTGCCCTGAATCCGATAGAGACGCTGTTCGTTGTCGACGCGATGCAGGGCCAGGACGCCGTCAACGTGGCGAAAGCCTTTGGCGAAGCGCTGCCGCTGACGGGGGTCATCCTGACCAAGCTCGACGGTGATGCGCGCGGCGGCGCTGCGCTGTCGGTGCGCCACGTCACCGGCAAACCGATCAAGTTTGCCGGCACCGGCGAGAAACTGACGGGACTGGAAGCCTTCCATCCCGACCGCATGGCCTCGCGCATTCTCGGCATGGGCGACGTGCTGTCGCTGATCGAGGATGTGCAGAAATCGGTCAACATTGAGGAGGCGGAAAAACTCGCACGCAAGGTCAAGAGCGGCAAAGGTTTTGATCTCGAGGATTTCAAGCAGCAGGTGGTGCAGATGCGCAAGATGGGTGGCATGAGCGCACTGATGGACAAGCTGCCGGCGCAATTGGCGCAGGCGGCACAGGCCGCGCCGCAGATGGAAGACAAAACCATCCGGCGGCTCGAAGGCATCATCAATTCGATGACACCACTGGAACGCGCCAAGCCCGAATTGCTCAAGGCTTCACGCAAACGCCGCATTGCCACCGGCGCGGGGGTCAGCGTGCAGGAAGTCAACCGCCTGCTCGCTCAGTTCGAGCAGACGCAGAAAATGATGAAAATGGTTGCCAAGGGCGGCATGGCAAAAATGATGCGCAACATGAAGGGCATGTTTCCGGGCATGCGCTGAGCACGCCCGCGCCTCTTTTTTTGCTCCGCTATTTCAGGCTGAACCCCTGGCGCCGGATGTAGGCGCCGAAATCCGCGCGCTCCGGTTCGGCATATTGCCGGGCTTTGTCTTCCGACCAGCCATAAAATTCCGCTGTACCGAATGATTTAGTGCGACGCTGTTTGCCGTAAGGATGGTTGGCGTGCCGGCGCTGATCGTAGGCATCCACCTGTACACTTAGCGCGCTCTCGTCGTAGCGGTTGGTGTGCACCGTGACCTCCAGCCCCAGCCGTGGGCTGATGTGGCCGGGGGTTGCCGGATAACCCACGCAGAGTCCTGCGACCGGAAACACCCCTTCCGGCAGTTCCAGCTCGCGGCTGGTGTCATCAATCGCGTTGCGGATGGCGCTGATCGGGCAGGTACCGAGGCCGGCCGCCTCCGCGGCGCGGATGAAATTCATCATCACGATACCGGCATCGACCGCAGCATTCATGAAGTGATCGAGGTGTTCGTTGGCAAAAGGTTTGCCGCGCCAGTTGCCGATGTGGCGGATGCGGCGGTTGTTGCCACAGAACACCAGAAACACCGGTGCATCGAGGATCCACGCCATGTCCGGGATCGCGGCAACGATGCGCTGGCGTTTGCCGGCATCCGTGATGTGGATGATATCGGCCTGCTGCAGATCGCTTTTGGTCGGCGCCGACAGCGCGCAGGCCAGCAGCAGGCGCAGCAGTACCGGCGCCACCGGATCCGGACGGTAACGGCGGATCGTGCGATGGCTGGCGATTTGCGCCAGCTCCGCCACTCCTTGCTGGTCCTGCGCGACGGAGAAATCGGCTCCAAACCGGGTCTGCAGCGAACTGTGGATGACGGTGGCGGGACTTTTTTCCGGCGAATTCATTAAATATCCTTTAAAAACAGATGATTAGTATAATTTTGTGGATATGATGCAATGAACGGGATAACTGCTCTTCATTCGTGACTTTGGTTGCGTCTGGCGCGAAAAGTAGCGTAAAATCCGGCCCTTTCGACTTCTTCGGTCGCTGGGAATCCTCATGGTAGTAATCCGCTTAGCTCGTGGTGGCGCCAAAAAGCGTCCGTTCTTTAATTTCGTTGTTGCCGATTCGCGGTTTCCGCGCGACGGGCGCTTTATCGAGCGTCTGGGCTTCTACGACCCCAAGGCCCCGGAAGGCCGTGAACGCCTGCGCATCAATCGCGAGCGTCTCGACTTCTGGAAGGGCAAGGGTGCGCTACTGTCGGACACCGTAACCCGGCTCGTCAAGCAGGCTGGTGAACAAAAAGCCGCCTGAGCGGCCGGTGACTGAGCAGTTGGTGGCCATGGGGCGCATCGTTGCGCCCTACGGCATCAAGGGCTGGATCAAGATTCAGCCGTTCACGCAGCAACTGCAGGGCCTGCTGGACTATCCGCAGTGGCAGGTCGGACAGGACGGCAAGTGGCAGTTGCGGTCGGTGGAAGTGGCGAAAGTGCATGGCGCCACAGTGGTGGCAAAGCTGGAAGGTGTCGGCGACCGCGAGCAAGCCGCTGCGTTGCAGGGCATGCGGATCGCGATATCGCGAGATGATTTTCCGATACCCGCGACGAATGAGTTTTACTGGTCCGATCTGGTCGGACTGAAAGTGGTCAATGCAGCCGGTGTGGCGCTGGGGAGTGTGACCCGCGTTTTTGAAACCGGAGCGAATGATGTGCTGGTGGTGGAGGATGGGGTAGCAAATGAGGTGGCAGCAAATCAGCGTGAGCGTTTGCTGCCCTTCATTGCAACGGTGATCCGTCAGGTTGATATTGCCGGTGGCACGATCATCGTCGATTGGGACGCGGACTTCTGATGTTGCAGTTTGATGTAGTTACGCTGTTTCCGGCGATGTTTGACGCGGTGACCGAACTCGGTGTCACCGGGAGGGCGCGGGAACGCGGTTTGTACCAGTTTGTGGCGTGGAATCCGCGGGATTTTGCGGCCAATGTTCACCGCACTGTGGATGACCGGCCTTACGGCGGCGGCCCGGGGATGGTGATGATGGCTGAACCGTTGGGCAAGGCGCTGCAGGCGGCCTGTCAGAGGCAGCAAAGTGCCGGTGTGGAGCGGCCGCGGGTGCTGCACCTGACGCCGCAGGGCAGGTTGCTGGATCATGCGAGGGTGGTGGAGCTGGCGAAGGAGCCGGGACTGGTGCTGCTGGCGGGGCGTTACGAAGGTGTAGATGAGCGGTTGATTGAGCAGCAGGTCGTCGAGGAAATTTCGATCGGCGACTATGTATTGAGTGGCGGTGAACTGGCCGCGATGGTACTGATGGATAGCGTGGTGCGGCAGTTGCCGGGAGCACTCGGTGATGCCGAGTCGGCAGAGCAGGACTCGTTTGTGAACGGCCTGCTGGATTGCCCGCACTACACGCGCCCGGAGAATTATGCGGGCGCGTCGGTACCGGCGGTGCTGTTGTCGGGCAACCATGCCGCGATCACGCGCTGGCGGCTGAAGCAGTCACTGGGACGGACCTGGCAGCGGCGGCCGGATTTGCTGGAACGGCGGACGTTGTCCAAAGAAGAACGAATGTTGCTCGATGAATACCAGAGCGAGCAGCAGGGCAGCAAGGATTAACACGCAGTAAAGACCGACTTAACAGCGGACGCCATCAGGCGGGCGCAACAAGTTTTGAGGGAGCATGAGCATGAACATGATTCAGCAGCTAGAGCAGGAAGAGATCAAACGTCTGGACCGCAAGGTGCCCGAATTCGTTGCCGGTGATACGGTCATCGTCAATGTCAACGTGGTCGAGGGTGAGCGCAAGCGCGTGCAGGCCTACGAAGGCGTGGTCATCGCCAAGCGGAACCGCGGCATAAACTCCGCGTTCATCGTGCGCAAGGTGTCGTCAGGCGAAGGTGTCGAGCGGACGTTCCAGACCTATTCACCGGCGATTGCCAGCATCGAAGTCAAACGTCGCGGCGATGTCGGCCGCGCCAAGCTCTACTACCTGCGCGGCCTGTCGGGCAAAGCAGCGCGCATCAAGGAAAAGCTGACGGTCAATACCGCCGTCCAGGGTGAAGTCGCGGCGGAAGCCGAGATTGCAGCCGAGGCCGCACCAACCGAAAAATAAGGCCTGGTGCATTCCGGAAAAGGCGGCTGCGGCCGCCTTTTCGTTTTATGCCTGCCTGCCTGCGTCCGGCAGGCGGTGCCCGCTACAATAGTTACATGCCTGCACTGCGACACTTCGTCACCACCATATTGCTGCTGGTCGGGCTGCACGCACTGACCGCCGCGCAAACTGCTGATGTAACCAAGGATCTCGACGCCACGCGCAGTCTGGGGCAGGCCGGAGCGGTGCAGCTGGCCTTGCTCCGCATCGATACCCTGCAGCCGCAGGATGCCGCCGCGCCCCTTTGGATTGAATGGGAAACCCTGCGCCTGCAATTGCTGGTGCAGTTGGGCCGTAACGACGAAGTGCTGAAGCGGGCAGGAGTGTTGCCGTCAGCGGTACCAGCCGCCGCGCGGGCCGGACTGCATGCTGTTGCCGCCCGCGCCGCACTTGCACTCGGCCGGACTGCGGTGGTTCGCGACCATGCCGGCCGCGCGCTGTGGACACCCGGAATCAATGCCGGTGCCTTGCGAGAACTGCGCTTGCTGGTCATCCGCAGTCATGTCCGCGACACGCGCGCCCCGAAGGAAGTCCCCTTGGGGGGCGCCCCGAAGGAAGTCCCCTTGGGGGGCGCCCCGAAGGAAGTCCCCTTGGGGGGCGCCCCGAAGGAAGTCCCCTTGGGGGGCGCCCCGAAGGAAGTCCCCTTGGGGGGCGCCGATGACGCTTACCGCAGCATGCTGCGTTTCGAGCAGGACTACCGGCCGCTGGATGCGGCGACGGCCACTGTTTTTGTCGATGCATTGCTCGACCTCCGGATGACGCGGGAGGCCGTTGCCTGGCTGAGCCTGCTGGAGGAACGTAGCCCGGCAAAACTGCGGTTGCGCCTGCACACCGGTGTGATCACGCCGCAGGACGCGGTGACGCAGGCACGTACAGCGCTGGGCCGCAGCGAAGATCCGGCGTGGTTGCGTATTTTGCTCGAGGCTGCAGACCGCCAGAACAACGGAGCATTGCGCCTCAGCGCAATGGAGCAATTGCTGGAAGTCGGCGCGGCGAGCGTTGCGGAGGGCCCGGACGCCGACGCCGGAAAATTATGGGAGGCTTATGTCGGCCACGCCCGTTCTGCGTCCAACAGTCACCAGTTGCTGGCCGGGGATGACGCGAACTGGCTGGAGTTCGCGCAGCGCCGGCGCGCGGCTGAACCGGCGGAAGCCCGCGCTTACCTGGCCTATCTGGCGCATTTTGCGCGCGATCCCAAAATGCAGCAGAGTGCGCAGGTCCGGCTGGCTGCGGATTTTGCCGAATCGAAATTACCGCGCGCGGCGTTGCGCGTATTTGGCGCCTGGCCGGCTGATGCCGGTGCGCTGGCAACGTCCACCCTGCATACGCTGGGCGCGCTGGCCGAGACGACGGGCGACCCTGCGCGTGCGTTGCAGTACTGGCAGGGTTTGCCGGCTCCCGACAACATGCCGGCGGTGGTGTGGAATCTGCGCCTGTCTGCGCTGGCGTTGCGCGCGGGTCGCGCCGAAGTTGCCGTCAATATCGTGCGACCGCTGACAGCGGAACGATCGGCGATTCCTGTGGCGCAGTTGCCGCAATGGATCACGCTGGCGCAGCAATTCACCGATCATGGTTTGCACGATGCAGCTCGGGCCCTGTTTGAGCGCGTGTTGCCGCATGCCGATGCCGCGCAGTCGCGACTTGTGTTGTCCGGCATTGCGCAAACCCATGCAGGTCATGGCCAGCCCTTGCAAGCGGCGGATTTTTATCTGCGCTCCGCATTGGGCGCCCCGAAGGAAGTCCCCTTGGGGGGCGCCCCGAAGGAAGTCCCCTTGGGGGGCGCCCCTGCGACGGATTCCGCGGCAGCGCAAGCGCGGCAGCTGGCGGGTTTCAGCCTGGCGCGCGCCGGTTTGCGTGATGATGCGCGGGCGCAGTTCGAATGGCTGCTGAAAAACGCCAGTGATCCCGCGCAGATTGCCATAGCGCGGCGCGAACTCGGTTTTTAGGCGACCGGCGTCAGCGCGCCGAGGTTTTCCACAAATCGCTCAGGTATTCGTGGTCGGCGCTGTTGATCCAGCTCAGCCGGTATTCCACCGGTGAATCGTTATAGGTGTAAGCGGTGCGGCGGATCTGCAGCGCCGGCTGGTTGGCGCGCATGCCGAGGATGGCAGCAACGTCTGCTGGCGGATGTGCTGCCGACAGGCGCTCGCTGATCCGTACGACATTAACGCCATACCGTGCTTGATAAAGTCCATAAATTGTTCCTTCGCGGTTGCGGAACGTATTTTCGTCGATGCGCGTGAAGCGTTCCGTCGATACCGTGATGTTATCCAGCACCACCGGCTTGTAGGCGAGTTTCAGCAGGTTGCGCACCCGCGCGACGCGACTGCCGCGGGGGATGCCCAGTTGCGTTTCATCATCGGCGCCGGCACGTTCGCGGCTGAACGACAGCAGTTCCGACACCGGGAATTCCTGACTGCCATCCTTGCCGACGATATGGAAAAAATAAAACAGCGTGCGGTCTTCAGTGTGCGCGGCGACAAAAGTGCCGCGCCCCTGCTGGCGCACGAGGATGCGCCCGGCGACCAGTTCATCGATGGCGCGGCGGATGGTGCCGATCGACACCCTGAAATCCGCTGCCAGTTTGGCCTCGCTGGGGATGGCTTCGCCTGGTTTCCACTCGCCGGCGGCCAGCGCGCGCGTGATGCGCCACTGCACTTCGCGGTAAAGTGGAGCGGCGGTCGGTTGACCAGCGGTCAAGGGTTCGGTGTTGGGGATTTGGGCCATAAAATTTGGGCCATAAGGGTGCGCGGCAGTCTACCACGCGGCCGGAGAATTCATATAGGTCATCTAGTTGACTTGCCGGAACGGCCGCGGGTAGCATGACCGACCCTGCAGCACCGTTTGTCCCGCATTTATTTTCACTCGCACAGCGTTCACTCAGGAGGCGCAATGATTCACATATTGGTACACGACAAGAAAGACACGGTCGGCGTGGCCGTCATCGAAGGCATCAAGGCCGGACAGGAAATGATCGGCTGGGTCATGGAAGATGACTCGACGATCAAGGTCAAGGCGCTCAACGACATCCCGATCGGCCACAAGGCGGCGCTGCGTGAGATCAGGAAGGGCGACACCATCATCAAATACGGTTTCGACATCGGCAAGGCCGTGGCGGACATCAAGGTCGGCGAGCACGCCCACGTGCACAACATCAAGACCAAGCGTTGGTAAAAGCGGTTGGTAAAAAGCGACCGATAAGCAAGCGGCCGATAAGCCGGCGCTGCGTGCTGAACCGAAAATTCCTGGAGATAAAAAAATGATCAACAGCAAAACCACATTCATGGGCTACCGCCGCGAGAACGGCCGCGTCGGTGTCCGCAATCTCGTCCTGATCCTGCCGGTGGACGATCTGTCCAATGCCGCGGCTGAAGCTGTGGCCAACAATATCAAGGGTGCGGTTGCGATCCCGCATCCCTATGGCCGGCTGCAGTTCGGCGCCGACTTGGACCTGCATTTCCGCACCATCATCGGCGCGGGTGCCAACCCCAATGTCGCCGCGGTGGTGGTGATCTGTATTGAAGAGGGCTGGGCGAAAAAGGTTGTCGATGGCATTGCCAAGACCGGCAAGCCGGTCACCGGTTTCGGCATCGAACTCCATGGCGACCACGACACCATCATGCGTGCGTCCAAAGTGGCCAAGGAATACGTGCAATGGGCGTCCGAGCTGCAGCGCACCGAGTGCCCGATCAGCGACCTGTGGGTATCGACCAAGTGCGGTGAGTCCGACACGACCTCCGGCTGCGGTTCCAATCCGACCGTTGGCAGTGCGTTCGACAAGCTGGAGCCGCTCGGCGTGACCATGTGTTTCGGCGAGACCACCGAGATCACCGGCGGCGAGAACATCGTCGCCGATCGTTGTGCGACTCCCGAAGTGCGCGCGCAGTTCATGAAAATGTTCGATCGTTACCAGGAAATCGTCGAGAAAAACAAAACCAGCGACCTCTCCGATTCACAGCCGACCAAGGGCAATATCGCCGGCGGCCTGACCACGATCGAGGAAAAAGCGCTGGGCAACATCCAGAAAATCGGCAAGAAGTGCAAGGTCATCGGTGTGCTCGACAAGGCCGAGGAGCCGACCAAGCCCGGCCTGTGGTTCATGGATTCGTCTTCGGCCGCGGCCGAGATGGTCACGCTGTGCGCGGCATCCGGCTACGTGGTGCACCTGTTCCCGACCGGGCAGGGCAATGTCATCGGCAATCCGATTGTGCCGGTGATCAAGCTCACTGCGAATCCGCGCACCGTGCGCACCATGAGCGAACACGTCGACTACGACTGCTCGGGCCTGCTGCAGCGGGAGAAAAACCTCGACCAGACCGGCGACGAACTGATCGAAGTCATGCTGCGCACCTGCAACGGCCGGCTGACGGCCGCCGAAGCGCTGGGCCATCGCGAGTTTGTGCTGACCCGTCTGTACGAAAGCGCTTAAGTAAGCTCAGTTTGTTTGAATCATCCCGCATGGCCGGGCCGGCCATGCGGGCGCTTCACCGTAATCGCTGAAACCCGGACAAGACCCCGATGACCACACTCCGCGGTGCCGATATTCTCGCGCGTACCCTGGCGCAAGCCGGGCTGCGGCGTATTTTTTCCCTCTCCGGCAATCACATCATGCCGGTGTATGACGCTGCGATCGAAGCCAGGCTTGCGATCACCCATGTGCGTTACGAAGGCGCCGCCGTACACATGGCCGATGCCTGGGCGCGACTGACCGGTGAGCCCGGCATTGCCATGCTGACCGGTGGTCCGGGACACGCCAACGGCGTTGGCGCGTTATATACCGCGCTGGCCTCCGAGTCGCCCATGGTGCTGCTATCGGGCCACGCACCGCTCAATGAACTGGGCAGCGGTTCCTTCCAGGAAATGCGTCAGGCAGACATCGCGGCGCCGCTGGTCAAGGCATCATGGACCGCCAGCAGTGTTGAAACTCTGGGCGCGGATATCGCCAAGGCCTGTCGTATCGCGCGTTCCGGCCGGCCGGGACCGGTGCACCTGAGCCTGCCCTTTGATGTACTCGAAGCCAAAGTGGCCGACGGCGAAAAACTGTTGGCGCCCGCCGCCGATTTTGCGCCGCTGGAAAATCCGCCCGGGGCCAAAACCATCGCGGCGCTGCAGGCCCTGCTGAAGACTGCGGCAAGGCCGCTGATCCTGCTCGGACCGGTACTGGCGCATGCGCCGGTCGCCGGACTGGTCAAGCAACTGGCCGCGGCCACCGGCGTGCCGGCGTTGTGTATGGAAAGCCCGCGCGGCGTCAACGATCCGGGCCTAGGCGCTTTTGCCGGTGTGCTGGGCAAGGCCGACCTCGTGGTGCTGATCGGCAAACAACCGGATTTCACGCTGCGTTTCGGAAGAGCGCCGGCACTGGCTGCAACTTGCCGTTTTGCGGTGATCGATCCCGAAAGCGAAGCCCTGCAACGTGCGATCAAAAATCTCGGTGCAGCTCGCGTCGCATTGTCGGCACAGGCGGACAGCGTGGCCACGGCGCGCGCCTTGGTTGCAGAAGCACAACGCCATGCCGGCGCGGCGTGGCTGAAAGAAGTCGCTGATGCCGTCGCCTTTCGTCCGGCGTCCTGGCGCGACATCAACAGCGGCGACGGCCCGGTGCATCCGGTCGAACTCGGCCGCGCAGTACAGGACGCCTTGAATACCTCCCCCGATGCGGTGTTCATCGCCGACGGCGGTGAAATCGGCCAGTGGGCGCAGGCCTGCATCCAGGCACCGGCACGCATCATCAACGGTGTCGGCGGTTCCATCGGTAGTGCCGTGCCCTTTGCTTTCGCTGCACGGATGGCCCGGCCGCAGGCAGCGGTGATTGCGGTGATGGGGGACGGCGCTTTCGGCTTTCATTTGATGGAGTTCGATACCGCCGTGCGCGAAGGCGTGCCGATGATCGTGGTGGTCGGCAACGACTCCTGCTGGAATGCCGAACACCAGATCCAGTTGCGCACTTACGGCAAGGAGCGTGCGCATGGCTGCGAACTGCGCGGCGGCACGCGTTATGATCTGGCGGTGGCGGCATTGGGCGGCCACGGTGAGCTGGTGACCCGTGCGGCGGAACTGAAGCCGGCTCTCGCACGCGCAATCGCCAGCGGCAAACCGGCCTGCGTCAATGTGATGATCCAGCGCCTCGCGGCACCCGTTCTAGGAACGGTCCATGGTTGAACAACCATGGACCGCCAGTACCTCCCCTCTCCCGTTGGGAGAGGGGTCGGGGGTGAGGGACTAGGGCATTGTTCAGACAAAAGGAACTAAAACGATGGACATGCTGACAGTGCGGATCTGGCGCGGCACCGAGCAGGGCGACTTCCAGGATTTCGAAGTGCCGCGGCAGGAAAGCCAGACCGTGCTCGACGTCGTGACCTACGTGCAGCGCAAATGCGATTCGACGCTGTCCTATCGTTTTGCCTGCCGTGTCGGCGTTTGCGGTTCCTGCGCGATGACGGTCAATGGCGTGTCGCGCTGGACCTGTCGCACCCATGTGTCAAAAGTGGCGGCCGACAACAAACTCGAAATCGCGCCACTGCGCAATCTGCCGGTGATCAAGGATCTGGTCACCGACATGCGCGAATTTTTCGACAAGTGGGCGCGCGCCCGAGGTCGCTTCAGCGGCAGTGCTACGCGTAAAGACGGCTTTGCCAAAGTTTCCCCCGAATCGAAAGAGCGTAAACGCGTCGAAGCCGGCATTGAATGCATCGGCTGCGGCGTGTGCTATAGCGCCTGCGATGTCGTCAGCTGGAACAAGGATTATCTCGGCCCGGCTGCGCTCAATCGCGCGTGGACGCTGATCAATGATGTGCGCGACACCGCGCGCGCCGAGCGGCTGGCCGCAGTGGCGGGGGATGCCGGTTGTCATGCCTGCCACACCCATCTTGCCTGCACCGAGCGCTGCCCCAAGGGTTTGTCGCCGACGGCTGGCATCGCCGGGCTGAAGCGCGCTGTGCTGGCGGCAACGCTGTCGGGCGAGATATAAAATAATGAATAAAATCATATATTTATATTACCATTCCCCAAGGATGGGGCCGGCATGAACCAGCGCGCCCAGGTCCTGTTGTGGGGCGCGCAGCGCATCAGCGCGATGGTGCTGGCCTTGTGCGTGGTGGTACATCTGCTGACCATGATTTATGCCGTGCGCAGCGGCCTGAGTGCCGCTGAAATCCTCGGCCGAACCCAAGGCAGTATCGCGTGGTTCGCGTTTTATACGCTGTTTGTGTTCGCGGTTGCAGTGCATGCGCCGATCGGCCTGCGCACCATCATCAGCGAAACCTTCAACTGGCGCGGCCATCGTCTTGATGTGCTGACCGGCATTATCGGTTTGAGTCTGGCGATGTGGGGCATGCGTGCGGTGTTCGGCGTGTTTGGGGCGGGCGCGGCATGAAAAACGATTTCCGCGCGCGTAACCATCCTGCTTACTGGGCATTCATCGTGCATCGCGGCTCCGGCGTGTTGCTGGCGCTGTTCCTGCCCTTGCATTTCTGGGCGCTGGGTCAGGCCTTGCACGGCGCGGCCGCGCTCGACGGTTTTTTGCGCTGGACCGAACATCCGCTGGTGAAATTCGCCGAGACTGGACTGGTGCTGCTGCTGGCAGCGCACATGGCCGGCGGATTGCGCCTGCTGGCGCTGGAATTCCTCGAATGGCGCGAGTGGCAGAAAACGCTGATCGCAGTTGCTACCGGGGTGTCGCTGGTCACTGGCTTGGCTTTCCTGCTGAATCTGGTCTGAACGTCGCGAAATAACGGAAGGGGATGGGCATGCAGAAAAAACCCGTAAACAAAAAGCCGAACCTGCTGGTGATCCTGGTCGATGACCTGCGTTACGACGAATTCGGCGCCGGTGGCCATCCCTACATGAAAACACCGCACATCGACCGCATCGCGCATGAAGGCGTGTTGTTCGAACGCGCATTTCACACCACACCGATCTGTTCACCGAACCGCGCGTCGATACTGACGGGGCAATACGCCAGCCGTCACGGCATCATCGACAACGTCGCGCGCGACTTGGCCAGCCACCGCCTGCCGAATTACCACCTTGAGTTGCAAAAACTCGGTTATGAAACGGCGCACATCGGCAAATGGCATATGGGCAACGACGGCAAGCCGCGTCCCGGCTACGATTTCTGGGTGGCCTACGATGGTCACGGCAATCTCTATAACCCGAAGCTCAACGAAAACGGCAAGTACGTACAGCACGAGGGTTACATCACCGACATCATGAACACCATGGCGACGGACTGGATCCGCAGCAAGGGCCAGCGCAAGAACAAAAAGCCCTGGTCCTTGTGGTTTGCGCACAAGGCCGTGCATCCCGATGCCGAGCAGGCTGCCGATGGCTCCTTCCGCATGGACGGATACCGCCCGGCGAAACGCCATGAAAATCTTTACCAGGGCTGCGTGTTCCCGAAAAAACCCAACATGCAGCAGCCCGCCGAGTTTCTGAAGCACAAGCCGGTGTGGGCCGAAGCGGTCGAGTTGCGCAAGACCGCGGAGTCAAAAGTCATGCTGGATGCGATCCACTCCGGCAAGCAGGAGGAAATCCGTCTGCGCGCGGCGATGATGGCCGCGGTCGACGAGGGTGTCGGCATGATCCTGAAAACACTGGAGGAAACGGGAGAACTCGACAACACGGTGATCCTGTTCCTAGGCGACAACGGCTACTTTTTTGGTGAACACGGCATCGGCCCCGAGCGCCGTTTCGCCTACGAAGAAGGCATCCGTTCGCCGCTGACCATCCGCTGGCCGAAACACATCAAGGCCGGCAGGAAGGCCAAAGAGCTCGTGATCCTGCAGGACCTGGCGCCGACGCTGATTGAGATCGCCGGCGGCAAACCGGGTAAACATATTCAGGGCCGCTCGCTGCTGCCGCTGATCAAAGGCAAGCGTGCTGGTTGGCGCAAATCGGTATTCGTCGAATACTGGGCCGAGAATGCCTACCCATGGCTGGTGGGAATGACCTACAAGGCGGTGCGCACCGATCGGTACAAATATATTCACTGGGTCAATCGCGCGCGCAATGGCGAACTCGATGAGCTCTACGACCTCGACCGCGATCCTTACGAACTGATCAATGTCGCGAAAAAGCCGGCATATCGCAGCGTGCGCACGCAACTGGTCAAAGAACTGCGCAAACTCGCGGCGGACGCGTTGGGCTTGTAGTGCGGTGAACCGGATGGCGGCTTGCTGCTCCGCAGACCGTGGGGTATCGTGAAACGAACAGGGTTGTGTGACAACAGATAAAACCGGACCGTGAGGAGAAAATAATGAACAAAGCAAAACTGATCGCCGTGGCATGCATGCTGTTTTCCGCCGGAGCCTTTGCTGCAGACGCTTATCCGACCAGGTCGGTGCGCATTGTCGTGCCGTTTTCGCCAGGTGGTGCGACCGACATCGTGGCCCGCCTGGTGGCGCAAAAGCTGAACGAGGCCTGGGGGCAGTCGATGATTGTCGACAACCGTGCCGGCGCCGGCGGCAACATCGGCGGCGATATTGTGGCCAAGGCCAATCCCGACGGTTACACGCTGTTCATGACTTCCGGCTCCATCGTTACCGCCAACCAGCATATGTACGCGAAGATGCCGTTCAGTCCTGAGAAGGATCTGATGGCCGTGACCAGTGTCGCCAGCGGCCCGCAGGTCCTCGTGGTCCACCCGAGTGCACCGGCGAAAAACCTGAAGGAATTCATTGCGCAGGCCAAGGCCAAACCGAAGTCGATGACTTACGGCTCGGCCGGTGTCGGCACACAAACCCACCTCGCCGCGGAAAACTTTATCTACACCGCGGGCATCGATGTCACCCACATCCCCTACAAGGGCGAAGGTCCGGCGGTCACCGACCTGGTCGGCGGGCAAATCCAGTTCGTAACCCCCAATCTGTCGGCGGCGATTGCCTTCATCAACACCGGCAAGCTGCGCGCTCTGGGCGTCACCAGCAAGGAGCGTGCGCCCCAGGTGCCGAACGTGCCGGCGATTGCCGAGACGCTGCCGGGTTTCGAGAATCTCGGCTGGTTCGGTTTCATGGTGCCGACCGGCACACCCAAAGCGGTGGTCGACAAGGTGCATGCTGATACCGTCAAGGCGTTGCGCAACCCCGATCTGGTCAAGCGGTTCAACGAAATCGGCATGGTGCCGGTGGGCAACAGTCCGCAGGATTTCGCCCGCGACATCAAGGCGGAATCGGCGCGCTGGGAAAAAATCATCAAGGAACGCAAGCTGCAGGTGAACTGATGTGGTTGAAATGATGCAGGTAAAAAGAGCCGGACCCGCCGCGTTGTCGCGGCGGTTTTCATCATTTATGAAGGTGGTTTCGTGAAGGTCGATCTGAAGCAAGTGGAAGAAGCGTGCAAGGAGCTCTACATACGTGCGCTCAAAATGCTGCCCCCGGACATCAAGCAGGGTTTCCAGCGACTCGATCGTGCCGAAACCAACGCCACCGGCAAAGCCATCCTCGGCACCATGATTCGCAACATCACCGTGGCCGAAGACAATACCAATCTGCTGTGCCAGGACACCGGCATTCCGATCTACAACGTGGTGATCGGCGCCAATGTCGAAGTGAATGGGCACGCGCTGAAACAGGCGATCATCAGCGGCTGCACACGCGCGACGAAGGAGCATCCGCTGCGGTCCTCCGTGGTGCATCCGACCACGCGCAAAAACGAACACACCTCCGGCGGCCGTCATGTGCCGGTGATCAACATCGATTTCATGCCGGATGCCGACACCCTGTCGATCGAGATGATTCCCAAGGGCTCGGGTTCGGAGAACAACTCCTGGCTGAAAATGGCGATTCCCGCTGACGGCGTGGATGCGATCAAGACCTTCGTCATCGACTGCGTGCTGGAAGCCGGCGGCAAGAGCTGCCCGCCGGTGATCGTCGGCGTCGGCGTCGGCGGCACGGCTGATTTGTGTGTTCACCTGTCGAAAGTCGCGGCGACGCGTCCGCTGGGCAGCCAATGCGCGGATCCTGAGGGCGCCAAGCTGGAGGCCGAACTGAGTGCCGTGGTCAACAAGCTGGGTGTCGGCGCACAGGGTCTGGGCGGCGACTCCACAGCGTTTGCGGTGCATGTCGAAACCGCGGCCACCCACATCACGATGAATCCCGTAGCAGTCAACATGCAGTGCCATTCGGCGCGGCGCGCGCGTGCTACGTTCACCCCGCAGGGCCTGAGCTACGGCTACTAGGTTCAGACCAGTTACAAGTTACAAGTCACCAATCACCAATCACCGAATTTCAATGGCCCACTACGAACTCAACATGCCGGTCAGCGAAGAACAGGTACGCCAGCTGCGCATCAATGACACGGTTACGCTGCACAAGACACTCTACGGCATCCGCGATGCGACGCAGATCCACATGTTTGACCACGGCCGCAAGACCCGCTTCGACATGCGCGGCCACGCTGTTGTCCACACCGCGCCCAACGTCAAATGGGTCGGTGAGACCGAGGTACATCCCTCGGGGTATGCGCCGATCTGCATCGGCACCACCACCAGTGCGCGCATGGAGCGTTTCACGCAACCGCTGATGGCGCAGTACGGCGTGCGCATCATCATCGGCAAGGGCGGACTGTTTACTTCTTCCGCCAAGGCTTTCAGCGAACTGGGCGGTGTTTATCTCGCGATCATTGGCGGCACTGCGGCGCTGGAGACCACCTGGATTGAGCAGATCGAGGAAGTTGATCTCGATGATCTCAACCCGGAATCGCTGTGGAAGTTCCGCGTCAAGGGTTTCGGCCCGCTACTGGTGGCGATGGATTCCCACGGCGGCAGCCTCTACACGGCAGTGAATGCCGCAGCCAAAGACAAACGCGCGGGTGTGCTCGCCGCCCTCGGCGTCAAAAGTTAAACCGTCATGAAAACCATCCAGACCGATATCCTGATCCTCGGGTCCGGCGGCGCCGGCCTGTTCGCCGCGCTGCACGCCCATCAGCACAATCCCGAACTGTCGATCACCGTCGCGGTGAAGGGCTTGCTCGGCAAAACCGGCTGTACGCGCATGGTGCAGGGCGGCTACAACGTGGCATTGGCTGCGGGGGATTCCGTTGAGCGCCATTTCATGGACACCATTGAGGGCGGTAAATGGCTGCCCGACCAGGATCTGGCGTGGACGCTGGTGGAAACTGCGGTGGAGCGCATCCACGAACTGGAGAACGAGCTCGGCTGTTTCTTCGACCGCAACCCGGACGGCACCATCCACCAGAAAGCCTTTGCCGGGCAGACCTTTGACCGCACTGTGCACAAAGGCGACCTGACTGGCATTGAAATCATCAACCGCCTCGCCGAGCAGGTGTGGGCGCGCGGCATCGACCGACTCGAAGAACACCGCGCTGTGGAGTTCATCAAGAACAAGGCCGGCGATGCGATTGCCGGCGTGCTGATGATCGACATGCGCAGCGGCGAATTCGTCTTCGTGCAGGCACAGGCGGTGTTGCTGGCGACTGGCGGCGGGCCGACCATGTACAAGTACCACACGCCCAGCGGCGACAAGAGCTGCGACGGCATGGCGATGGCGCTGCGCAGCGGGCTGATGCTGCGCGACATGGAAATGGTGCAGTTCCATCCCACCGGGCTGATTGCCGGTTCCGACACGCGCATCACCGGCACCATCATTGAAGAAGGCCTGCGCGGCGCCGGCGGTTACCTGCTGAACGGTGCGGGTGAGCGTTTCATGCACCACTACGATCCGCGCAATGAGCGTGCGACCCGTGACATCGTCAGTCGTGGCATGTACGAAGAAATGCGCGCCGGCCGCGTCAACCAGCACGGCGGCCTGTACATCACCATGAGTCACCTCGACCCGGTGATGGTGCGCAAAGAATTTAAAGGCATGGTTGAACGCTGCGCCGACTGCGGTTTTGACCTGGTCGGCGGACTGGTCGATGTGGTGCCCACTGCCCATTACATGATGGGCGGCGTGGTGTTCAAAACCGATTGCACGACCGACCTGCCCGGGCTGTTTGTCGCCGGTGAAGATTCCGGCGGTGTGCACGGCGCCAATCGCCTTGGCGGCAATGGCGTCGCCAATTCCACGGTGTTCGGCGGCATTGCCGGTGATGTGATGCCGGGCTGGGTCAAGGCCAACGGCGAATTCCGCGTGCCGGATCAGGAGGCGATCGACGCCGCGGTGGCGCGCTGCCGTGCACCGCTGAATCGACGTGGCGGTGGCGACCGCAGTTTCGATATCAATGCCATTCGCGACGAGTTATATTCCGTCATGTGGGACGACGTCGGCATTGTCCGCGATGCCAATTCGCTGAACCGCGCATCGGGATTGCTCGACGAACTCGATGCTCGACTGGATGCGACTGGTGTTGATGGTTCCAATCTGGCCTTCAATCTGACCTGGCATGACTGGATCAACCTGAAAAATCTGGTGCTGGTGTCGAAATCAATCCGTTTTGCCGCGATGGCGCGTGAAGACTCGCGTGGGTCGCATTTCCGCGCCGATTTCCCCGAAGTGCGCGATCTGGAAAATTCGCGCTACACCTGTGTCAGCTGGCAGGGCGGGCGTTTTGCCAGCGAAACCCAACCGGTGCATTTCACCCGCGTCAAACCCGGGCAGTCCCTGCTGACGGCTGCAGCTTGACCGCAGCCCGGACGGCGGGGGAGACTCGCTGTCCCAAGAAAATTCAAGCAGCTTCAGTACCGATAAAAAAGGAGGAGTCATGGTCCGTTCCATCGCGCTTGCGGTTCGCAGCGCCTGTGTCGTCGCGGCTACATTGGTGGCGGCAGCGCCCGCCGCTGCCCAGGAATTTCCGACCCGGTCCATCCGCATGGTGCTGCCGTTCCCGGCCGGTGGTGGCAGCGATCTGGTGGCGCGCATCATCGCGCAAAAATATTCCCAGCAACTCGGCCAGCAGGTGATCGTCGACAACCGCGCGGGGGCCAGCGGCAACATCGCAGCCGACATCGCGGCCAAGGCCCCCGCTGACGGCTACACAGTATTTTTTGCCAATTCTTCGATATCGATCAGCCCGGCGATTTATAAAAAGCTGTCCTTTGACCCGGTGAAGGATTTCGCCGCGATATCGATGGCCTCGTCGTACCCGTTTGTGCTGGTGGCACATCCGGCCTTGCCGGCGAAAACCGTCAAGGAGCTGGTGACGCTGGCCCGCGGCAAACCGAACTCGCTGGATTATTCATCGGCCGGCACCGGCACCATGTCGCACATGGCGATGGAAATGCTGCGCGTCAAAACCGGTACGCGGATTACCCATTTACCGTACAAAGGTGCTGCGCCGGCAACGGTCGCGCTGCTCACCGGTGAATCGCAGGTCGCGTTTGTAGTGATGCCGGTCGCAGCACCTCATATCGCCACTAATCGCCTGCGTGGTCTGGGCGTGGCTGACAAGCTGCGCTCGGCTGTCGCACCGAACGTGCCGACCATGATCGAAGCCGGAGTGCCGGATCACGTGGCCGTGCAGTGGAACGGCCTGCTGGTGCCGTCGAAAACCCCGCAGGCGGTACAGGACAAGCTGTATCGTGAGTGGGTCGCTGCGGTGAAGTCGCCCGAAGTCGTGCAGCGCATCCGCGCCGAAGGTGCGGAACCCAGCGGCAACACGCCGGCGGAATTCACGGCATTTTTCAGAGCTGAAGCCGCCAAGTGGGCAGATGTTGCGAAACAATCCGGCACCACGGTCGACTGATCCACGGATTTCCTTGCAATGTCCAACAGTACGCTCAATGAACTCACCGATCTCGTTGCGCGCGCGCTGAAACGCGCCGGCGCTTCCAAGGCCATGGCGACCGCCACTGCAGAGGCGCTGGTGGCGGCTGAAGCCGAAGGCCTGCCGGGCCACGGCCTGTCGCGCGTGGCCTTGTATGCACAACACCTGCGCGAAGGGCGCGCCGACGGCAAGGCCAGGCCGAAGATCATTCGCAAAACCGGCGCTTGCTGCCTGATTGATGCCGGCGGCGGACTGGCGTTTCCGGCGGCGGCACTCGCGGTGAAAGAAGTGATTAAACGCGCACAGCGTTACGGCATTGCGTTTGCCGGCGTCACCAACAGCCATCATTTCGGTGCCGCCGCGTATCACCTGGCACCCATCGCGGCGGCCGGCATGGCGGGTATTGCGCTGACGAATTCACCGGCGGCCATCAATGCCTGGGGCGGTAAAAAAGCGTTTTTCGGCACCAATCCGATCGCGGCAATTTTTCCGCGCAAAAATAACGCGCCGATTGTTGTCGACCTGTCGCTGACCGAAGTCACCCGCGGCAGGATCATGTTGATGGCCAAGGAAGGCAAAGAGATCCCCTTGGGCTGGGCGGTGGATCGCGATGGCAATCCGACCACCAGCGCACAGGCGGCGCTGACCGGCAGCCTGACGGCGATCGGCGGCGTCAAAGGTACTGCGCTGGCGCTGATGGTCGAAGCGCTGTGCGTCGCGCTGACCGGCGCGGCGCTGAGCCATGAAAACGATTCGTACTTCGAGCCCGGCAACAAGCCACGTATCGGCCACGCGCTCATTGCCATCAATCCGCAGGCACTGGCGGGTGAGGAAACGTACTTCGCCCGCATTGAAGACATGGTCGGCCACATGCTCGCTGATGAAGGTGTGCGTCTGCCCGGCGCACGACGACAACAGGCGACGGCGCGCGCACGGGCGGAAGGCATCGCGATTGCGGACGGTCTGCACCAGGAACTGCGGAAACTGGCGGGACGCTCGCGCAAAAGCTGATTGCGCTAACGGCTGCCGGCATGGTATTATCGTAAGTGATTGTTTTTAAACGATATTTTGCCTGTACTGCGAATGCTCCAGGCGCATCACCCCGCAATGACACCAGCCGTCGATCCACGCCCGCTGCAACTCCTAAATTCCGTCTTCGGTCATCCCGCATTCCGCGGCGCGCAAGCCGACATTGTGGCGCATGTCGCCGGTGGTGGTGATGCGCTGGTGCTGATGCCCACGGGCGGCGGCAAATCCTTGTGTTACCAATTACCGGCGCTGTTGCGCGAGGGCACCGCGCTGGTGGTGTCGCCGCTGATTGCGCTGATGCAGGACCAGGTCGCTGCACTGACCCAGCTCGGCGTGCGCGCGGCCTTTCTCAATTCCACGCTCGACGGCCGCGAAATCAACGCCTGCGAAAAAGCCCTGCGCAACGGCGAGCTCGATCTGCTCTATGTCGCGCCGGAGCGGCTGGTGATGCCGCGCATGCTGGAATGCCTGGCGGAATCGAAACTCGCGCTGTTCGCGATCGACGAGGCGCATTGCGTGTCGCAATGGGGCCATGACTTCCGCCCGGAATATCTGCAACTGTCCGTGCTTCACGAACGTTTTCCCGACGTGCCGCGCATCGCGCTGACCGCCACCGCTGATCCGCAGACCCGCGTTGAAATCATCCGCCGTCTCGCGCTGGATGACGCTCGCGTGTTCATTTCGAGTTTCGACCGGCCCAATATCCGCTACACCATCATCGACAAGCAGGAAGCGCGTGCGCAGCTGCTGCGCTTCATCCGCGAGGACCACGATGGTGAGGCCGGCATTGTGTATTGCCTGTCGCGTAAAAAAGTCGATGAAACCGCCGCCTGGCTGGTGTCCCACGGTGTTCGTGCGATTCCCTATCACGCCGGCATGGACGGCGCGTCGCGCGCCGCGAACCAGGCGCGTTTTCAGCGCGAAGAAGGCATCGTTGTTGTTGCCACCATAGCCTTCGGCATGGGCATCGACAAGCCCGATGTGCGTTTTGTCGCCCACCTCGACCTGCCGAAAAGCATCGAGGGTTATTACCAGGAGACCGGCCGCGCCGGCCGTGATGGTGCACCGGCCGATGCGTGGATGACCTATGGCCTGGGGGATGTTGTCCAGCAACGGCGCATGATCGATCAATCGGAAGGCAGCGAAGAATATCGCCGCGTGTCGGTGACCAAACTCGAGGCCCTGCTGGGTTTATGCGAAACCGCGGGTTGCCGCCGGGTGCGCCTGCTCGATTATTTCGGTGAGGCCGGCGCGCCCTGCGGCAACTGTGACAACTGCCTGGAGCCGCCCCAGACCTGGGATGCCACGGAGGCCGCGCGCAAGGCGCTGTCGTGCATCTACCGCACCGGCCAGCGTTTCGGCGCGGTGCACTTGATCGACGTACTGCGCGGCCGCATCACCGACCGCACCACGCAATGGGGGCATGACAAGCTCAATGTGTTCGGCATCGGTGCCGACTTCGACGAGCCGGCATGGCGCAACGTGTTTCGCCAGTTGGTGGCGCTGGGTTACGCGCGGCCTGATCACGATGCTTATGGTGCCTTGTGCCTGACCGACACCAGTCGCCCGGTGCTGAAGGGCGAGCAGCCGGTGTACATGCGCAGCGTGCTGCCACGCAAAGCCAAGGCAAAATCGCGGCGCGGTGCGGCGGGCGCTGCATTGCCGGCGGCTGATGCTGGTTTGCTGGAGCAACTGAAAGCCTGGCGCATGGAACAGGCGCGGGTGCAGGGCGTGCCGGCGTTTGTCATCTTTCACGACCGCACGCTGGCGGAAATCGCCGCGGCACGGCCTGTTGACATGGACGCGCTGGGCGAAATCAGCGGCATCGGCGCGAAAAAACTCGAACGTTACGGCGAATCGCTGCTGGCGCTGGTAAGGGGCTGAAGTACGGGCTGAAGTCGCAACGACCGGGTTGATGCGCTGCATCAGGGCTGATGTCGCGTGAGAGTGGCAATCCCGCTCGCGACGGGTTAACGTAGCCGCCGCATTCGGAACAATACAGAACAATACAGAACAATACCCGTCCACTGGAGGCTCCATGAGAATCACCGCTGTCATTTGCATATCCACCGTACTTGCTTTCGCCGCTCCTGCGCTGGCGCAGAACGTAAAAATAACGCCGGTCGGCTCGCATCCCGGAGAGCTCTGCGCCAACGATCGTGCGATCATTTTCGAGGATCCGACCGGCGTGCGTTTTCTCTACGATCCGGCGCACAACGTGACCGGCGGCGATGATCCGCGGCTGGGTACTATCCATCTCGTGCTGCTGACCCACATGCACGGCGATCACGTCGGCGATCTCAAGCTGAAAGCGCCGGGCGCCGGGACCTGCGCGAACTCGGAGCGGGTACCTGCGCCGAATTCCACGACCGCCGAAGTCGTTGCGGCGAAGAACGCGGCAATGGTCATGACCCGCGCCATCGGTGGTTTTGTCGGCAACAAGGTTCAGGCCATCAGCGGCAGCAAGCCGATCGGCTTCTGCCCGCAAACCGGTGGCGCGACCACGGTGCCGGTTGCCGGGGTGTGCGCTTCGCAGACCGATCTCGGTGGTGTTTTCGTCGCCAAGACAGCCGAGGCAACGCAGGGGGTGGAAATCACGATTGTGTATGCCTCGCACGTGAACAATGCCCCGCCGGCGCTGCTGTCGGAGGCGCAGCGCGCGGCGCTGCAGGCGGACGGTGCCGTCCTCGAGTACGGCCCCGCCACCGGATTCGTCGTCAAGTTCACCAACGGGCTGGTCGCCTATCTGTCAGGCGACACCGGCATCCATTCCGAGATGAAAACGGTCATCAACGAGTATCACAAGGCCAATCTTGCCGTGCTTAACCTGGGACCGAATCCAGGCATCTTCTATTCCGGCGGGCATGCCATCAATGAGCTGATCCGCCCGGCATCAGTGATCCTCACGCATGCCAATGAGCCCGTCACCGAAGGCGGAAAACCGAGGCCGGCTTCGCGCACGGCGGCGTTCATGAAGATGCTCAAGCCGGCAACTCACCTCGCCATCAGCGGCCGCACCATGGAGTTCGACGGCAAAGGCAGGTGTGTTGCGGGTTGCTGACCCTGAAACGGGCTCGCCGTCAGGCGACGCCCTCGACGATGCGCAGGTCGCGTTCGACAGCGCCGCCGGCCAGTTCTTTCAGGGCCGCCTGATACGCCGGCGTGTCATGTGCGGCCAGCGCCTGCGTGAGGCTGTCGAATTCGATGACCACCACGCGCTGCTGGATGCCGGCCTCATACACTTTGGCGGCCATGCCGCGCACTAGAAAACGCCCGCCGCTGGCCTGCACCGCAGCCGGCGCCACGCTGGCGTAACGTTTGAATGCATCGGCATCCTTGATCGCCCGGTACGTTACTACCCAGTAGCCTTTTGCCATATTCGTTCTCCTCAGTTTTCAGGTTTCAGGGTGTAGATACGGTTATTCAAGTCTGGCGTTATGTTCCATCTCTCTTCTAATCGCTTGCCTGGAACAATGAAGGCGGGTTGATCTAGGCGACGCAGTTCAGGATTTTTATACGACTGCAACGTCGGAGATGATCGGCAGAGAGTAGGCGGGTGAAGCCCGCCGATAGGGAGTCCGTGTCGATTGACTTGCTAGCCATGGGGTCACCCCATCAGTAGTTCTTGATGGCAAGCTCGAAATTGCAGTACTTTGCTGCGCCGTCGAGATCCGGAAACAGGGATAGGTGATTGATGTTCATTCTGTTCAGATTTTTCATTGCAGTGTCTCTTTCGGTGCTTGGGATGCTCATTCGAATGAGCTTTGCACCGCCCGCGGTTTCTTTAAAATTAGTTCGCACCCACCGCTCAATGGGAACATTGTCTGGAGCTCGAGTGAAAAGTCCGCGCTGCGTTATTAGTCTTTGATTCTCGTCAATCATTGGACGCACGAAAGTGATTAAGCTAGGCTCCTTTCCCACCTTTATCGATTCTAGCGTTAACTGATTGTTCTTTTCTTCCACGGCAACTCGAGACAGTGCGTAGACGATTCGGTTCTGACTACGTTGATCCTCGCTCTCAGGATGCTCAGCATGAAATGCGAAGTAAGCTGCGACGTACGGGGACTCCGACCAGTCGAGCAACGGGGTGGCTAGCCCGTGATGTTGCCCGAGGGCCCACCAATCATTTTCTTCAGCCAAGAGTGCGGGAGTGGGCCCACGTCTGCCTCGAGAGGCATACCTAAACTTAGCCAAGTGTTCGTCGCGTTGTTTGGAAGTGTTAGTAGCTGTTTTATTGAGTGCGCGATCGAGCGTAGACTCAAGCTTCCATTCCTCCGACGCATGTCCACGAAATACATAGCTACGGAAATCGAGTAGCGCTTCGTTTAGAAAATTGACGTAGCCAGCCCAAGAGTCGCAGCGCACCTCGCGAACCCCGTGTTTCGTGAGTTCCGCAACCCAGTGCGTTCCAGTTAGTTCTTTTCCCATGGTCATCGATGGTGGCTAACGTTCGCGTTGAGCGGGCGCGCCGCTCTCGAACGCGCGGTTATACGGCTTACGCACAACCCAATCTCTTTTTTTGTGACCCTACGAATTCTGGGACTGCGCCTTGCGGTTTAGCACCGGGATTGCGTCTAATATTTTCGGCATACGCCTCCAGACCTTTATTATAGAAAGCGCATGCCTTTACACGATCATCAAGTTGGGAAGAAGACAGAGCCATATTGATATAAACATTGGTCAGTGAATCAAAACGATTTGCTTCGCGGAGTTTAGTTTCTGCGCGAGCGTAGTATTCGAGAGCCTTCGAGTAAAACTCGGATGACTTGGCGATGCGGTTCTCAAAGGTTACCGATTTATCAAGGAATCCATTTGCACGATAATGATTTTGCCACTTGCCGGTAATGGACTGAGATCTTAAAAGATCGGCGTATTCGCGATGGGCGTGTCCGAGACCTTGGGGATCATCGCGCTCGTGGTAAATGGCCATTGCTTCGCGAATGAGCTGTTCGGCAGGAAGCGGACGATCCTGCCTCATGAAAAGATCTTCGGCATCATTTAGCTTTGTGAGCGGGTCAGAGGTTGCAACAATTCCAACGCCTGCACACCCAACCAGCAATAAAAGACTGCATAAGCAAATCAGAAAACGTGTTTTGCACATAACGCTCCCCCTCCTATTGAGCCGTATAACTAGTTTTATACGGCAAAAACGCCGTATAACATCCTGAGCCCGGTTGCCATTTTATTAAATAAATACAATAGGTTACGTATATTCATCGCTCGTTCACCCCGCATATAATCAGGATAAAAAGCAACGCCGCGCACGCCGACAGTCCGGGCTCGAAAGATATTCGTGGTCAACGCGTCGGCGTCAACTATCGACCGAACAATCCACGCAATTTCTGCGCGGTATCCGCCGCGTCTTTGAGCATATCGGTGGGCGTCGGGGCGGCAGGCGCGCTGGGAGGTGATGCGGGTGACGGTGATGCACCCGAGGGCAGGGGAATCGCGGCGTGCGTGGGGGCTGGCGCCGCTGCCGATGCGGAGGGCTCCGGCGTGATCAGTGGGGTGGGTCCGGCTTTCTTCGCCATGGCGGTGGAGGTCGCCACGCTCGGCAGCGGTTTGCCAACCAGCGCCGCCAAACGGTCGCGGTCGATCACCGCCGCCAGCGAAGCGCGCAAGCTTTCACGCTGCGCAGGCACCCCATACGAGGCGGCATCCACTTTCCATTCCACGTTGTTCAGGGTCAGCCCGGCGCTGAGTCCCGGGCTGGGGCTGCCGTAGGCGCCCGAGTGTTCACCCGCGCGGGTGTCGAAGCTGCGCACGTTGATGGCGATATGCATAGTAATCGCCGTGTCGGCGGAGTGTTTTTTCGGATCTGGCCAGATGTATTTGCGGCTGACCGATACGTCAAAGTTGCCGTCTTTTTTCTCACCCTTGCAGGCCTGGATGCCTGCAGGGTCTGTTACGGAATCGGAGGTGCGAATCGGTTCGGAGCTGGGGGCAGGTCGCAGAAATGATTGCAGCGCGGCGCTGGCGCGGATGACAAAATCGCGCTCCTGGGGGCTGAGCGGAACCGTATCGACGCAATCGGCCTGGACGCCGGCGGCATGAAAAAACAGTGCAGCAAGAAGGATGCGGCGGAGAGTGGTCAGCTTGTTCGGCATGATCTGATCCTCGATTAATTTTGCCGGGGTTCCGGCATGTCGGATACGATTCTGCGGCAATCGGCACGGTATTCGCAACCGCGGGATAATAGGCCGGCAGCATAATGGTTCGACATCGCGGGGGAGAGAGCAGATGAGCATCACTATTTATCCGTTTACGCCGGATTTTGCCGCCGAGGTCGGCGATGTCGATTTGTCAAAACCGCTGGCCGCAGCGGATATTGAAGCCATCAAGCAGGCCTTCTGGAAATACGCCGTGCTGGTGTTTCCGCAGCAGCAATTGAATCAGGATCAGCAGCTGGCGTTTTCCACCCACTTCGGCCCCATTGAAACCGACCGCACGCTGGATCCGAAAGCGACGCCCTCGCGCTTCAGCGGCGCTTTTGCCGACATTTCCAATCTTGCCGCGGACGGCAAGATCTGGGGCGAGACCAGCCGCCAGCGCATGTACAAGGCCGGCAACAAACTCTGGCATACCGACAGCTCCTTCAAACGCCTGCCCAGCATCTGTTCGCTGCTGTACGCGGAAACCGTGGCACCCGTCGGCGGGCATACCCAGTTTGCCGACCAGCGTGCGGCCTACGATGCCTTGCCGGAGGCCATGAAAAAGAAACTGCAGGGACTGGTCGTCGAACACTGGATTGCCACGTCGCGCCGGCGCAGCGGATTCGCGGAATTCACCGAGGAAGAACAAAAACGGTTGCCGCCGGTGCCGCAGGTGCTGGTGCGTACCATTCCGCAGAGCCAGCGCAAGTCCTTGTATGTGGCCTCACATGCCGGTCGCATCTGGGGTATGCCGGTAGGCGAAGGCCGCGCACTGATCGATGAACTGATTGCCCATGTCACGCAGCGGCAGTTTGTCCATACCCACCGTTGGCGTCCGCATGAACTGGTGATGTGGGACAACCGCTGCACCATGCACCGCGGTACCGATTTCGACGACCTGCGCTGGGTGCGTGACATGCGCCGGGTGACGGTCAGCGACGTGGCGAATTCCTGCGAGCAGGAAGGCATTCCCGTCCCGGCCTGATTCCGGGTTCAGCGCAGTCCGTAAGTGTCTAAGCCGCGCGCATCCATCAGCATTTCACGGCTGATCTCGCTGATTGAGTTGGCGCCGAGCATGGCCATGTCGCGGTCGATTTCATAGTGCAGCAGACGGATGGCGTGGCGCACGCCGGTTTCGCCGGCGACAGCCGCGGCGTAGAGCATTGGCCGGCCGACAAACACGAATTTTGCCCCCAGCGCCAGCGCCTTCAGCGCGTCGGTGCCGCGGCGTATACCGCTGTCCATCATCACCGTCATGTCACCGGCCGCAGCAACAATGCCGGGCAGCACGCGCAGCGGCGAGGATGCCGAGTCGAGCTGGCGCCCGCCGTGGTTGGAGACGATGATGCCGTCGCAGCCGTGTTCGCGCGCGATTACCGCGTCACGCTTGTCGAGGATGCCCTTGATCACCAGCTTGCCTTTCCACAGCCGGCGCATCAGTGCGACATGTTCCCAGTTCAGGTGGTCGCGGTTGGCGCGTTCGCGTACGGCGGTGCTCGACACCAGCGGTGTGCGTTTGCCCATGTTTTCGAAATGCGGCATGCCCTGCGTGAAATAAGTGCGCAGCGCCGTGCCGATGAGCCAGCTCGGCCGCGCCAGGCATTGCAGCGCGAGCCGCAGGTTAGGGCGCAGCGGCGCGTTGTAACCGTTGCGCACATTGTTTTCACGGTTCGAGCCCACGGGAATGTCCACCGTCAGCACCAGCGTGTCGTAACCGGCTATGGCCACGCGCTCGACGAGTTCGGTGATCGCCTGTGTCTCGCCGGGCAGATAAGCCTGGAACCAGGTGTGGTTGGGGGCAGCCTGGCGTACGGTTTCCAGCGGCGTCAGCGATGCGCCGCTCAGAATCATCGGGATGTTGCGGGTCGCGGCGGCAGTGGCCAGCGCGAGGTCGCCCTGGAACGCGGCGAGTGAAGTGCCGCCCATTGGCGAAATGCCGAACGGCGAATCGTAGCTGCGGCCGAACAGTTGCGTTTTTTGCGAGCGCTGCGAAACGTTGATCAGCATCCGTGGTACCAGTGCGAGATCGTCGAATACCGAGCGGTTCCAGTTCAGCGTCACATTACGCTCGACCCCGCCCGACACATAACCGTAAATCGGCCGCGGGATATAACGCCGCGCGGGCGCCTCGAAATCCTCCAGCGCGAGCATCAGTCGCAACGAGGGCGGGGCCGCAGCGCTGATCAGGTGTGGTGCAGCGCGGTCTGCGGAGGACAGTGTGGATGCGGTGTTCGACATGGCGTTTCTCGTGGGTTCAGCTATGGAGCCGCAGAGCGTAGAGGAAGGAGCTTCTCCGAGTCAATTTCGATGCATGGAGTGTGGACTTTGTGGCTCTCCGTCACAGCCATGAAATAATGGTCAACAGGCCTTGGTTACCGGGAGCGCAGATGAGCATCATCGTCCGTCCTGCGGAGGCAGGCGACATGGGGTGCGTGCAGGCGATTTATGCCGGTCACGTGCTGCACGGCACCGCATCGTTCGAAGAAATTCCACCGGATCTGGCCGAGATGCTGCGCCGGCGCGACACTGTGCTCGCGGCAGGGTTGCCGTATCTGGTGGCGGAAAATGACGGCGTCGTCATCGGTTACGCCTACGCCGGGCTTTATCGCTCGCGCACGGCTTACCGCCATACTGCGGAAGACTCGGTGTATATGGCCCCGGATGCGACGGGTCTCGGCGCGGGCCGCGCTCTGCTGACGCAGGTCATCGCGCAATCGGCCGCGGCTGGTTATCGTGAACTGGTGGCGATCATCGGCGACAGCAGCAATACGGCGTCGATCGGTTTGCATCGCGTGCTGGGTTTTCGCGATGTCGGCACGTTGCGCAATGTGGGACTGAAATTCGGGCGTCGGCTCGACACGGTGATCATGCAGTACACGATCACCGGCGGAATGCGGGCAGGGCCTGTTAACCGGCCTTAGCGTTTTTCGGCAGCGACCTTGCCCTGGGGATTGAGGTAAATACGGTAGCGATTTTTGTCGCTGCAGGTGGCGATGTAGTCGCGGTCGGCCTGGGTTACGACATTCACCACCTGGCCGCAGGGCAAGCCCAGCAGCGAGATCGTTGAGGTCAGATCCTTGGCGAGCGCGTCGTTTTCAGCGGCGATGGCCGGTGCCGCGCATGACAAGGTTGTTGCCAGGAGCAAAGTCCGGATTACGATTTGGGAATTCATGGTGTGGGGTTTCCTTTAGCCAGAGTCAGGGTCAGAGTTTTGCAAACTTTACCGGATCAGAGAGCACGCTCCAGATGGCTTCGCGTGAAGCCATGATCTCGCCGGCCAGCGACGGGTCGCCGGTTTTAAGTACTTCATTCACCTTCAGCAGCAGCTGATCATAACTCTGCCGCAATTGCGTGAGCGCCGTCTTGCCGTCGTTTTCGTGATGGGCCTTGAATCGCTTCAACAAATCGTCGACCTGGTTTTTCAATGCAATTTTGGTGAACACGCCGATGGCATCCGTGTTCTTCAGACGCTGCTCGAGCGCGTCCAGGTCGAGTGTCGCTGCCCGCGCCGGTGCGACAGCGGGCTTTTGCGGCGGGGGTTCGCGCACCACGGGCGCAGCCACTTTGACCGGGGCTTTAGCGGCCGGCTTGTCGATCGCAGCAACATTGGCAACAGGAGGAGGGCTTTCGGGAGGTGTAGCAGCGACGGGCGGGAGCGGCGCTGTTGGCAAGGTTGCGGCAGGGGCCGGGGGGGCAATCGGGGGCACAGGCAAAATCGGAGGCGCTGTGGCAACCGGTACCTCCGGCACGACCTCAGGCAGGGGCGGGAGCCGCTCAATGATTACGCTACCGCCCGGTGTGTCGATACCTCGGGGCTGTTCTGCGCCGGGCTGAACCTGCGCGGGCGGCAGTCGCTCAACGACGACAGTGCCGCCCCGCAGTGTGGCTGCAGGCTCGTCGCGGATGACGGCGCAACCCGCCACCTGCAACAGCAAAAGCAATCCGATGATGTGTGTTACGGGCATAAAGGACTCTATAAAGACTTTATAAGGAATCTATACATGGTCATACACTGGGAAAATCGGCGCGCTTGCCTCGACGACCAAGGCTATATCATATTGAACGCCGTGCCGGCATATGGTTCCTGCGCATTGCGGTTCCAGTATCATGTTTCCGCATCAACAGTCAGGAACCCCGTGGAAATCCGCCAATTTCAACTGAAGGACGAACATGTCCGCCTCTGCGATTTGCTGAAACTCGCCGGTATTGCTGAAAGCGGCGGGCAGGGCAAACACCTGGTCGCTGACGGCGAAGTCACCGTCGATGGCCAGCCGGAAAGCCGCAAGACCGCAAAAATCCGCGCCGGGCAGACCGTGCAATGTCACGGCGTGCAGGTAGTCGTGCTGGCGAAATAAGGCCGGGGAGCTGCCATGGACACACGACTTGCCGAAATCGAAATCAAGCTGAGTTTCAGTGAGGACCTGCTTGAGGAACTGAACCGCACGGTCGCCCGCCAGCAGCAGCAGATCGCCGGGCTCGAGCAACAGCTGCGCGAACTGCGCCTGCAAATGCAGCGCAGCCAGCCTGCGGAGGACGGCGGCTCCGGGCATGAAATCCCGCCGCATTATTGACAGAAAAAACCCATGAACAAACCGGAAACGTTGCAGTGCCCGCCGCTGCCGGTCGCTGAAGTGGAGGCGCTGGGTTTCGCGCCGGACCGCCTGCCACGCATTGCCGCCGCCTTGAATGCAGAAATCGCGCGCAATGCGCTGCCGGGTGCGGTGCTGATGATCGCCCGTCGCGGCCGGCTGACGTATTGCGAAAGCTTCGGTTATCTCGATCCGGCGGCGCGCACGCCTATGCCCGTTGATGCACTGTTCAGCATTGCATCCATGACCAAACCGCTGGTGACGGTGGGTGCGCTGATGCTCGCCGAGGAGGGGCGACTCGGCATCAATGAAGCGGTTGGCAAATACCTGCCGCAGCTCGCGCGCATGCAGGTCAACCCGCCCCATTGCGACGGCAGCGCCGGTTCGCCGACGATGTCACCCAACCGCCAGATGACTATCGAAGACCTGATGCGCCACACCGCCGGTTTGAGTTACGGTCGCGGCGACAAGGCCTTGTACGCGCGTTACCCGTTCTCTTCCGATGTGGCCTCGACAAAATGGACGGGTAAAGAGTTTCTGGATCAGCTCGCCGCGCTGCCGTTGCATTACCAACCCGGTTCGATGTGGGAATACAGCCTGGGCCTCGATGTGCTGGGCCTGGTCATCGAAGCCGTGACCGGCATGCCGCTGGCGAAATATCTGGACGAAAAACTGTTTCGGCCGCTGCAGATGCGCGACACCGCGTTCACCGTGCCGGCTGCGGCCGTTTCGCGTTATGCGAAGGCGCTGGCGGTGGATCCGGTGACGCAGCAGCCGCAGACGCTGCGCGACGGCACCACACCGCATAAATTCGATTGCGGCGGCGGTTGCGCGATATCGACCGCGGCCGATTACCTGCGGTTTGCACAAATGTTGCTGAACGGCGGTGAACTGGACGGCGCGCGTGTGTTGTCGCGCAAGACCGTCGAGTACATGACTGGTGATCACCTCGGCCCTGAAGTCGATTTGTCGAAGCTCAACGACTATCCCAACATCCGCGGCTACGGTTTTGGCCTGGGCGTAGCCGTGCGGCGCAGCGCCGGACGCGGTGGCATGCCGAGTTCGGCCGGAGAGTTTCACTGGGCCGGTTCCACCGGCACTTATTTTTGGGTGGATCCCGCCGAAGAACTGGTGACGGTATTCATGGCCCATGCTCCGGGCGCCATCCGTTATTACCACCGCCAACTGCTGCACACCCTCGTGCTGCAGGCCCTGGTCTGAGCTTTACGGAGCAACCACAGGGGGCGCCGGACGGGGCTTCCCGACGGGTCAGGCTAAGCCGTTGTTTTCGTGGAAAGGATGTCCCGTACAGTGCGATAATACTGGCATGAACGATTCGCAACCCCCATCCTCATCCCCCTCACCGCGGGCACGTCTGCAGGAACTGCTGGCGATCCCGGATCGCAACCGTACCGACGCCGAGTGGGACGAGCTCAACGAGCTCGAAATCGCACTCGCTTCGGGCAACCGTCCCGGCGCACCCGAACCTCAATCGCGTTCGATCCATCAGCGCCAGAACACCGGCGGCGCCAGCCGCATGCAGCAACCTGGTGGTGGTGGCCGTCCGCAAGGCCAGAACAAAGGTCCGGGCGGCCCGGGTGGTGGTGGCGGCGGTAAAAAATTCCACAAGCGGCCCGGCAAACGCCGCGGCGGTGGTGGCGGTGGTGGTGGTAATCCCGGCAATGGTGGCAACGGCAATGGTAATGGTAATAGCGGCGGCGGTGCTCCGCCGCAAGCGCAGTAACCTGCCCGTGCTGCGCCGTTCGCGCGGCAGACTGATCCTGCCGCCATCTTTTTCTGCTTATTTTCTGCGCTAACTTCCGGAACCTGCCCCCATGACACCCGCCGAGCTGCAAAAGTACAACGCCATGAAACTGGTGAACCAGATGAAAAACGCCGGTACTCACGGCCACCCCGGTGGCACCGTCAAGTCGGTCGATCGCCGCGAACAGCGTCGCCTCGACCAGGCCGCGGGTCTGGTGCCGTTTGCCGTCAAACTCAATGGCGAACTGATCAAGCAGATCCACGCGCTTGCGACCGAACGCAAAGCCGGCGTCAATGAAATCGTCGCCGAGCTGCTGCAAAAAGCGCTGAAGAAATAGTCCTGCCCCGCACCGGGTTACGAATGGTGCGCGCCCCCCGCCGGCAGCTCCGCCAGTTCAATCAGGCAGTTCTCCGTGGCTGACGGATCAAGGAAGGCGATGCGGCAGCCGGCATGGCCGATGCGCGGCACCTGGTCGAGAAGCGGTATGCCCTTGGCTTTCAGTTCCGCCAGTGCCTCGTCGATGCTCTCGACTTCCAGGCAGATGTGGTTCAAGCCGCCCTTGCCCTCCGCGATCATCTTCGCCTGCTTGCTGTCCGGCGTCAGCCCGGCGAGCAGTTCCACCATCGAATCGCCGACCGGGTAGAGTGCCAGCCGCCGGGTCGCGTTGTCTTCGGTGCCGCCGAGCTTGATGCCGAAACAACCCTCCCAAAGTTTGCGGCTCGCTTCCACATCGCGTACAACGATGCCGACATGTTCAATGCGTTTGACTTTCATGGGTCTCCTCCCCGTATTTATTCATGTTGATATCTGCTTGCATGATGCGCCGCAGATTAAACGGACTCAAGTCCACAACGTCAGGTCCACAACGCCAGGTCCACAACGTCAGGTCCACAACGTCAGGCCAGCAACGGTTGATCGCGCCGGTGTAACATGCGTGATCATCGGTAATACCCAAACATCATGACCGCCAACACCCAGTCCGCAACCGCGCAGTGGCGCTCCACCGTACCGCTGTATATCCACCTCGGTTTCGAGCTTGATGCCCTGGACGATGGTCGTTCGCAGGTGCGACTTAAGTTCCAGCAGCACCTCGGCAATTCCCGCGGTGATGTCCACGGCGGCACGGTCGCCGCAATCATTGATGCCGCGATGTCGCAGGCGGTACGTTCCCTGGTCGACCTGGAAATGGGGGTTGCGACCATGACCATGAACCTCAATTATCTGGCCCCCGCCAAGGGTGAAATCATCTGCAAGGGCACGGTCACCAAACGCGGACGCAGCATCATGTTTACCGAAGCCGAAGTGTTCGGCGAAGATGGTGAACTCGCATGCCGTGCCAGCGCCACCTATCGCATACTGCCGAAAACGGTATACGACAAAAAAACTCAATTCTGACTGGAGGAGAACATGGAAAAACCCCTGGACGGCAACAAGCTGCCGAGCACCATCGGCGATCGCGTGATCGACAAGCCGGAACTGCCCGCAGGCGGCATCAGCAACGAAAATGACGTTTATACCGAAGTCATCGCCGGCGAGATGCACCTGAAGCGCGGCAGTATCGGCAAGTTCGAGGTATTCACCGATGAAGCGCCGCGTCTCGGTGGCACCGATAAATATCCCTCGCCGATGTCGTACCTGGCGATGGCGGTGGGCTTCTGACTGCTGACCCAGGTTGCGCGGTACGCGCACATGATGAAGATGAAAGTCAGCGAAGCCAGTTGCCGTGTTGTTTTCCGCAAACACCTCGGTGGTTCCGTGCTCAAGGGCACGGTGTTCAACCGTTGGGAAAGCGTCGATACTTTTCTCAAGCTCAACAGCGATGAGCCCGCGGAAAAACTCGCGCACCTGATAAAAAATGCCAAGGCGGGCTGTTTTGCCGAAGGCCTCATTGTGCAGCCGGTGCCCTTGCACAGCCATATCGAAGTCAACGGCCAGCCATTTCACATTGAGGGCGTAACGGGATGATCGTTCATCACAATTAAATCCGTATCAGCGCCGCAATAACGGATATTTTTATTGCAGGAGATTACATGCACTCAGTCCACCATCGCCTCATCGCCGTTGCGTTCGCTGTTGCGACCGCCCCGGCGGTCGCAGCGCAACCCGCAGCGGATTCCGCCGCGGGGTTTCCGAGCCGTCCCTTGCGCATGATCGTGCCGTTTACACCCAGTGGGCCGAACGACCAGCTCGCGCGAATGGTCGGCGCGAAACTGACGGAGGCCTGGGGGCAGCAGGTTGTTGTTGATAACCGTCCCGGCGCAGGCACCGTGATCGGCACCGAGCTTGCTGTACGCTCGCCCGCTGACGGCCACACCATGCTGATGATCTCGCTCAGTACTGCAGTCAATTCTGTACTGCAGAAAAAACTGCCCTTCGACACCGCGAAAGATCTGGTGCCGCTGATCAATCTTGCGCTGTCACCGAATATTCTCGTTGTGCACCCCGCCGTGGCGGCGAATAATGTCGCGGCTTTGCTGACACTGGCCAAAGCCAGACCGGGCGAGATTATTTACGCTTCAGGCGGCGCAGGCTCGACGACACACCTCTCCGGCGAACTGCTGGCCAACATGGGCGGGGTGAAAATGACCCATGTGCCGTACAAGGGCGCCAACCCGGCGACACTCGACATCCTTGGCGGGCGTGTGTCGTGCATGTTCGGCACCATCCTGCCGACACTGCCGCACGTCAAATCGGGCAAGTTGCGCGCCATCGGCATCAGTTCTCTGAAGCGCGCACCGGCGCTGCCCGATGTGCCGGCGATCGCCGAGACACTGCCGGGATTCGAGGCGGTGTCGTTTTATGGCGTGGCAGTTCCTGCCGGCGTGCCGAAAGCCGTGATGAACAAACTCAATGCTGAGATGGCGCGCATCATCACTGCAGCCGATACGCGCGAGCAATTGCGCCAGCAAGGCGCGGATGCGGTCGGGGATACACCGGCCGAATTCACCGCTTTTTTCCGCAAGCAGATGAGCAAGTGGGCCAAAGTGATTAATGAAGCCGGGTTGCAGGCGCAGTAAATCACGCTATTAAATATCAATAAAATCAAGTAGTTACAGTATTTAATCCGTGGCGCACCCGTGTGCGCCACTCCACGCGACGAGAGACCCCATGAATCAGACATTCCGTATCCGCGTTACCCGCACACTGCTGGCCTGCGGCATGGCTGTTCCGTTTTTGCTGAGCGCGCCGGTGCACAGCGCCGAGGACGGCGCGAAATACCCGTCAAAAGCGATCCGTTTCATCGTGCCTTTCCCGCCCGGCGGCGGCAACGACACCATCGCGCGCCTGGTCGGACAGCAGATGGCGGCCACCTTCGGCCAGCAGGTCACGATCGACAATCGTCCGGGCGCTGCCGGCGCGCTGGGCGCGCAACTGGCCGCCACATCGCCTGCGGATGGGTACACCATATTCCTCGCCGGTGTGGGCAGCCACGGCCTCAATCCGAACCTGACCAAAAAACCGCTGTATGACCCGGTCAGGGATTTTGACGCGATCAGCCTGATTGCATCGGCGCCGCTGCTGGTGGTGGTGCATCCCTCGCTGCCGGCAAAATCGGTGAAGGATCTGATCGCGCTGGCGAAAGCCAAGCCCGACGCCATCAATTACGCCTCCAACGGCACCGGCGGTTCTTCGCATATGGCCGTCGAGCTGTTTGACATGCTGGCAGGTACCAAAATGACGCATATTCCGTACAAAGGTTTGGCCCCCGCACTGACCGAACTGATGTCGGGCGAAGTGCAGGTGATGTTCTCCAGCGCGGTGGCGATGCTGCCTCAGGTCAGGGCGGGCCGGCTGCGCGCGATTGCGATGACCGGCAGCAAACGTTCGGCGGCGATTCCCGATGTGCCGACTGTGGCTGAAGCCGGCCTCAAGGGTTACGAGACCGGTTCCTGGTACGGCGTCGCGGCCCCGGCCGGCACACCGAAATACGCGATCGACAAGCTGGGCACGGAAATCATCCGCATCACCAAGTCGCCGCAGGTCACCAACAAGCTGGTGGAAGAAGCGGTGATTCCGGTGGGCAGCACGCCGGGCGAGTTCTCGGCGTACATCAAGTCCGAGATCGCGCGCTGGGGCAAGGTGATCAAGCAGGCGAAGATTCAGCCGACTTAGACGACGGGATTCCTGACTGCCCATAAAAAAACACGGCACTGAGTGCCGTGTTTTTTGCGCAGGTCGCGGGAAATCAGGCGGCAGCTTGTTGTTTCCTGCGCCGGCCGACCCAACCCAGCAAGCCCAAGCCTGCAACCATCATGCCGTAGACTTCGGGTTCCGGGACTTGAGTGGTGAAGTTGACGCCGATTACAAAATCATCCCAGTCGCCAAGGGTGGCGGAGCCGGCGCTGTCGTTATAGCCAAGTACATATTGATACGTGTTGCCCAATACGCTCATGTTCCTGCCGATCAGGCCGATGGACGTATTTGGACCCCAGATGCCGCCATTGTTGGCGGAAGCGTTTGTCGGACTGATGAGTTCGACGAATCTGAAGTTAAGGGGGCCGGTACTGTTGACCACGGAGATAATGGAAGTGCCAACCGGATTGCTCTCGAACAGGCTGAGGCCACTGGCCGGAAGGTTAAGCGAATCGGTATAGCCGGATTCCTGGCCCAGATACGTAAACGTGGCCACGCCGGAATGATTGGTCACCAGAGCACCCAGATCAACCGCAGTGCCAACAGCAAGGTTGGAGAAGCCTGCGATGTTGAAAATCTCGCTGCGTGATGTCGTGGAAGAGGTCATGAACGAAAGCTCGGCGTTGGCCAAACCAGACATGGTCAACAGTGCAGCAGCGAGCAGGGCACGTTTCAGTTTCATGCGACCTCCAAAATGTGATGTCCAGTCCGATGGGGAAATGTCATCGTGGGCCGGATTTTCTTCTGCAGCCCTGGGATGTTCTGTACGGCATAACACATAAAGAAATAAATGTTGTAAACCCAACCTGGGCGGGTCATCCCAGGGCTGAAGCTGCGTGGGTTGGGAGTTGTTATGTACGTTACCGTACTAAACGAATGTATATCTGCGCCTAGCATGAGAACAGAGATTCGGCGTGTGCGCACTACGGTTCGGTAATGACCCGTCGAAGACCTTTATTCATTCATTCTGCAAAGGGGCTACGATGAATCAACTGCACAGTTTCGATCAGGAACCCGCAATGGCGTCGGGGGGCGATCCGGGTACAGATGGCGTGGGCGCAGTCATTGATCATTTTTCAGGGAAAAAACGTCCACCTCTGCCCAGAGTCCATGCTTTTGAATTCAGGGCATTGCTGCATGCGCAGCGCAGGCGGCTGCTGGACGAGATGCACGAAATCATGACGCCAGCTGGCATCAAACAAGTCATCGCCGAGCCGCTGCCCGTAGGTGATGGTGCCCATCCTCATGCGACAGACGTGATTGATGCCGCGATGATGACGATAATCCGCAACAGCCAGGAACTGCAGGAGATCGAGGTCGCGCTTGCACGCATCAGCGACGGCAGTTACGGCGTGTGCATTTACTGCGGCAGCGGGATTGACCGGGCGCGGCTGAAATATCAGCCGACGACCCGCTACTGCCTGCCCTGCCAGCTTCTGCTGATTTCACCCGTCAAGCCGGCCTGAATGTGATGATCGTCTGCGGATCATCTGCCGGCGTTTTACGCCGGCACCGGGTTTGCGGTGCCAAAAAATAGCATCCCGCGCCACATTGGTTTCATCCCGGATGGCAATCGCCGCTGGGCGCTGGACCGCGGCCTGCCCAAAGAGGCCGGATATGCCCATGGCGTTGCCCCCGGCCTGCAGCTGTATGAAAAATGCAGGGGCTGTGGGATCAATGAAATTTCCATCTATGGCTTTACCCAGGACAACACCCGGCGGCCCACCATCCAGAAACAGGCGTTCAGCGAGGCCTGTGTAAACCTTGCTTTTGATATCGCCCAGCGCGGCGCAGCGCTGCTGGTGGTGGGCGATGAAACGTCCAGGCAATTCCCGGTCGCGCTAAAACAATTCCGGCAGCGCCGGGGTGACGGCATGAAGGTGAATCTGCTGGTCAACTATGACTGGGAATGGGATCTGGCCGGTCTTAAAAACGGCGGACTGCGTTCCGATGAAATTTCGCGCATGGATCTCATCGTGCGCTGGGGCGGCGGACGTAGGCTGAGCGGTTTCCTCCCGGTGCAATCGGTGTATGCGGATTTTTATGTCCGGGATGAATACTGGCCGGATTTTGAGCCACAGCATTTCGAGCATGCGCTGGCCTGGTTTCAAAACCAGGACCAGACCCTCGGCGGGTAATCCCACGACTCCGGTTTTATAATTGCAGTCGAATGGCGGTAGACGAAAACCGCAGCGCGCTGAATGCGACGCCACATCACAGGATTACAGCCATGACCACAGCAACCAGCAAAATACGTGCCTGGGCGGCCACCGCCGCCAAACAGAAATTGGAGCGCTACGACTACGATCCGGGTCCGCTCGGGGATGAAGAGGTCGAAGTCGCTGTTGAGTATTGCGGCCTGTGTCATTCCGACCTGTCGATGATCGAAAACGAGTGGGGCATGTCCGCTTATCCTCTGGTAGCGGGCCACGAAGTGGTGGGCCGCATCGTCGCCGCCGGTGCTGCGGTCAAGGGTCTGAGCCTCGGCGAGCAGGTGGGTGTGGGCTGGACCAGTGCCAGCTGCATGCACTGCACGCCCTGCATCGGCGGCGACCAGCACCTGTGCAGCACCGCCAAGGCCACCATCGTTGGTCGCCACGGCGGCTTTGCTGATCGCGTGCGCGCGCACTGGGCGTGGGCCATTCCGCTGCCCAAGGGCGTGCCGCCGGAAACTGCGGGACCACTGTTTTGCGGCGGCATCACCGTCTTCAGTCCCTTGCTGGTTTATGGCATCACGCCCACCAGCCATGTGGGTGTGGTTGGCATCGGCGGCCTGGGTCACATGGCGGTGCGTTTTCTTAAAGCCTGGGGTTGCGAGGTGACTGCCTTCACTTCCAGCCCGTCGAAGCATGATGAAGCCCGGGCGCTGGGTGCACACCACGTGGTGTCAAGCCGCGACTCCAAAGAGATTGCCGCTATCGCCGGCAGTCTCGATCTGGTGCTGGTCACCGCCAACGTCGCTCTCGACTGGGATGCGATCATCGCCGCTCTTGGTCCCAAAGGCGGGCTGCATTTCGTCGGCGCTGTGCTGGAGCCGATACCGGTGCAGGCCTTTTCGCTGATCATGGGGCAGAAGAGCATTTCGGGTTCGCCCACCGGTTCACCCGGCAGCATTGCGAAAATGCTCGAGTTCTGCGCCCGTCATGGCATAGCGCCGCAAGTGGAACAGTTTCCAATGAGCCGGGTCAATGACGCCCTGGCGCATCTCCACGCCGGCAAGGCCCGCTATCGCATTGTGCTCAAGGCTGATTTCAGCGCCTGATTAATTAACGCAAAGTGCGTAACGCAAGGCGCGCAAGGTGGCAGACGCACTGCCCGAAGATGATGGCGGTTGAATGTAGGGCCCTTGCTGGTATCCGCCGGTGAAAACTGGCATCCTCGCGCACTCTTCAAATCTGCCGAGTACCCCAGCCATGCCTAGCGAAAGTTTTATCCCCGGGAAAGACGCTTCCCTAGAATCCACCATCCACACCATGCAGCAAAAGCTGGCGGTTCGCGGCTTTGTGCTGGATGAATCGTCCTGGCTGAATCCGGTCGAGTCGATCTGGTCGGTCCATGTTCGCGACCGCGAATGCCCGATGCTGTTTGCCAACGGCAAGGGCGGGACCAAACTGGCTGCACGCGCCAGCGCCCTCGGCGAGTTCTTCGAGCGGTTGGGCACGCATTATTTCTGGACCCATTTTTACCTTGGCGAAACCCGCGCCAACCGGCCCTTTGTTCACTACCCGCAGGAGCGCTGGTTTGCGCCGACGGATGATGGCCACTGGCCGGCGGAATTGCTCAATCCCGAACTGCATGCGTTTTACAACCCGCAAAGCGACATTGACGGCGAAGTGCTGGTCGATCTCAATTCCGGCAATGTGAAGCGCGGCATCTGCGCCTTGCCCTACACGCGCCTAAGCGATGGCGCGCAGACGTGGATACCCGTCAACATCATCGGCAACCTTTACGTCAGCAACGGCATGGCCGCCGGCAACACGCTGATGGAGGCGCGCAGCCAGGCGCTGTCCGAGATTTTTGAACGCAATATCAAGAACCGTATCATCGCCGGCGGGCTGTGCCTGCCCGAAGTGCCGGAGGCAGTGATCGCGCGTTATCCCGGCATCGCCGCCGGCATCAAAGGTTTGCGCGAGGCCGGTTTCGGCATCCTCGTGCGCGACGCCTCGCTCGGCGGCCGCTACCCGGTGATGAACGTCACGTTGCTGCATCCCAAGGACCAGGGCGTGTTTGCCAGCTTCGGTGCGCACCCGCGCTTCGAAGTGGCGCTGGAACGCGCGCTCACCGAATTGCTGCAGGGGCGGGCGCTGGAGTCACTGGAGAATTTTCCCGAGCCGGGCTTCGACATGGATGAAATCACCATGGCGTCGAATCTGGAAATTCACTTCGTCGATTCCAGCGGCGTGATCAGCTGGAATTTTCTCGGTGACACGCCGGACCATCCCTTCGCCGACTGGAACTTCAGCACCACCACCGCGGAAGACTATGCCTGGCTGTGCAACTGCATCAAGGCCGAAGGCCACGACATCTACGTCGCAGATTTCACCGAGCAAGGCGCTTATAGCTGCCGCATCCTGGTGCCGGGCATGTCCGAGATCTATCCGGTGGAAGATCTGGCCTGGGAAAACAACAGCATCGGCAATCGTATCCGCCCCGCGCTGGTCAGACTGCCGGCCTTGAGCGATGCCGAAGCCCGCGCCCTGCTTGATGATCTGCAGACCCTGAACCTGAACGACGAACGGCCGCTCTGGGAAATCCTCGGCCTGGCCATTCCGCTGGATTCGGTGTGGAAGGAATTGCGCATCGGTGAATTGAAAACCCTGCTGGCACTCGCCATTGGCGACGCAGAGGCGACTCGCGAAGGTTGTGACTGGATCCACCATTTCCAGGAAATGAAACCGGGGCGTCATCTGGTGTATCGCTGCATTGAAAGCCTGATGAACCTGGAAAACGCCGGCAATTATCATCGGGCGCTGGTTCTGCTTTATGGCGCTGAAACCGTGCGTCAGGCGCAGGCCCTGCTCGATCGCAGTGAGCGCTACTTCGGCCTGCACACGCTGGGTGCGGACATGGAGGGCAGCGCCATGCACCAGACGCTGCTGGCGGCGTATGACAAATTGTTTGCGGCCGCAGCCTGACGACCGGGCCGGCGCTACTGCTTTGCCGTTACTTATTTACCCAGCTTCGCCAGCGGCGGCAGTGGTAACGGGGTGCCCGGCGGCACGGGGGTGCCGTCCACGTTCAGACACATCGACACCAGCACATAAAATCCGTTGACTGAAATCAGGTCGACCACGCCGCGTTCGCCAAAACGATCCAGAGCAATCTTGTAAGTGGCGTCGCTGACGCCCTGGGTGTCGTGCAGTTCGCGCGAGAAGTTGTAGACGATGGTTTCGTCGGCATCCATGTTTGCCGGCCGCCGGCCCTGCGCGATGTCTTCGGCGATCGCCGGGTTCAGCCCGCCTTCCAGCGCGAGCTTGTGGTGGGCGACCCATTCGTACTGCGAAGTCCAGTGCCGCGACACCACCAGGATCGCCAGTTCATTGAGCTTGCCTGCCAGCGAACTGCGGAAGCGGATTTCCTCGCCGAGCTGCTGCACCAGATTACCAATGCCCGGGCTGCGCAACCAGACGTTGAACGGACCGCCCAGAGGTCCCGGTTTGGATGCGCCGGAACTCGCAAGTTTGGCGCGCGGGCCGGATTTGATGGCCTCGGTCAGCGCGCGCTGTTCCGGCGTCAGGTTTTCCACTGGGATCAGTTTGAAACGGCGGGTGTCGGTGTTTTTCGCTTCAGGGATGCTCATGGTGTTGTGCCTGCTGTTGGAAAACCGAAACTTAACACGGCATGTCGGAGCGACTGGAATGCAGGGCGCAGCGCAGCCATAAAAAACATTTAAAATCAAATACTTATTGAGTTTCTGCGCATTGCGGTAGTGCGGATACGGATAGCGCAGCCTTGTCGTCAATTCCTTGCTACGCTACTGCGCTGGCTGTGGTCCGCTACGTTATGATTTCCGCCGCCAGCCGCGAATAACGGTTCTATAAAAAAAGTCGGAGGGGTTAATTGAAACATGTGCTGAATACCACCATGTTGACTGCGCTGGTCGTTGTAATGGCCGCGGTGCCAGCAGTTGCACAGGACCGTCCCGCATTCAAGGAAGAAGTTTTAAAGCAGGAAAAAATCTACCAGACCCCCGGGGAAAACATACCGTCGGGTTATGTCATTGACAGATCATTGCTGGCTTATACCGCCACGCTGTTATCCGGATTTGATCGTGACCTGGCCGCTCTGCGTCCCGGTGACCGCTGGCTGGATGTGGGGGCCGGGCGCGGGCAGGCCGTGCTGGATTACTACACGCCCCGATACGACGCGATGAACCGCGAGGGTCAGGAGCAGCGCGGCAGGAAGGCCCAGGCTGTCGCCATGTCGATCGAAGACCGGCGAACACCCCTTTGGCAGCAAACGGCGGAGAGGCTCGAAGCGAATCAAATACAGTACTGGCATGGCCGGCGGATGCGTGAGTACGCGCCGGCTGAGCTGGGGAAGTTCCGGCTGATTACCGATGTGTTCGGCGGTTTTTCGTACACCCGGGATCTGTCCCTGTTCATGGAAAAAGTGCTGGGCGCCTTGGAATTGAACGGCAGTTTTTATACCGCTCTGATCGATGTGCTGCCGGAGCAGGGAGGGCATCCTTCCTCCCACCGTAACTCCCCCTTCCTCACCGCTATTGCGAATGCCGACGGCTCCGCAACAAAAGTCTGCGCCTGGCTGAAGGAGATCACCTGCGTGGCGGTGGGCTGCGCAGTGCAATCGAAACTGGAAACGGTGATGGAGGTCTACCGCGTGCAGAAAGTCTGCGATAACGTCGCAGTGCCGGCCCTGTCGCTGGTGCATTACGAAGCGGGAACGCCTCCCGCACGGCGCTTCCAGTCCGGAAATCCGACAGTGGTCGTGCCGGGTCCGCGCTGATGTCGAGCCGGTTAACAGAAGCGTAAGATTTTGGTGCTACGATTCCGCCTCAAATTCAACCATCCCGCGCTGAACATCCCCATGAACAATACATTTCCCCAAGCCCCGCGTTGCCTGCTGCAGGCGCTGCTCCACGGCCTCCTGCTCGCCGCGGCATTCACACAAGCCGCTGTTGCACAGACTTTCCCGTCGAAACCGATCCGCATCGTGGTGCCTGCCGCGCCCGGCGGCGGCACCGACATCCTCGCGCGCCTGCTCAGCCCGGAGCTGACCAAAAATTTCGGCCAGCAGATCATTATTGAGAACCGCGCCGGCGGCGCGACCATGATCGGCACCGAGTTCGTCGCGCGCGCAGCACCCGATGGCCACACCATGGTCATCGCGACCACGCCGCATGCGATCAATCCAACGCTGTTTCCGAAAATTCCGTTTGATCCGATCAAGGATTTCACGATGATCAGCCAGCTCGGGCTGACGACGACCGTGCTGGTGGTCCATCCCTCGCTGCCGGTGAACAACGTCAAGGAATTCATCGCCCTTGCCAAATCGAAACCGGGACAGCTGACCGCGGGCACCGCCGCTGGCAATTCCGCTTACCTCGCCGTCGAAATGTTGAAGACCATGGCGAAAATCGACGCGGTGAACATTCCGTACAAAGGTGCGGGGCAGGCGCTGACCGACCTGATCGCCGGCCACATCCAGTTCCAGGTCAATACACTGCTCGCCGCCAAACCCTACATCGACGCGGGCCGCCTGCGCGCGATCGGTGTCTGCAGCGCCAAACGCTCCTCCACGTTGCCCAATGTACAGGCCATCGGCGAGACACTGAAAGGTTTCGAGACCAGCGGCTGGTATGCGCTGCTCGGTCCCGCCGGCATTCCGCGCGACGTCACGCTGCGCATCCATGATGGTTTCGCCAAGGCGCTGCGCACACCGGAAATCAACAATCGCCTCGCCCAACAGGGCGTGGAAGTCACCGCTGGTACGCCGGACGAATTGACGAGGGTGATGCCGCTGGAAATCAAGAAATGGGGCGCGGTGGTCAAATCCTCGGGCGCCACTCCCGGATGAAAATAAGCGTGCTGAAATGCGCGGGCTGATTGCCGCATGAACTGAGCGTCGCCGTCCGGCGGCGCTCGGTGCTTTAAAACCCCCGGTACTTGTCCGTCGCCAGCAGACGGACGATCTCCGCGCGCAGTTCGGCAATGTCGTCCTCGCGCAGCGGCTCCAGCCTGCCCATTTCACGGCGGAAATCTTCGCGTGTGCCGCAGAAATCCAGGGCGCGGCCGTAAGGCTGTCGTTCCGCCTGGAGTGCGCGTCCGTAGACATGTACATGCAACTCGGCGCGCCAGTTGCCGTTGTCCTGATAATTGATGCGGCCGATGACGATGCCTTTACGCGTCAGCACCGTCTTCAGGGCTTCGCCGCCGACCATGGTCAGCTTGACCAGTTCGATCGCTTGTTCCGGTGAAAGCTGCGTGCGGTCTTCCACCGCGACCTTCGGATCGATCACCACATGCCCGCCGTCGCTGCGCGAGACATGCGGCTGGTCCAGGGTCTTCAGGATGAAATGCCGGGCTTCGTAAATCAATGCCATGAGCGAGCGCCCTTAGTCTTTCAGCGAAAAGCCCAGCCCCGGTGTGGTCGGCACCTGTAGTTTGCCGTCCCTGAATTCCGGTTCCGTGGCAAAACGCGCGCGCAGTGCGATATGCGCACCATGCACTTCGAGCATGCCGCCGTGGGCATGGCCGGCCATCACCGGCAGATTTGCTGCTTCGAAACCGCCGGCGCCGGTGACCGGTATGCCATGCGCTTCGGCGAGTGAGAGTATGCGCAGCATCGCGCTGATACCGCCGCAGAAGGCGGCGTTGGGTTGCAGGATGTCGAGCGCACCGGCGGCAAGCACATCGCGGAACCACGCCACCGACTGGATCATCTGACCCGAAGCCAGTGGAATCGAAATCGCGCGGCGCAGCTCGGCCAGCGACGGGATGTCATTGCCGCGCAGCGGTTCCTCGAAAAATGCAATGTCGCAATCTGCCACCAGCGTCGCCAGCCGTTTCGCCTCAGCTACCGTAAACGCGCAATTGGCGTCGAGCATCAACGGTGCTGTGCCGATCGCCTTGCGCACAGCACGGATGCGCTGCACATCCTCATCCAGGCTGCGTCCGGCGCCGACGAGGATTTTGGCGCCGTGGAATCCTGCGGCGAGCGCGGCTTTGCAGGCACTGACCAGTTCGGGTTCGCTGAAGGCGGGCAGTCCGGCAGTGGCATAGGCCGGCACGGCAGTGCGCGCGCCGCCGATCAGCCGCGCCACCGGTTGATTCAGCGCCTTGCCCTTGATGTCCCAGAGTGCCAAGTCCAGCGCCGACATCGCAGATACGAACACGCCCGTGGACTGGCGCGGATTGAATTTTTTGGCGAGCTGCGTGGTGACCGCTTCGATATCCAGGGGGTCCATGCCTTGGGCTGTGGCGTTGATGCCGCCATTCAACAGCTGCGCCACCTGGTCGGCGAGAAAACGGCCGGTGACGCCGGTGCCGGTCATGCCGTCGGCGGTGGTCACCCGGCAGCGCAGGAAGGTCAGGCTTTCCCCGCCGGCATAGGCGTCGGATGCGCGGGCGGGTTTGATGTGTTCAACGATGGCTTCAATGCGTTCTATGGACATGGCCGGATGGGAATGTTCTGGTGATGGAGTGATGGTAAATGCTGAGTTTACTGCGCCGGCAGCCGAACGGCAGCGGGAAAATGCGCTGAACCCGATCGTGCGCAATTGCCCGTTCCGCCGGCGGCGGATACACTGATGCAGGAGAATGATGACGTACAAGCGTAACGCACAAGCATTAAGGGAGAACTGTGTATGAGATTGATGATCGGGTTTTTACTGATGGGTTTTTCATTGATCAGTGTTGCGCAAACGTACCCGACAAAATCAGTGCGCATTGTTGTCACTGCTGCCCCCGGCGGGTCCGATGATTTGATGGGGCGCATACTCGCCAAGCAGCTCACCGAAGCGACCGGCAGGCAGTTTCTGGTGGAGAACCGTCCCGGCGGCGGTGCGGTGATCGGCCGCCAGTTCGTGGCCCGCTCCGCGCCCGACGGCTACACGCTGCTGATTGCCGGTAGTGCCATGGCGGCGCTGCCCACGCTGTATCCCACGGTCAAGCTCGACCTGCTGCGCGACTTCGCGCCGATCTCGCTGTTTGCCACCTATCCGCTGGTACTGGTGGTACATCCGACGGTACCCGCGAAAACAGCGAAAGACATCATTGCCATCGCCAAAAAACAACCCGGCAATCTGAGCTTTGGCTCGTCCGGGATCGGACAGGGACCGCACCTTGCCGCCGAGCTTTTCAAATCCATGGCCAAGATCGACATGCTGCACGTGGCATACAAAGGCAGCGGGCCCGGTTACGTGGATTTGATGGCGGGACGCATTGACCTGTCGTTCGGCGTCATTGCCGCAGCCATGCAATACATCAAGCTCGGCAAGCTGCGCCCGCTCGGGGTAACCAGTGCCAAGCGCACGGCGGCGGCAATGTCGATACCAACCATCGCCGAAACCGGACTGCCCGGTTATGATTTTCCGTCGTGGATGGGGTTCTACGGACCAGCGGGACTGCCTGACAGCGTGGTGAGCAAACTCAACGCCGAGGTCAAGAGAATGATCGCGCTGAAGGAAGTGCGTGAGCCGATGCTCGAAAGCGGGCTTGATCCGGCGGCGAGCTCGCCGGAAGAACTGCGCGAAATGCTCAAGGGCAATATCGAAAAGCTCGGACGCATCATCACCACGCAGAACATCAAGATCGAATAAGCCGGCCTCCCGAATGTCTCCTGCCTACAAACCGTTTCCGGTCCACAGCCTCGAAGGTGACGCGCACGAGTGCGGCGTCCAGCATGGCGCACTGGCGTCCGACCGGGTCGCAAAAACCATCGAGTTTTATCTGGGCGTATTCGGACGCCATTCCAAACTGTCGCTGGACCAGGTGCGCGAGCGGGCGCGGGCGTTCGCGGCGCAGATCGAGGCCATCGACGCTGGGATCATGGCGGAAATCCGCGGCATTGCGGAGGGGTCACGCCAGCAGCTCGAAGACATCGTTGCCGTCAACTGCCGCACCGAGCTGATGTACGGCGCCAGCGGCGGCAGCCGGGCCGCGACCGAATGCACCACCATCGTTGCACTGCCCGAGGCCACGCAGCACGGTGGAGTCATCGTCGGCAAGAACTGGGACTGGCGCAGCCCGGCGCTCGACAGCGTGGTATTGCTGCGCATCCGGCAACAGGACAAGCCGGCGCTGTCGCTGATCGTCGAGGCCGGCATGGTCGGACGTGACGGCTTCAACGAACACGGCATCGTGGTCTGCGGCAACATGCTGACTTCAAGCGAGGACAAGGGCCGCGTCGGCGTGCCGATCCCGATCCTGCGCCGGCGCATCCTCAACTCACGGCATTTTTATGAAGCGATCGATATTCTCACCCGTTCGCCGCGCGGCGCGTCCGGCAACTACGTGCTGGCCCATCGCGACGGTGTAGCGATTGATTTCGAAACCACGCCGGACAATGTCTATCCGGTCTATCCCGAGCGCGGGCTGCTGACGCACGCCAATCATTTCCAGTCGCTGGCGGCACAGACTCAAGGGGTGGCGAAGTCCTACAACGGCGACAGCCTGTACCGCGATTTTCGCGCACGCCAGCTGCTCGAACCGAAAATCGGCAGCATCACCGTCGAAGATGTCAAAGCGGTGCTGCGCGATGAATTCGGTGCGCCGCGGGCAATCTGCCGCGCGCCGCATGAATATGCAGGGCAGGGTTCGAGCATGACCATCGCATCCACGGTGTTCGATCTCGACAAGGCGGTGATGCACGTCGCCGCCGGCCAGCCGAACCGCTCGGAATACCAGCCGGTTTACCTGCCCGGAGCGGAGGAGCGTAAGGTCGTCAGGGCTGGGCAGCGCTGAGATTAAACGGGGCGGTGGTTACCGGGCGACGTGCCCGGCGACGGCATTCGCGGTGGATTTTCCGGTTTCAGTTCAATGAAGCCGTGATCCTGCGTCAAGCTTTGAGCATGGCGCGCAGTTTGGCAACAGCCGCACCCGGTGAGTTGAAAATCGGGATATTGCTGACTGCGGCGACCGCGGGCACGGCGCGCGACAGTGTGAATTGTGCGAGCACGATGACATCGCAATCCTTGATTTCTCGCGCTCGGGCAGCGACCAGCGCATCGTGTCTGGCTGCATCGCCGCCGGCCAGCGCATCGAATGCACCCTCGACCACATAGGGCGCCAGCTCGACCTTCTGACCGCGCACTGCGGCCATTTCAAGGATCTCCGCAGAAATCGACGGGATGGTCGGACCCACCGTCGCCATGATCGCGATGCGCGATCCGGCCGCCAGTGCCTGTTCGATCATCGCGTCATTGGGTTTGAGGATCGGCACCTCGAATTCGGCGATGCAGGTGTCGATCACTTCGCGAAACGCGGAGCAGGTAAACAGGATGCCGTCGGCCTTGCGCGAAACCATGTGCCGGGTCAGCCGGCGGAAGACGTCATACATCTCCGGCACGACTCCCCCGGCCTCGCGCACCCATGTGAAGAGGCCGTCGTCGAGCAGGTTGCTGATGCGCGCTTCGGGCCAATCTGACGCAAAGGCACGGACAGCGGCATCCATCGCGTCCTTGTGGACGCTGAACAGCACAATATTGGGGGCCTGCGCCATGTCAACCCGCTTTTGTCATTCAAAGGAGATGGCCCCGATGTTATCGCGACTTCACGCCATTGTGCGGCTGTGCCTGCCTTTTTGTTCAAAGCGTTGCAGCATTGCCGGCGGATCCCGCTGTGGCACCGGCGGTTCGCGTGGCGGCAGTTCCTCCGGCGGCAGTGCCGGTGATGGCGGCGGATCGCTGATATCCGGCATGCGGTCCGGGGGCAGTGGCGGAATGTCCGAAGGTACGCCCGGCGTATGTGCCCTCAGCTTCAAGCGTGCAATAACCATGAAGTCCTCCTCTGGCTGGAATGATTAAAAAATTGGACTCCCGGGGTGAACCATGGTTCAGCCGGAATTCGCCGCAGTAACTTGCGAGGCGGCAAAAGTTACATTCACGCAGCCGTCCTGTGGCGATGTCCTGTGGACATCACATGGATCCCTCTTCCATAATTCACAAAGCAGCGTTCAGCCAGCAGCGCATACAGCAGGCATGAGGCAACCATGGCAAATCCCAACGACCGTCTCGACAAGGTGATCCTCGACGCCCGCCGCGCCGCGGATCAGCGCGCAACGGGTTACCGGGCGCAGGCGCTGAAGATGTATCCGTGGGTGTGCGGTGGCTGTGCGCGCACGTTCACCAACAGCAACCTGCAATTGCTCGAGGTTCACCACAAAAACAGCAACCACGATGACAACCCATCAGACGGCAGCAACTGGGAATTGCTCTGCACCTATTGCCATGAGCACGAACATTCCAAAATCAAAGACTCGGCGGGGCGCAGCGATACCGCGTCTGCAGTCCCGGCGGCGACCTTCAATCCCTTTGCCGACTTGAAGGCGAAGCTGGACGCAAAAAAATAAGGCCGGGGTCGATAGTGTCCTTGGTTGCCTGCTGCTTTCAGCCCGTAGAATGGGGGCTGATTTCCCGATCCACCCAACCTCAGTGATATCAGTCATGAACAAATCCTTTGCCCAACGCATCGCCGGCATGAACGCGATGTACAAACTCCCTGCCAACGACCACCCCGTCCTGCCTGAGGATGTCGTCAGCCGTTTAAGCAAATTCAAGGCGACACTGATGGATGAAGTGCATAAAATAGACCAGATCGTCGAGATGGCGCAACAAGGCACAGCACAAACTGAAATACTGGTGGCCATGGCCGACCTGCTCGGCGATGTCATCGTCTACTGCCGTTCCGAGGCGCTGAAATACGGCCTGCCGCTGGAAGAGGTGCTGGACGTCATCATGGACAGCAACGAGAGCAAACTCGGCGCCGACGGCAAACCGATTTATGACGCCAACGGCAAATTCCTGAAGGGCCCCGATTACTGGAAGCCGGAACCGAAAATCAAGGCGCTGCTTGAAGGCGAAAAGTTATCCTGATTTTATTCCCTCACGTTTATTCCCTCACGCTCATTCGCCCAAGCTTTTTTATTCAAGGAATTCATCATGCCCCTCTCCATGTATGCCGCCAGTGCACCGCGTTTTGTGCACATGCTCGAAAACCTCTCCGCGCTGCTCGACAAGGCGCAGGCGCACATCGATGCCAAAAAGCTGGATCCTGCCGCACTGACTACGGCACGACTGTTCCCCGACATGTTCCATCTCGCGCGGCAGGTGCAGGTGTCCTGTGATCTGGCCAAAGGCCTGGTGGCGCGTCTGGGCGGGGTTGAGGTGCCCAAACATGAAGACTCCGAGCAGACGATCCCGGAACTGCAGGCCCGCATCGCCAAGACCATCGCATTCATCAACAGCGTACCGCAGGCAGCCATCGACGCCAGTGCCAACCGTGACATCACGCTGAAGCTGGGCAAGCAGGACTACACCTTCAAGGGTATGGACTACCTGCTCAAGTTCGCGCAGCCGAACTTCTACTTCCATGTCACCACCGCATACAACATCCTGCGCCACAACGGCGTCGAGCTGATCAAGAAGGATTACGTCGGTAAATTCTGACCGGCCCAACCGATATGTCCACAGCACCCGTCCCCGCCCCGAATGTCGTTCCGAATCTCGTTCCCAGCTACACCGAGCTGACCCGCGTTTACGCCCGGCTCTATCGTTACAACCATCTTTCCGCCATCGTCGGCTGGGACCGTAACGCGATGATGCCGGCCGGCGGCAACGAGGCGCGCGCCGCGGCGGAAGCCGAGCTCTCGGCTTTGATCCATCGCACGCGCACCGATCCGCGGCTGGTGACCTGGCTGAAGGCTGCGGAGACCGAAGCGCTGGACGATACCGCACGTGCCAATCTGCGCGAAATCCGCCGCGACTGGCGCGACGCCAATGCGCTGCCGGAAGCGCTGGTCGAGGCGAAAACGCTGGCCGGCGCCCGTTGCGAACACGCCTGGCGCAGCCAGCGCCCGGCTAATGACTGGAAGGGTTTTCTCGAAAACTTCCGCGAGGTGGTGAAGCTCGCGCGTGAGGAAGCACAACTGCTCGCAGATGACACGGGTCTGACGCGTTATGACGCGCTGATGGATCGTTTCGAACCGGGCGTGCGCGCGGCCGACATCGACCGCATCTTCGGCGACGTCAAAACCTGGTTGCCTGACCTGATCAAGAAAGCGCAGGAGAAGCAAGCCAGCGAAAAAGTAATTGTGCCGCAGGGCCCGTTCCCGGTGGCGGCGCAGCGTGCGCTGAACCTGGAAGTAATGACCCTGCTCGGCTTTGATTTCTCGGCGGGCCGGCTCGACGAAAGTACACATCCGTTCAGCGGCGGCGTGCCCGAAGACGTGCGCCTGACCACGCGCTACAGCGACCGCGATTTTGCGCGCAGCCTGCTCGGCACCATCCATGAAACCGGCCACGCCCGTTACGAACAGAACCTGCCGCGTGCCTGGCTGGGCCAGCCCGTGGGCACCGCGCGCTCCTACGGCCTGCACGAAAGCCAGAGCCTCTCCTTCGAAATGCAACTCGCGCGCAGCCGTGCCTTTGTCGGCCTGATGGCGCCGTTATTGAAAAAACATTTTGGCGACCAGCCGGCGTTTGATCCGGACAATCTGTACCGGTTGTGGACCCGCGTGAAGCGGGGTTTCATCCGCGTCGATGCCGATGAGGTGACTTATCCAGCCCATGTCATCCTGCGTTACGACATCGAACGCGCGCTGGTCGAGGGCGACATCGAGCCTGATGACATTCCCGCGCTGTGGGATGAAAAAATGCAGCGCCTGCTCGGGCTCGACACGCGGGGCAATTACAAGGACGGCTGCCTGCAGGACGTGCACTGGACCGAGGGTGCTTTTGGTTATTTTCCCAGCTACACGCTGGGCGCGATGTATGCCGCGCAGTGGTTCGCCACCATGCGCCGCACGACGCCGGACTTGGACACGCGCATTGCGGCGGGTGATCTCAAACCGGTGTTTGAGTGGATGGGCGCCAACATCTGGTCGCAGGCGAGCCTGTGGGATACGCCGGAGCTTGTGCAACGGGCCAGTGGCGAGGTACTGAATCCGGCCTTGTTCCGTGCGCATCTGGAGCGGCGTTACTGTTAGATTAGCAATAAAAACAATAGCTTATGATTTTCGCCGAATCCCATCGGGAGCGTTGGTAATGGCCGGCTTTCGCAGGCTTGTTTGCAGTTTTGAAACGGATGAGAAATGAGGGCAAATCATGAACAGAAAAATTCTGAGCGCAGCCGCAGTCGCAACACTGCTGGTTACCGCCATCGCGGTTGCCGCGCCCGATATCTTTCGTGCGCCGGTGAAACTGCGTGCCATCAGCCCGGGCCTGTGGGCGGAGCCGTTCAAGGGCGTCACCACCGACGGCAAAGTCGTGCCGGGACTGTTCGCGCTGGCGCAGACCGGTGTAACTACCGAGCCGGTGCGCAAGGCTGCCGCCGCATTTGTGACGAGTCTTGACGGGGCGCAGCGCAGGAAAACCCTGTTTCCCGTTACCGACGATGAATGGCGGCAGTGGGACAACCGCCACTTCGCGACGCGCCAGGGCATGGGTTTTTTTGAAATGAGCGAGGCACAGCGCAAGCTCGCGCTCGACCTGATGCGCGAGAGCCTCAGCGCCAAGGGCCTGAAGCAGACCCGTGACGTGATGAACCTGAACGGCACACTCGGCGAGCTGTCCGGTAACTTTGAGGAATACAGCGAATGGTTTTACTGGATCACCATCATGGGCGAGCCCTCGGCGACCCAGCCCTGGGGCTGGCAGCTTGACGGCCACCACGTGATCATCAATTACTTCGTGCTCGGCGATCAGGTGGTGATGACCCCGGTGTTCATGGGTTCCGAACCAGTCAGGGCCGAGGGCGGAAAATTCAAGGGCACCGAAATCATGCAGCCCGAGCAGGACAAGGGCCTCGCGCTGATGAAAGCGCTCAATGCCGCGGAGCAGGCGGGTGCGCGGATTCGCAAGAACAAGGCTGGTGAAGACCTGCTGAGCGCCGCGTACAGGGACAATCTCGTGCTCGATTACGCCGGCATACGCGCCGCGGAACTGGGCATCCCGAAGCAGGCGCTGCTGCTCGGCGTGATTGAAGAATACGTAAACAACATGAAGGAAGGGCACGCCAGGGTGAGGATGTCGGAAGTACGCAAACACCTGAACGAGACCTGGTTCGGCTGGATCGGCAGCACCGAAGCGGACGGCGTTTTTTATTACCGCATCCAGAGCCCGGTGATCCTGATCGAATTTGACCACCAACGGCCGATTGCACTCGCCAAATCAGACACGCCCACACGCAATCACATCCACACCGTCGTGCGCACACCTAACGGCAACGACTATGGCAAGGACCTGCTGCGACAGCACCATCTACGCCACATCCATGGTGCGGCTGCAGGAAAATAAACCGCGGTAAATCAAAGCTCAGGGCGCCGGATTTTTATGGCGCCGCCGTTTTGAATGACGCGGAAAAGCAGCTCCGGTACCCTGAGTCGTATTTCTGTGCCACTATCCCCTGAATGAAACCTTTCATGCGTTTGTTCTGGGTTGTTCATGCGCTGATAGCCGCGCTCTTCGCCTGCGCGGCGCTGATGCTCATCGCCATTTCCACCCGTATGGGCTGGCAGGCTTTTGCCGGTGGCCTTGATGGTCTGGCTGCCCAAGCCATTATCGAGGCGGTCGGACTGCTGGCCGCGGCGGTCGTCGCGCTGCAGATCGCGCAGACCATTGCCGAAGAAGAAGTCATACGGGACGCCAACATCAGTGCGCCCACCCGGGTGCGACGATTCCTGTCGCGGTTTTTTGTCGTTGTCATCGTTGCACTCGCCATCGAAGGACTGGTGGCCACCTTCAAAGCAGTGCACGAAGACCTGGCGCACCTGATGTATGCCGCAAGTCTTCTCGGCGCGACCGGCATCCTGCTCGCGGCCTGGGGTGTATTCGTCTATCTCAACCGGGCGGCTGAAGAACTCGAGCCTGAGGCCATGGCTGAAGCGAAGCGGGAAGACAAGAAGATCAAGTAGTCGCGCTGTGGGCGCCGCACTGGTCCTGGCGGAAAATCAGCGGAGCGGGCTGCAATGCCCTCATGCATCACATCTGCCAGTCATTACAATAGCCGCTGTTTTCGTTTTTCTTTGCACTTCTTCATTGACTGAACTGAATGACCACTCTCGCAGAAACCCTCGGCGCGTATGCGGCCGACCTGCAGTACGAAGACCTGCCGCCTGCGGTGATCCACCAGACGAAGCGGATGATTGTCGATTCCATCGGCTGTGCGCTCGGCGGTTATGACAGCGAACCGACGCGCATCGCGCTGGCACAGGCCGCCACCGTCATCAGCACGGAGCCGGCGACCATGCTCTGTACCGGGCAGCAGACCAGTCCCGATCTCGCGGTGTTCGCCAATGGCGTGATGCTGCGTTATCTTGATTTCAACGACGGCTACATCGGCCGCGAGGCCGGCCACCCCAGCGACAGCATCGCTGCGCTGCTGTCGGCGGCAGAAATCGGCAAGGCGGGAGGCCGCGACCTGATCGTCGCCACGGTCATCGCCTACGAAATGTTCTGCCGCATGTGCGACATCGTCAATTTCAAACCGATGGGCATCGATCACACCACCATCGGTGCAATGGCGAGCGTGCTCGGCGCGGCAAGGCTGATGGGACTCGACCGCGCACAGATTGCAACTGCCTTGAGCATCACCGTCGCCGCCAATGTCGCGCTCTATCAGACGCGCATCGGCAACGTGTCGATGTGGAAGGGCTGCGCTTATGCCAACGGCCAGCCGCAACGCGATTTTTTTCGCGCAGATGGCCCAACGCGGCATGACCGGACCGTCGCCGGTGTTCGAAGGCCGCGGCGGTTATTTTGTCGCCGTGACCCGCAAACCCTTCGAGCTCGCGCCCTTCGGCGGCAAAGGCCAGACCGGGTTCAGGATCATGGATTGCCTGATCAAACGTTATCCACTGGGCCAGTATTCGCAATCCGTGGTGCACGCGGCGCTTGAAGCGCGTTCGCGCGTTAAAAACGTCGATGACATTGCCGAGATCCACGTGCGCACGCTGCACACCGCGATTGAAATGATGGCGGGCGACCCTGACAAATGGACGCCGGCCAATCGCGAAACCGCGGATCACAGTATGCCGTACACCGCTGGTGTTGCACTCAAGTACGGCGTCATCGACATCAAGTACTTCGACGATCCGTACCTGCATGATCCCGCATTGCTGGCGCTGGTGGCCAAAATCAAATGTACCGTGTCGGAAGAAGCCAACAGCCGCGAACCCGAAGCCATGCTCTGCGACATGGACGTGGTGATGAAGGACGGCAAACGCGAAGCCATACGCGTTGAGTACCATCGCGGCCATCCGAAGAACCCGATGTCGGATGCCGAGATCGAAGAAAAATTCCGCTCACTCGCGGGCGAGCAGATGCCGAAGGCGCAACTCGATGCGCTGCTGAAGCAACTGTGGAGCCTTGAGCAGATGACGGAGATGAAACCACTGTTCAAGTTGACGCAAATAAAGTAACGTGGATCGGGAGTTTAAATATGTTTAAAATCAAGTATTTATATAATATTCTCGGCGTCAGTGCCGTGCTGCTGGCGCTGCTCGCACCGCAGGCTCAGGCTGCCGCCGGTGATGACTACCCTGCGCGCCCGGTGCGTCTCTTGGTACCCAATCCGCCCGGCGGTGGCAGCGATGCGGTCGCGCGCATCCTTGCGCAGAAACTCGGCGAGCGCATGAACCAGCAGTTCGTTGTCGACAATCGCGCGGGTGGCGGCGGCATTATCGCCAACGAAACCGTGGCGCGTGCCAACCCCGACGGTTACACCCTGCTGCTGGCGTTTATCGGACCGGTGGCAATCAGCCCTGCGCTGACCAAGGTGCCCTACGATTCAGTGAAGGATTTTGTGCCAGTCGCGCTGGTGGCTGCGGGTCAATACATGCTGGTACTGCATCCCTCTGTGCCGTCAAAAAATCTCAGGGACTTTGTGATCTACGCCAAAGCCAATCCCGGCAAGATCAACTATGCCTCCGCCGGTAATGGATCACCGCTGCATCTGGCAGCAGAATTGTTCAAGGCGCGCGCGGGCATCAACATGGTCCATGTGCCGTATAAAGGCGGTGGACCGGCCACGGCCGCGATCCTCGGCGGTGAAGTACAGGCGGTGTTCGGCAGTATCACCTCGGTGCTGCCGCAGGTTAAGTCCGGCAAGCTCACGCCGATCGGCGTCACCGGCGCTGTGCGCTCGCAACTCGCACCTGAATATCCGACCATTGCTGAACTGGGCTATCCGGGTTTCGAGATGACTTCGTGGTATGGCGTACTGCTGCCAGCCAAATCCCCGGTGGCGGTGACGGCGAAACTGAATGCCGGCATCAATGAAGCGCTGCGCGCCAAGGATGTCATCGACAGCCTGAAACGCCAGGGCCTCGATGCCACCGGCGGCACCCCGGAAGCGTTTGCCGCGCACATCAAGAGCGAACTTGCGAAGTGGGCGAAAGTCGTCAAGGACGCCAACATCAAGGCCGACTAACCCACGGGTGATACACCGCAAGGGAAATAAACGGGGGCGAGCAGCCCCCGTTTTCTTTCTGGATTTCAGAAATTTCCGGCGGCACATCGAATCCGCGCCGTTGCCGCGGGTTACGTTTGTAACGATTGTTTACACAACCACGAGGAACGGGCACGGCTGCAGGTCACTCTGATTGAACAGAGCCGCTCATATCGGGCGGAATGAATATGGTTCAACCATCCTGGAGATCAATAATGAACAAGTTGATGATGAGTGCGCTGATTGCTGCGGGATTTGCCACTGCCGTGCCGCAGACCATGGCGCAAACCGCCAATCCGGCACCCGGTGCCACCCAAGGCCAGCATGCGAAAGGCTTTCACCACGGCAAACAGGCTTTCAGTCTGCCCAGTGAACGCATCGAAGCGCGCCTGGCCTACATCAAGACCGCGCTGAAAATCACCAACGCGCAGCAAACGCAGTGGGACAACTTCGCCGGTGTGATGCGCAAGCAGGCCAAAGAGGCCGATGTGCGGATGCAGGAACACCGCGCAAAAATGGCAGCCAACACCGAGCGCAAACGCCCGACCGCCATCGAGCGGCTGGAGCGCCAGCAGGCTTTCATGGCTGCAGCCTCAGTGCGGATCGGTGAACGCCTCACCGTGCAGAAACCGCTTTACGCGGCGCTGTCACCCGAGCAGCAGCAGGTCGCTGACAAGGTGCTGGCGGGGCAGGGCCGCAAACACGGTGGGAATGGTCGGAACGGCGGCCACCACGGCGGTCACGGCAGGGCGTAACCGACTGTCGTCTGACGGCAACAAAAACGGGGGCAGCGCAGGTTATCCCCGTTTTCTTGGCGGAATCAGCACTTCGCGACCGATGCCGTTAACAAACTCTTACAAAAACCTGCGGGACAGCCGGGCACCGGCGCATGTCCAATAGGCACAAGGAGAACTCGAACATGAAAACCCCAATCAAAGTGATGTTGACCGTGTCAGCACTGACGGTGTTGAGCGGATGTGTGGCTGTGCCGGTGCAGCAGGGCTATTACGAACCGGCGCCCGTGGTGTACGCACCCGCACCGGTCTATTACGGTCCCCCGGTCTACTACGGGCCTTCGGTTCGCTTCGGGTTTCACGGCGGACGCGGTCATGGCCATGGCGGCCATCGTGGTCGCGGGCACCGCTAAGCCCTGGATCCATTAAGGCGGGCAGTCCGGAGTGTTGTGTTTAAACATGAGCTGGAGAATTACCATGCGCCACGCACTCATTGCGTTGTCGATACTGCTGGGAACAATCACTCCGGGCATGGCCCAGGTCAGCGTTACGGTTTCGATTCCCGGCGTGAGCATCGGCGTGCACCAGCCGGTATATCCGGAACTTGAACTGGTGCCCGGTTACCCGGTGTATTACGCGCCGAACGTGCAGGCGAACTATTTCTTTTATGACGGCCTGTACTGGGTCTACCAGGATGATCGCTGGTATATGAGCTCCTGGTACAACGGCCCCTGGGATCTTGTCGAGCCCGACGACGTGCCGCTGTTTGTGTTGCGTGTGCCCGTGCGTTACTACGCGGTGCCACCGGTGTATTTCCACGGCTGGTTGCTCAATGCGCCGCCGCGCTGGGAATTGTACTGGGGTCCGCGCTGGACGCGGTATCACCACGGCTGGGATCGCTGGGATCGCCGCGTTGTTTATGCGCCCGCGCCCTTGCCGGTGTATCAGCGGCACTATCACGGCGATCGTTATCCGCGGCAGGACTATCAACGGGTGATCCGTCACGAGCATTATCACTACCAGCCGCGTGACCATGTGGTGCGGGAGCGCCATCACGATCGGACCCCGTCGCGGCAGCAGGCGCATGCCCATCCCGGTGTGCAGCACCGTCCTGCGCAGCACAGTCCAGATTTCCAGCGCGAACAACGCCCGCACCGTGAGCGAGAAGAGTTGCGGCGCGGCGAGCCTCTGCAGGTATTGCCCCAGCAGCGCGCGCAGCCGCGACAGGACATGGAACGGCGTGCGCAGTCCGAACCGCATAACCGTCCGGATTTCCAGCGTGAACATCGCCAGCATCGCGATCGCGAAGAGACGCGGCGATCCGAGCCCTTGCAAGTATTGCCGCAACAGCGTGCGCCAGTTGCGCAGGAGCAGCGGCCACAACCGCCGCAGTCGCGGGATGAGCGGCGTGCTGAACCGCAGAGCCGGCCCGATGTTTCCCGCGTACCGCCGCAACGCGAGGAGTTACGCAAACCGGAAGGCATGCAAGTCCTGCCTCACCAACGCGCGGCGGTATTGCAAGAGCGGCAGCATGAGCGGCAACAGCAGCAACAGCAGCAACAGCAGCGGCAGGAAGCCACGCGCTTGCAGCCGGCACCGCTGCCGCAACAAGCCCAAGAGCGGGGGGCGCAGGACCGAGGTGATCGCCATCAACGCCGGGACAACCCGGGACGCCAGGGGCAGGAGCGGGGCGGCGACCGTGGGCCGGGGCGTGGTTGAGCGGCGCGTCACCACACAAAACGCCGGTTCAACGGATTATTTCGGGAATTGCAATGACTATGTATGCTTACGCACATAGAGGTGCCGAATTCGGGCGCATGCTGCGCAATACCGACATTCCTCCCGCAGTATGAAAGCCATGGTACGCATCCCGCACCTCACAAAATTACCCCAACCGCCCATCGCCTGGCGCAAGGCCGAATGCGCCATGCGTCAGGTTAATGTCGTGGATACCTGCGATGATCGGGTGAGCGAAAATATCTTTGATGTTGAGGATGAGCGTGCGGCGGTTGAGTTCATCGTCCGGTGGATGGATCAAGGCGTGAACTGATTGCCGTATGCCGCCGGTGAAAATTTCACGCCGCAGCATCGGGATGCCCAGGTTAAAAAAACTGGCCGACTACCGGGTCATTTCTTTTTCGGATTGAATATTTTTCCGCTGTCGACCATCTCAAGCAGGCTGGACCAGGCGTAGTCCAGCCCGCGGGTTGCCGACAGACTGAAGGCGGTCGCGGTAATGCCGCTTACAAAGGTGAGCTGCCGTTCTTCCGCCGTATCCGCATCAACACCGCCATTCTGCAGTGAAGTCTCCGAGGGAAACTGCGCATCCTCATGGGTCGCATCCTTGATCGAGACTTCGGCAATATCACTCTGGATGTAATCGTAAAAATATTCGCGGCGACGTACCGGGTGGAGGATTTCATCGGCACCCAGCACCATCACCGGTTTTTTGATCTTGTAGAGAAATTCCGGTGTGGCCCGGCCGAAATAGGCGGGGTCGAGCAGGATGCCGCCGGCGATGGGCGCATCCTGTGCCATCGCGATGGCCACCGCGTGGCCGCCAAACGAATGGCCGACGAGGATGATGCGGGTCACATCGATACGGCTGTCGATGACGCCCGGTGAGCGACGGATCAGATTGACGATCCGCGCCAGGGCTCTGGCATTGACGTCCCACGGCCCGGATTTGGCCAACTGCAGAGACACTGCATGCATGCCCCAGGAGGCGACGTGCGCGGCCTGTTTGGCATGCGCTTCCTTTGAGCAGTCATGACCATGCAGAAAAATCACCAGCGGCGCTTTTTCCGCAGGCGAGGCCAGATAAACATCCGCAAGTATGCGTTCCTTGGCGGTCGGGCGGAGTTCGCGGTCTTGTCGCACGGTCACCGCAAAGGGGCCGCGCTGGCGGAAGCGATTGATACTGGCGTCCTGATCCAGCAACTGTTTCTGCAGATCACTGAAAGCCGTGGGCCGCGACGATTGTGCGCGGGCGTCCGGCGGCAGGGCACAACTGGCCAGTACCAGCCAGGCCATGAACAGCCATCGACTATGGGGAATGATGTTCATGCGATGCGGTCATCCTAAACCAAGTATGCTTTCCTTGGTCAGCTTGCCAGAAGATGGACTTCAAGTCTGCGCCTGCAGGCGACTCGTTTCCCAACACGGAGGAGTAAGTCATGCGGAAGTACTGCAAGTTTGGCAAGTGCGGCGGATGCGTTGTGCTGGCAGGCGCGTTGTTGTTGATGCAGGGTGTTGTTCACAGTGCTGATTCCAAAGCGAAAAGCTGGCCGACGAAAACGGTGCGAATGGTCGTGCCCTTTGCGCCTGGCGGCGCCAATGACCTGATTGCACGCATACTCGCGCCCGCGCTGTATGAGGAACTCGGGCAGGCTTTTGTGGTGGACAACCGCGCGGGGGCATCCGGAAATCTCGGTACTGAAATCGTGGTCGGTGCGCAGCCGGACGGTCATACCCTGCTTGTAGGTAATGTATCGACCAATGCCATCAACCCGACCGGGTTTGCCTCGATACTGAAGTACAACGCAGTGAAAGATCTCACCGGTGTCACCATACTGAGCACGATCCCCAATCTGCTGGTGGCGCGGACGGCTTTCCCGCCCAAAGATTTCAAGGAACTGATCGCGTATGCCAAAGCGCGCCCGGGACAGCTCAATTACTCCAACCCGATCGGGGCCTATTCACATCTCGACATGCTGCGCTTCATGTCACAGGCCGGCATTACGATGCTGCATGTGCCGACCAAAGGCGCGGGTGACACGATTACCGCGGTACTGGGCGGCGAAATCCATTTTTATTTCACCAATGCTGCGACGGCCACGCCCTATGTGCTCGGCGGCAGGATGAAGGCTTACGCGACGACTGCCAAGGAACGGCTGACCGAACTCAACACGGTGCCGACGACGGCCGAAGTCGGGTTCCCGGATATCCGCGGCCATATCTGGATCGGGCTGTTCCTGCCCGCGGCAACGCCACGCGCCACAGTTGACAAGCTCTATGCGGCGACCGTCAAGGTGACCGAGCGTCCGCAGACGCGCGACCTGTTTGCCAAGGCGAGGATACCGGTCGCACTCAGCCAGTCACCGGCCGCATTCCAGAAGTACGTGGTGGAAGAGACGGCACTGTGGGCCAAAGTGATCAAGGAGCACGATGTAAAGTATTACTGATTTAGTACTACGGATTGCCTGTTGCGACGGCAATCCCTGCCGGACTAGCGGGAGCGGGATGTTTTCACAAAATCGAGCGACGCCTGGAACAACTCCAGGTCTTTCGCGTAATCGGCGGCATCGGCTCGGTCGATCTGTATCCATTCCCGTGTGGCCGCAATGCCGCCGGGTTGGAACGGACTGATGTGGTCGCGCGAAAAATGCAACTCCGTCGCGACTGCAGCGGCGAGGCGTATACCGACGCTGCCGCCGCTGATGCAGGCAAACATTTTGTCGCTGACGAAATAGGCATCGAGACCGTTAATTTTGCGGGCGCTGACACCGGGAAGGTTGAGCAACAGTGCGTCGATCTGCGCTTTGGGGTTAGGCTTGGGGGTATCGGAGCTCAAGGAGATGGGCCAAGGGTGGTTGTAAACGGGATGGAGAGATTATAAACGCCAAGTCCGGTGTCACCACCAAGGAGGCATGTCAAACTTTGGGCGTGGTCCGGCAACCTTGCCGGGGATTCACCCTATTGCAGGAGTTCATCATTGAAACCGACCAAGGCCTACCTTAACCCCGATTTTATGGACAGCCCGGATGCGCGTGCACTGCGTATTCTTGCGGAATATCTCGAACCGCAAAGCCGGCTTGAGGCTGAAGGCGTGGAAGACACCATCGTGTTTTTCGGTTCAGCGCGGCTGCCGCCGGGTTCTAAATATTACGAGGCGGCGCGCGAACTGGCGTTCCGGCTGACGACATGGTCAAAGGAACTGGGCCCGGAGCATCTGCGCCGTTTTGTGGTTTGCACTGGCGGCGGGCCGGGCATCATGGAAGCCGCCAATCGCGGCGCTTCGGAAGCCCACGGCCGCAACGTCGGGCTGACCATTTCGCTGCCTCGCGAAGAAGGCGTCAATCCGCATGTCACGCGCGAACTGGCGTTTCATTTCCATTACTTTTTCATGCGCAAATTCTGGCTGGCTTACATGGCCAAGGCGTTGATCGTGTTCCCGGGCGGCTACGGCACGCTCGATGAACTGTTCGAAATGCTGACTCTGAAGCAGACCAAACGCCTGACCAAACCCATGCCCATCGTATTGTTCGGAAGCGACTACTGGAACGAAGTGATCAACTTTGACGCGCTGGTGCGCCACGGCACCATTGATGCCGCCGATGTGGAGCTCGTACACCGCACGGACTCGGTCGACGAGGCCTGTAATTGGCTGATTGGGCGTCTGATCGAAAAGGCGCTCGACCAGCCGGGCGGGAAGCTTTAGCCGGGGCAGTCTCCCGCTAGCGCCGTGTTTCTTCGTTCGATGTCGACGCCCGCTCCAGTGGCAATCGCGCGCCCGCTGATAATTTGGCAAAGCGCAGCGTATGGGTGGCGAGCAGTGTTTCGGCGAGGAAACAGATCAGCGCAAGCGAGAAACAGAGGATGCCGCCGAGAAAGCACCAGCGCACAAACTCGTCCCGGATGGAATCCATGGTGACCTCCAGGAACAACCCCGCCACCGTGGCCCCGATGAACAGCGCGCAGAGCACCAGAAAGCCGATCGACACGTTGACCACGCTCCCGCGCAGGCCCAGCCGCCGCAGCTCCCAATACGCGGCTTGTTCATTTTTGAAGCGCTGCAGATCAAGCCGTTCCTCGATCCAGCGCGCGCGGTCGATGATGCGCGACAGCCGGGTGGCCAGCGCGCCGATCATCGCAGCCACTGCGGTAAGCATGAACACGGGTGCGACCGCCGCCTGAATGCCGTGAACGATGGATGTATCCATGATTGAAGTCCGTTTGGGGAAAATCGGGTTTAGAGTATGATGTTATATAAGTATTTGATTGTAAACAGCTATTTATAATGACCGTGATGCGGCACAGGGGTAGCGCAATTTTTACAGCAGTATAGGCGCTGTCCCCCGTCTCTTAATGACGGATGGATTTAATCGTTACTGTGCTCACCACCTGACAAACAAAAGGAGAAATCATGTCACAGCCGGAAAGCGTTGCAGGAAGCTGTCTGTGCGGAGCAGTTCGTTTCGAGATCAAACCGCCGTCAACGGCGTTCCGCTATTGCCACTGCAACCGCTGTCAGAAGGCCACCGGCGGCGCGCATGCCGCCAACCTGTTTCTGCCGGAGCGCCAGTTCAAATGGCTGACCGGCGAATCACTGGTCAAACGATTTGATTTGCCGGGAGCAAAACGTTTTGCGGTGAGCTTCTGCACCCAGTGTGGCACGCGCATGCCGCACAAAATCCCCGGCACGGAAAACATGCTGATCCCGGCGGGTGTGCTGGACGCGGCCCCCGACCTCAAACCCGACAGCAGCATATTCTGGGCATCCAAGGCGGCGTGGTATGTCGAAACGCCGGCGATGCCGAAGTTCGAGGAATACGGCAAATAAAAAAGTAGCCGACCTCTATTGCCCCAGCGCGGACGGGAAGCGGAACCTGCGCTCGGGACCGGTGATCCGGGCCATGTCTTTTTGTGAAAGCCCCCATTGATCAGTACGTCCGGGCGGCCATTTCCAGTCCTCCGGTGCACCGACCTTGTAGTCGTCGGTGACCTCCTGGATTTCCGCGGTGTACTCGATGACGCCGCCAAATGGCGCGATGAAGTAGCCGAAAACATTGTTGCCGGGCCCGTGCCGGCCCGGTCCCCACACCACATCGAATCCCGCATCCCGCATGCGGGTGATCCCGCGCATCACGCCGTCGCAGTCGTTCATCTCGAACGCGATGTGATTGAGCGAGGACACATCCGCGTGCGCATAAGCCAGAGCGTGATGCTTTTGATTGCAGCGCACGAAGGTCATCGCGCGTGTGCGGTCCGACACCTTGAAGCCCAGCACCTCGACCGCAAAACGATCGCTGGCCGCCACATCGATCGCGTTCATCACCGCGTGGGTGATCTGGACCGGCTTGTCGCGCTCGGCGGGCAAGGCAGGTGCCGGCGCCGGCTCGGCGACAAAACGGTAGGCCTGCGCTTCGGGGCCCTGGACGATAAAACCCTGGCCGCCGCCCGGCGCGTCGAGCTCAGAGAATGTTTTCACCGGCACCTTGGCGCGGCGCACCCGCTGCTGCATCTGCTCGATTTCACCGGGCGCGCCGGAGAACTCGATCGCGTGCACCGCGGGTGCGGCGGCGGACTGAATCGCCATGATGTAAGGATGGGCACCGGTGCCGCGGAAAAACCGCGTTTTTCCGTGCGTGCCGGCCGGAAGCAAACCCCAGAGTGTTTCCAGGAACGCGGCTGCTTCGTCCGCCTGCGGTACGGCCAGTTCAACGCTGCGCAGTTTCATATGCCTGCCGTTACTCGTCGGCCGCCGGCATTTTGATTTCCTTGATCAGCCGTGCCCAGCGTTCTGTTTCCGTTTTGAGAAAGGTCTCGAACTGCTTGGGGGTTCCCGGGCGCGCCTCAAATCCGAGTTTTCTCAGCCGCTCCTGAGTGTCAGGCAGCGATGCGGTCTGCACCCATTCCTTGTTGATGCGATCGATGATCACGCGCGGCGTGCCGGCGGGAGCCATCAGTCCGTGCCAGCCGGTCACCACCACGTCGAAACCCTGCTCCTTTGCCGTCGGCACGTTGGGCACCAGCGACCAGCGCTGATCGCCCAGCACGGCAAGCCCGCGCGCCTTGCCCGACAGCACGTGAGGCACCGCGGCCGGTCCGAGCACGATGACCTGAACCTCGCCACCCAGAACAGCAGTCATCGCAGGACCGCCGCCGCCCTTGTACGGCACGTGCACCATGTCCATCTTGGTGATGCTGTTCAGCATGGCCGCCGAGAGATGGAGCGTAGAGCCGACGCCGCTGGTGGCGTAATGCAGTTTGTTCGGGTTCGCCCTGACGTGATCCACGAGTTCCTTCAGCGATTTCGCCGGCACACCGGGATTCACCGCCACCAGGTTCGGTGCTTCCGAGAGTTGGCCGATCGGAACAAGGTCGCGCACCGGGCTGAATTTCATTTTCCGGTAGACCGAGGGTCCGCTGGCATAAACCAGCGAGGCAATGGTGATCGTGTAGCCGTCGGGATTCGCCTTGGACGCCATCTCGAGTCCGTAATAACCGCCGAGGCCGGGACGGTTGTCCGCGATGACGGGCTGTCCGAAGCGTTCGCTCAGGCTTTGCGCGACGACGCGTCCCAGGATGTCGGTGGAGCCTCCCGGCGGGAACGGCAGCACCAGCCGGAGCGGTCGGTTCGGATAGGACTGCTGCGCCCAGCCCGGAGCCGTCAGGCCCGCGACCAGGAACAACATGCCGAACCACTGCAGCGAGGATATCCATTGCCGCCTCCAGGTGCGCGCAGTGTGCACCGGTTCCAATTTCCAGGCGCTTACACCGTGCGCTGCTTCGACTCTGCGCGACGCCAACGGCGCCAGCGTGCTGATGCTGCCTGCTTTCATGGTCATGTCTCCTCCTAATGATATTGTTTTTGTTGTCTCTACCCGGGCCGTTGATGATCGGGCAGATACCCCACTTTTGAGTGGCAACCTTATGCTATCACCGATGACCAAGCCGATGCCGATCGTTGTAATCGAATAACCCGGTAGGGAAATCAGCCCGCCTGCCGTCAGCGCTTGCGCCGGGACTCATGGATGATTTCCTCGCGCACGTCGGTGATCTCGCGGGCGCGCGAGTTTCCGACACCGTTGCAGTGTTCCGTGCGCGGGCAATTGCTGCTGCGCGGGCAGATCACGCGGGCGGGGCGCAGCAGCGCATCCTCGATCCAGGCGATGTTCAGCACCCGTGCCACGGCGCGAATCGCCTCGGCGGCCGCAGCGGGAATTTTGCCCTGACCGCGATGGCTTACACATTCTTCGGTGATTTCCGCGACGAGGCTGTCGGCATCGGTCGTATGTGAACGCAGTGCCGGCACCAGATCGACGCCGACCGACAACACATGCGGATTGCCGGCCATGTCCGCGGTGCGCCGCGAGTGGCAGCAGTAGAGCAGCGACTGGTTGCCGTCGCGCAGCACTGAAATCTGCGAGCCGCGGTCCGCGCCGCGGGTTTCATCGAGCATCCTGAACACCGCCCAGTTCGGGCAGGGGTCACTCACCTGCGCCATGTTGCCCCAGGGCAGCGGGATGCCGTTGCCGCGGTACACCGCGCGCAGAAATCCGGGCGGATAGGCGTCAAAGAAATGCCAGTACGGATAGGGCGACACCTTGGTCATGCGCCGCATCACGGCCGCCGGCGTGAGCTCGATCTTTTCCCCGGCTTCGACGCGGTAGGACTCGCGCGTGAGAAAGCGCCGGAACGGCACCTTGGGACACAGCAGCGCACCGGCAAAAAAACTGCACTCGAAATCGCGCCATGCGTGCAGCACATCCTGCGGGCTCATGCCGGCGCTGGCACTGCCTTCGGGGCTGCCGCCCATCTCGCCGCCGGTGGCGTGCGCCGCTTTCAGGCCGTCGCCATCGTGCAGGATCTTGTGGCCGAGGTGGGAGGCGATGTCGAACTTGAGCCGCGCCGGATCGGATTCCAGGGCGCGGTTGAGATAGATCGTGTTCGGCGTCTCGTAGAACGAGCGCACCATGCTGCGCAGCTCGCGATCCTTGTCGCGTGCGAGCACGGGCTTGCGCTCGAACCAGTGCAGCTTCAGGCCATGGTGGCGGCACAGCTTCATCAGGTCCTCGACGTCGAGCGGGAATTTGCGCTGGCCGATGTTCTCTGCGGCGCGTTCGAGGTCGGGAAAATCGTTGCGCGACATCTCCTGGTGCGAGCGGATCAGCAGGTGCGCGAACTGCTGTCCGGTAGTGCCGGTCTGCGCGAGCAGTTCGGGGATCGCCGCCTGCAGCAGCTCCTTCGAGAACAGGAACGCCGGCTCCAGCGGCACGGCCGCCGCGCCACCGCTGCGCTGCTGGGGGACTGCGGCTTCGGTTTCCGGATTGTTGTCGAGAAACCAGCGCGGCTCGCGCTGGAACACGGCAGATAACAGATCCAGCACTTCGGCCGAGGGTACGCGTTTGCCGCTCTCGATCATGCTCAGGTAGGAAACCGACGGCGCTTTCTGCGGATCCTGCTGGGTGCAGCGCGCTGACAGTTCTTCCAGCGTGAGGCCGTTCCGTTTACGCAGCGCGCGCAGCTTGGTGCCGAGGAAGTGGCTCTGTCGGGTGTGCTGGCTCATGGCGGCGGTGACCCTCGTTGTGAAACAAGCTTGTGAAAGCCGATGCTGAAACCTCAATATGTGTGAAATTAACATTGTGAAATTTCTATTGTCAAATTTTTCACAGTTTCTATCTATGATGCACTGCAAGACGGCAAGGCTGAGGCCGTAACCAGACTAGTCACTGAAGGAGATTCACATGCAATACAACATTCTGATACTGGGCGCGTCCTACGGTTCGCTGCTCGGCACCAAGCTGCTGATGGCAGGCCATCGCGTCTCGCTGGTGTGCACCGCACCCACCGCCCGCCTGATCAGCCGCGAGGGCACCCGCGTTCGTTTTCCGCTGCGCGACCAGCCCTTGCCGGTCGAGATCGCCTCCCGCGACCTGCCCGGCGTGCTCAGCGCGACCACCCCCGACGCAGTGGACCCCGCCGCTTACGACCTGATCGTGCTCGGCATGCAGGAGCCCCAGTATGGCAGCCAGGGGGTGCGTGGGTTGATGCGCCGCATCGCCCGCTCGCGCAAACCCTGCCTCGCCATCATGAACATGCCGCCGCTCCCCTACCTGCGTCGTCTGCCCGGGCTGGCGGTCGATGCGTTGAAGGGCAGTTACACCGATCCTTCGGTGTGGGAAGGCTTCGATCCCGCGCTGATCACGCTGGCGAGCCCCGACCCACAGGCGTTCCGCCCCCCGGAATCCGCGAAGAACGTGTTGCAGGTGGGCCTGCCGACCAATTTCAAGGCGGCGCGTTTCGAGTCGGATGAGCACAACGCCATCCTGCGTCAACTCGAAGCCGACATCGACGCCGCGCGTTTCAGCGTGGACGGCACCACGATAGAAATCCCGGTCAAGCTCAAGGTGCACGACTCCGTCTTCGTGCCGCTGGCCAAATGGCCGATGCTGATCGCTGGCAACTACCGCTGCGTCCGTGCGCACGACATGATTCCGATCCGCGACGCGGTACACGGCAATCTCGACCTGTCGCGCCGCGTCTACGAATGGGCGGTCGGTCTGTGCATGACGCTGGGTGCTGATGGCGGAGATCTGGTGCCGTTCGAGAAATATGCAAAGGCGGCCGCAGGACTGGGCAAGCCGTCCTCGGCGGCACGCGCGCTGTTCGGCGGCGCGGAGCACATCGAGCGGGTCGACAGTCTGGTGCAGCGCATTGCCTGGCAGTGCGGCACGGAATGCGCGGTGCTGGAAGGAATTGTCGAACTGGTGGATGCTCGGCTGCAGAAGAATCGCGTGAAGAGTGAAGAGCCGGTGTTGGAGCTTGAGGCGTTGCAGAGCGCGTGAATATCAAAGGAGGGGTTTGAAAAACGGGGCCAAAGAGCCCCGTTTTCTTTTGCGCGGAATCAACTCCGGCATGGCAAGTGCTAGGCCGCGAACAAGCGCACCCACGCCGCGTAGGCCGTCATCCATTCCTGCATGAACACGACGCTGGCCGGACCGACGTTGCCGCTGGCATCGAACAAGTCATCCTTGGCCTGGATGAAGGCCTCGGGTTGTGCCAGGGTCGGCACATCCAGATAGGCGAGGATGTTGCGCAGATGCTGTTGTGCCATCGACGTGCCGATGGCGCCGACTGAAACACCGATCACCCCCGCAGGCTTGCCTGCCCATACGCTTTTTCCGTAGGGACGGGAGGCGTGGTCGATGGCGTTCTTCAGCACACCGGGGATCGAGCGGTTGTATTCGGGGGTCACGAAGAGCAAGCCCTGGGATTGCACAATCTCCGACTTGAGTCTCAGCACCGCCGCCGCCGGGTTTGCATCGTCGTCCTGGTTGTACAGCGGCAGGTCCCCGATCTGGATCTGTTTGAGGGTGAAGTCCGCAGGCGCGAGCCGGACCATCGCGTTTGCCAGTTTGCGGTTGAATGAATCGCGGCGCAGGCTGCCGACGATGACTGCGATCTGAAATTCAGACATTACATTTCCTTGGTGGTGATGGATGGTGCGATCGGTTGCTCGGTTTGCGACTCGTCTGCGCCGTCATTGCCGCGTATCGAGTCACGACTGTGGTGATCCTTCAGCCGGCCGAGGGTGCTTTCCAGAGACCGCTTCAGCTTGTCGGCGGCGCCGCTGAACGCTGCGGCTAGCGATCCTGCATTGTGTCTTACGGCAACCGGCTGGTGGGCGGCGAGCCGCGCTTCCATGAGGCAGCGCTTGTCATGGCCCCCGGACTTGCCGCTGTTTTCATCGCTCAAGTGCACTTCAACGCGCGTGATGTGATCGCTGAAGTGACCCAGGGTATGGCTCACCTCGGCCTCGACCCAATGGATCAATTTTTCATGGCCTTCAATGTTGTGATCGGTATGGACCTGGATTTGCATGTGGTTTCCCATTGAGGGGTGGATTGTTGGAAAGTGCAGGAATGAAACAGGGTTAAGGGCGCGGGGGCGGGTGGTGCGGCGCCCCCGATGTCTGGATAATCACAGACATTACAACGATGATTTCGCGCCTGCTCAGTCCACTGGCTGCTTCGAATAGCTGCTTCGCTTGGTTATTCGCTTGGTAATTCGATTCGTTAATTCGATTATCGCCATCCATCTACAAGCTACCGTGCGGTGCCGCACATTGCGTGCAGCGGAACGAACCGGTCGGGTGTTTTGCGCCTAAGGTTTCCACATCGACTGGAAGGCTACTGGAGGCACAGTCAATAAACACGTTTAAGTTGGCCGGTCTTGCGGGTTGCGAGCGGCCGTGGTTCCGTGGCATCTTTCCGCTGACGTTAATAATAATTCAGCAGCAAAGGAGTTCCATGAACACCAAAACCGGCATCAACATGCTGGCGCTGCTTTTCGCAGTGCTGACGGCAGCGGCCCACGCCCAGAATTTTCCGATGCGCCCGATGCGGGTGATCGTGCCGCTGGCGGCGGGCGGCGGCATGGACAGTGTCACGCGCAACGTCGCGCTGAGTTTTACCGAGGCGCTCGGGCAGAGCGTTGTTGTCGACAACCGTCCGGGCGCGGGCAGCCTGGTGGCGCTGGAGATCATGGCTGACGCGGCGGCGGATGGTCATACCCTGATGATGATCAGCGCCACCACCGTGATCTACCCGCTGCTCTACAAATCCCGCCTCGACCCGGTGCGCGATTTTTCGCCGGTGTCACAGGTCACCGCGCAGGGCTATGTACTGGTCGTGCATCCCTCATTGCCGGCCAAATCGGCGCTTGAACTGGTGAAATACGCCAAGGCCAATCCAGACAAGCTGACCTACGCCTCGTCCGGCATCGGCAGTCCGATCCACATGACCACCGAACTGCTGGGCATTGCCACCGGCACCAAAATGACCCACGTCCCGTACAAGGGGCTGGGTGCCGCCTACGCCGATCTGGTCAGCGGACGCATCAGCCTGTCGTTTGCCACCATCATCTCGGCCCAGCCCCACATCAAGAGCGGGCGGCTGCGCGCGCTGGCGGTGTCAACGGCCAAGCGTGCACCGGCGATGCCGGATATTCCGACGATGGCCGAGGCGGGCGTCCCCGGCGTCGTCGTTGTCAACTGGTATGGTCTGATGGCGCCGAAGAACACGCCGAGACCCGTGATCAACAGGATCGCCGCGGAGACCACCAAGGCGGTACAGGCGCCGACAATGATGAAACACCTGCTCGCCGACGGTTCCGAGGGCATCGGCTCCACCCCTGCGGAATTCACTGCGCATATTAGTGCCGAGAGCGAGCAGTGGCGGCGCGTGATCAAGGAAGGCGGGATTCGAGCGGAATAGCGGAATAACCGAGAGGGGCGCGCCCAAGCCAGCGGCATAAACGCGGCGGCAGCGAGTGTGCACAAGCACTCCGACAACGGCTATAGTGGCATCGACGGCAACAAGAATACTCGCCGTCACACTCACCGGAGGAGTCATTGAATGGTTACAACACGTCTCGCAGCGCTCGCCTTGATGGGCGCCACCTTCCTCGGCCTGGCTGCCGAAGCCGCAGCGCAGGCCGACAAATACCCGTCACGCCCGATCCGCTGGATCGTGCCGTATCCGCCGGCCGGCACCACCGACATCCTTGCCCGCATCATGGGGCAGTGGCTGTCGCAGCAGTTGAACCAGCAGGTGGTCATCGACAACCGTCCGGGTGCCGGCAACAACATCGGCACTGAACTCGCGATCAAGGCACTGCCGGACGGCCACACCGCATTCCTGGTCAACCCGGCGAACGCAATCAACGCCTCGCTCTATACCAAGCTGTCGTTCAAATTCCTGAACGACATGGAAGGCGTTGCCGGCATCGTCCGCGTGCCGAACATGATGGTGATCACGAAGGATCTGCCGGTGAAATCGGTGCAGGAATTCATCGACTACGCGAAAAAGAATCCGGGCAAGGTCAACCTGGCGTCATCGGGCAGCGGCACCTCTGTGCATCTGACCGGCGAGCTGTTCAAGGCCGCCACCGGCCTCGACCTGCTGCATGTGCCGTTCAAGGGCGCGGGCCCGGCGCTGATCGAACTGGTTGGAGGCCGCAACGTGCAGGTGATTTTTGACAACATGCCGTCGTCGATCGGCCATGTGAAAGGCGGCACGTTGCGCGCGCTGGGGGTGACCACAGCCAAACGCAGCGCCGCGCTGCCTGATGTGCCGACAATCGCCGAAACCATCCCCGGCTTCGAAGCCAGCGCCTGGTTTGGCATGAGCGTACCCAAAGGCACGCCGCCCGCGATCATCGCCAGACTCAACAAGGAAATGAACGCCGGCCTCAATGATCCGAAACTGCGCGCACGCCTGGCCGAGCTAGGCGGCGATCCGCTGATCGGCACCCCGGCGGAGTTCTGGAAAATTCACGCCATGGAAACCGAGAAGTGGGCAAAAGCCGTGAAGATTTCGGGGGCGAAGGTCGAGTAAGTATCGAACAGCAAAGATCTTTTCAAGCCAATAAACGGGGCCTGCGGGCCCCGTTTATTTTTGGAGGCTAGCGCTGCGCCGCGCTGGACGCAAAGAAAAATTCCCGCATCATGAATTCCTCGAGCCCCGCGTTATCGCGGGCACGGGCCGACAGTGTGATGCTGCGTCCCAGGCGGCGAGATTGCCACAGGAATTCCTCCCGTTCGTATTCGCGGATGATGGCAATCATCTTGCGAACCACTGCAATGCGGATATCGCTGTTGGCGCCGCGGCGCACCTCAATCAGCTGTTTGGTATTGCGGCCGACGTCCTTGTTCCAGCCCTGGAACAGGAATTCGGCGTAATCCAGGCTCATGCTTTGAATCTGAAACACGCCGCCGCCCCGGTTCGGGTCGTAGCCGAAAGCGGTTTCGCGCGTCGACTCGAGATTGCCGGCGGCCAGGCGTTTGGCGCGGGCTTCGGCACTTTCAGCCGCTGCGGGAACCGGACTTTCGGACTCGCCCCGGGCGCGACGCTGCGCTTCGATGTAGGACGCCATGTCGCCCGCGGGTGCGGGGACTGACGGCGTAACAGGCGCGGGTGATGGCGTGCTCTTCGGCGGGTTCAGCGCGATGACCGGGGGTGAGGCTTTCGGGCGCGGCGCCACCTTCGGTCGCGCAGCCGGCGGCTGCGGTGCCGGTTCGGGCGCTGGTCGCGATGGCGCAGCGTCAGCCAGCGCTGGGGGACCCGGCGGGACCAGCCGGATCGACAACTGGGGATTTTTATCGGGGGTTTCACCGATCCCCGGCAGATTGACCGAGATCGGCGGCAGCTCCCACAAGACCGCGATGTGCACGAGCATCGACAGCACGATCATCACCCCTATCCTGGGGATCACCACGCCATCGCTTTTGCTGCGGAATAAGTCAATCCGGTCGTTCATCAATCCGTCAATACCTTGCCGCGGTCAGGACATAGTTGGACAGCAGGGGCAAGCTGATATTCTCGCAGCTTGCCAAATAGTTTGTTCCAATCCCCCTTAATCACCGGTTTTTAAAGCAAAGTGGAGGCGTAACCTTGAAAACAATAGACATCCATGCCCATATCGTCCCGGATTCGATTTGGCGCGCCATCGAAGAAAAAAAAGACTGGCACGGTTTCAAGCACGAGCCGGGCGAGGGTTTCGGCACCATGGTCGCCTGCGGTCAGCGCACCGAATTCTCATCACCCAAGATCCGCTACACGCTGGAACAGCGCCTGAAAGACATGGACGCGCAAAAAGTGGATGTGCAGGTACTCTCCATCCACACGCCCTTCGTCGGTTATCACCTCGAGCCGGCGCAGGGCCTGGCACTGGCGCGCGACTTTAATGACGAGCTCGGCTCGACAGTGCGCCGCAGCAACGGGCGCCTCGCCGGGTTTGCGACGCTGCCGGTGCAGGACGTGGGCTTGGCGATTGCAGAACTTGAACGCGCCGTCACCACACTGGGCCTCAAAGGCGCGTCACTCGACACCAGCGTCAACGGCAAGCAATGGGATGAGCCCGAGTTCCTGCCGTTTTTCAAGGCGGCCGAGCAACTGGGCGCTGTGCTGTTCTACCACCCGCAGCCGCGCAACAACTTCCTCTCGGATCGCATCAAGCGCCACGGGCTCAACAATAGCCTGGGCGTGATCCTCGATGACGCGATTGTCACGGCCGTGCTGCTCGCCGGCGGTGTGCTCGAAAAATGTCCCGATCTCAAAATCTGCATCGCCCACGGCGGCGGACCGGCTTGCTATGCGATGGGACGGCTCGACCGCAATTGGCACGACCGGCCGTCGACCCGCAGCACTTCAAAACCGCCGAGCGCGTATCAGAAGCAGCTTTATTACGACAGCGTGACCGGCGACGAAGCCGCGCTGCGCTTTCTGATCGACCGCGTCGGCGCCGACCGCGTGGTGATGGGTAGCGACTGGCCCTTCGTGCCCTGGCATCCGTCGCCGGTGGCGTGGCTGCAGAGCCACGAATCACTGACCAAAGAGGAAAAAGAAAAAATCCTGTGGAAAAATCTTTCGGAACTGCTCGACATCCGTTGAACGAACGCCGGTGAATGAATACAGACCTGCTGCAAGCAGGAATTTACAGGAGTCAATACCCCGCATCGCTGACCTGCCGCGAGAAATCCCGCTGTCACTCCAGCTTGAGGTGCTGACCCACCGTGATGTCACCGGCCACCTGCTCTATCTGCTGCCGGCGGGTTTTCTGCAGGTTTTCGCCATCACACATCCCGATCCAAGAGTGGGTATCGCTGCTTTTGTTTTGGCTGCGCCGCTGATCTTTATCGTCCTGAAAAACCTGCCATTTGCGCTCTACAGCAGACTGTCGACATTGCGGCTGATGCGTAACGGCATCCTTGCCGCAGGCCGCATCCAGAGCTGCCGGCTGAGCTGGGATCGCCCGTCTGCGGCAATGCCGTATCGGGATTTTCTCGGCAACTGGGCCGCAATCGCCGCACGTTCACAGGTGAACAAGAGCACGGGTTGCCTTGCCAGGGTGGTCATCCTGTTTTTTGTTATTCCCTTTGTTTTGATGGCGCTGATGTTCGTGCTGATCTGGGGCGCGATGTACTTCAGCGGTTCAAGCAGCGAGGCGCAGGCGACCGGCTTTGACGGACTGGTCGTTGCGCAATTGGTGGCAGGAACCTGCATCGTTGTCGGCTCAATTGGGCTGGGTTTCTATCTCTTTCGCAGGCAAGTGCAGACAGCCACCACGGAAATGATCGAGGGGCGCCGCATACAACAGCAACGCGCGGCGGGTACGCCGGGTGTGCAGGCTGACCCGCTGCCCGATCGCCCCGACACACCGATCGCGCTGAAGGAGCCGCTGCCGGGCGACGGGGCAGGCGTCCTGCTATCGTGCGCTGTGGAATACCAGGTGCGGGGGGAGATTCGAAGCGCCAAGGCAAGCGCGCCACTGTGCGGGCGACTCAGGCTGACGGGTGAGGAGCAACTGCTGTTTGATCCCGCCCATCAAGGCCGTGTCGAATGGCTGGTCAATCTGCCTGTGGCGGCAAAGCTTGATGCGCAGGGCGTATGGATTCCGCTGTCAGGCTACCGTCCGGCAGTAATGCTCGCGTTGACAGTCGGGCTGACTGTGTTGCTGCCGACCGCCATGTGGAGGAACCTGCAAGCTCCGTTCCTCCAGCTCTGGCGGAGCGTCGGACCCGGATAATTGGAAAGCACCATGATCGATCAAGAAATAAAGCATTGATCGTTGGTGCCGGGTGCGCAGACCCATGCTTGCAATTTCAGCGTGCTCCGCCCGGATCAATCGAAACTTTCGTACTGCAGACGTTCGGCGGCAATACCCGGTTCGCCTGCGACGGACTTGGCTGCCTCGATCAACCGGCCCGGCCCGCAGACGTAGAACAGCGCATCCGCGGGTGCAGAGCGCATCACCGAATGTTGATCGATGTGCTTTCCGCCATCGGCACGCGTGAAATAGAGCTGTAGTTGTTCCGGAAACTCGATTGCCAGCCAATCCCGGTACGCCATGTCGGCGGAGGTCCGGCCGCTGTAGTGGATTTTGAACGAACTGCCCCGTGCCTTGAGCGTCTGCGCCATCGCCTTGATCGGGGTAATACCGATGCCGCCGGCGATCAGCACGGCAGGGCGATCATCGTCATGCCGCGGGAATTGGTTGGCTGGAAGGTCGAGCGCCAGCCGCTTTCCAATCTGCCACGCGTCATGGATCGCGGACGAGCCGCCACGCCCTGCGTCCTCGCGCAGCACGGCAATCTCGAAAATGTCCCGACGCTGCGGGTGCACGACCAGCGATTACTGACGTGTCACCACCGAACCGTCAGCTAATCGAACCGGGACCACGACATGTGCGCCGGCCGTGACGGGTGGCAAATCGCCGCGATCCGGTGCTTGCAATTCACAGGCGCGCACCTGCGGCGTGAGTTGGCGCATGCCGGTGACGATCAGCTTCAGCGGGCCGCTGCCGATTTCTTCGAAGTCCTTGGGGGCCGGCTTGCTTTTGGCAACGTCCTGCTGCCAACGGCCAATGAGTGCCTTCACCTCGCGTTCAGTGAATCGCGGCGTGATGTATTTCGGACAATTCCAGTCGAACGCTTCAATCGTGATGACTACACCACGCTCAACTCGGGCCCGATAGTCGGGTGATTCAAGCCTGGCAATCAGTGCCGGTTCGGTGTCTTCATCAATCAGTCGCGCGCGCCCCAGGATCTTCAGGCGCCGTTGCGCGGCGTAGTCCATCAGGAACAGGCTCACCCGGTTGTCACCTTCAAGATTGCCCACCGATATGTATTGGCGGTTACCGGAAAAATCCGCGTAGCCGATCGTCCGGTCGTCCAGCACTTTCAGGAAACCGGTCGGGCCGCCGCGATGCTGCACATAAGGCCAGCCGTTCTCGCTGACAGTGCCTTGGTAAAAACTGTCGCGCTCTTCGATGAATTCGACTTCGTGGACGCCCAACGCAACGGTTTCGGCTTCGCCCAGTATGGCGGACCGATACGCGTCACGGCTGCCCATCCGCGCCTGGACGGCTTGAACGTTTGGGGTGAAGGCGATTTTGCCGAAGGTATAGGTCATGAGTCAGTCTCCTGGTCGCCGGGGGCATGGCCCCCGGCGCGGGTTGCTTTGATCAGGCGGCGCGTTTCAATTCGACTTTGGGGAAGTCGATATCGACACGGCCGGCCTTGCCGAGCATGTTGGTGAGAATGTTCATACCGACGTGGGTGATGACTTCAACGATGTCGGATTCGCTGTAACCGGCATCACGCATTTCGATCAACTCGGCGGTGGTGATTTCGCCCATGTTGGCAACCAGCGAGCGGGCGAACTTGACGGCAACGGCTGCTTTCGCATCCTGGCTGGTGCCGGCACGGTTGGCTTCGATCTCGGCACCGTTCAGACCCGCCTTGCGGCCGATCGCGGCATGCGCGGACAGGCAATACTCGCAGCTGTTTTGCTGGGCCAGGGCGAGGGCGATGCGTTCGCGTGTTTGCGCATCAAGCGAGCCATCGCCGGCGATGCCGTGCAGTCCGAGAAAGGCCTTGAGAGCAGCCGGCGAGTTGGCAAAGACTTTGAGGAAATTCGGGACTATGCCGAGCTTGGCGTGGATCGCGCCATAGAGGGCCTTCTGTTCTGCGTTGGCTGACTCGGGGGTAACGATGTTGATGCGTGCCATGAGGATTCTCCTGTTCAGGGTTGGATGAAGTCGTCGTGTTGTCGACGGAGCCACTTTGCCAAATTCCCCTTGAAGAAAGAATATCTGTAGAATGAAATACATAATTCCACTTAACGGAATAGTGTATGGATCGCTTCCATGAGATGGCGGTGTTTGTCGCAGTGGCCGAAGAGGAGAGCTTCGCAGCAGCAGGCCGCCGCCTGCGCATGTCCCCGCCCGCGGTGACCCGCGCCGTCGCCTTCCTTGAAGAACGTTTGGGGGTGCGATTGCTGACGCGCTCGACTCGTCTGGTACGGACCACCGATGCGGGCGCACGTTACCTGGAGGATGCACGGCGCATCCTGCACGAGGCTGACGAGGCCGACGAGGCCGCGGCCGGCATCAACGCCACGCCGCGTGGACATCTCGCCGTCACCGCGCCGATGCTATTCGGCAAGCTGTATGTGATGCCGGTCATTACCGCCTACCAGCGTACATACAAGGAGACCACGGTATCGGCGCTGTTCGTCGATCGGGTGGTCAATCTGCTGGATGAGGGCCTCGATGTCGGCATCCGCATCGGCCAGTTGCCCGATTCAACATTACGGGCGATCCGCGTCGGCCAGGTGCGGCGGGTCATTTGCGCCTCTACGGGGTATCTCAAAAAGCATGGTGTCCCGAAAACGCCGGCAGACCTTGCGAACCACCCGATCATTGCCGCCACTGCCGTGTCCGCCGGTTCGGAATGGACGTTCGCCAACGGCAAACAAAAGGTCGGCGTCAAGCTCAATCCCCGCATTATGGTGAATACCAATGACGGGGCGATTGAGGCCGCCAGTGATGGCTTCGGACTGACGCGGCTGATTTCCTATCAGGTGGCGGGTGAACTTGCGGCGGGGAAGCTCAAGACGGTTTTGTCGGAGTATGAGGAAGCGCCGCTCCCCATCCATGTGATTCATCGGGAGGGTCGGTACGGATCGACAAAGGTCAGGAGTTTTGTTGATCTCGCGGTTGAGAAACTCAGGGCTGACACCGCCCTCAAATGAGCCGGTTCGGAACCGGTGGCGGACGCGTCAGTTAGGCAATTGCCCGGGCTATGCCGCCTTATGCGCAGTCCGTGATGCAAGCGCACGTTGGTTCGATGCATAAAGCGTATCGCCTTGGGGCGACATGACGCTGTCCAATGACTCAATCCATGCCACGGTGTTCATCACGTTTGTGAACCGCGATTGAATGAGGACTGCGCAGGCGTTGTGAATCTGTTCGGCGAGACGAGGCCGCTGGTGGCGGGCCACGAATCAGTGACGAAGGAGGAGAAAGAAAAAACGCTGGCAAAATCTTTCGGAGCTGCTCGACATGCGCTGAAAGGCAAACAGGGACCGCTGCATGGTTCAACCGCGACGTTGTCGTGCCGAAGGTCCGGGCTGCGCCAATGCGTCCCGCAAATGCGAAGCCCCGCGAGATTGTCGCAGGGCTCCAGGGGCCAGCCACCGGTGTGGCTGGAGGTCGTCACGTTACCGCGACGCAAGGCCGGTTGTCTTTACCGGTCGCAGAGTGAAACTGTCGGAAGATTCATCTATAGATTGACCTCCTTTTTCGGCTACACGCAACGCCTGGATCTCCCCGCGGGGATATGAGCGGCGCGACTCGCGCCACAACCCTGCTTTGGCCACCCGACCCGGAATACCCCTCAAACACAGTGTCGAAGGTGGTCGCCGCCAGTTCGCTTCAGGTACACCCGCAACATGGGGCGCGCACAACAGCGAAACACCAAGGCAGAAACCGGATCAATCGTTAGTTCGAGAACCTATCCCGAACCGGGTCACCGCAGCAGTTCCAGTTAACGCCTTTGCCGGGGGCGCGTCAACAGGGTTTGCTGATTAATTCCGCAAGAGGATGATCCTGATCATAAATAAAGCAGGTTCAAGTCGGCATCCCACTGGCACAGCACGAAAAGTGAGCCTGCTTTTTTGAGATGGTTTGGCCTTGCAACCCGGCACCGCAAGCTCTCATGTAACGCTTAATCCATGCGGATGTGCGGGCTCCGTTCCCCTATCATTCCCCATATTATTGCGTGGTAGCCTTATCGAGAGTTTTATAATAATGAAAAAAACATGACTCTCACGAGGCTGTCATGTTGTTGGAAATACTCAATCATCACAACAGGAGGAAACGATGACCATCAAGTATTTTTTCCCGCCCGTAATCGCATTGGCACTGTCGGTGTCCGGCGCCCCGGCGATGGGAGCAGACGCTGCCAAGAACTATCCCAACCGGCCCATTCGCATGCTGATGCCCAACGCGCCAGGCAGTTCGACCGATACCCTGGGTCGCGTCGTCGCCAACAAACTGGGCGAGGTGCTGGGCCAGCAGGTCGTGGTGGACAACCGCTCCGGGGCGGGGGGCGTCATCGGCATGGAAATCGCCAAAACCGCCAATCCGGACGGCTACACCATCATCTCCGCCTCCTCTGCTGCGATGTCCATAGCGCCGCACATCCACAAGAAGCTCTCGTACGATCCGCTGAACGATTACGCCTTCCTGTCGTTGTTCGCGGTGACGCCCAACGTGCTGGTGGTCAATCCGGCCCTGCCGGTCAGGTCGGTGAAGGATCTCATCGACCTGACCAAGTCTAAGCCGGGGCAGATCAACATGGCCTCTGCCGGCGCGGGCTCGCAAAGCCATCTCGCCGGCGTACTGCTCCAGTCGACGGGTAAATTCGAATCACTGCACGTGCCCTACAAGGGTGGCGGCAGCACCCCCGCGGTGGCCGCAGGAGAATCACACTGGTCGATCAACCCGGCACCTTCGGTGACGGCATTGGTGAAAGCGGGACGGCTGCGCGCGATCGCACACACCTTGCCCAATCGCAGCCCGTTGCTCGGCGATATGCCGGCTATTGCGGAAACCGTGCCGGGCTACAGCTACAGCGGATGGCAGGGCATGCTTGCACCCAAGGCAACGCCAAAGCCGATCCTCGACAATCTGCGTGCGGCGCTGCTCAAGACCATGAGCCTGCCGGAAATCAAGACTGCGCTGGCCATACAGGGCGCGGAGATCGTGACCAACTCACCGGAAGAATTCCGCAAGTTCGTGCAGGATGAGAGCGCGAAGATCGGCCCCGTGGTCAAATCGGCCGGCCTGAAGGTCGAGTAGCGGAGCGATGTTGCACAGACGACGTTAAATGGCGCGGCACACGACGAAGTGTATTAATCCTTTGCAGATGCGCCGCAGCGCTTCCTGATTGCCGGTGTCGATCAACGGGATTTATTCGACAGTGACTGTTCTTCCGAACAGTTGCATGAATTCGATCACCGGTACATAAAGTTTGCCGTTCACGTTCTGCGCAGCCACCGACAGCGTTCGTTTGTCGATGCGCGGATCATCCGCCGCCACCTTGTTGGTCAGCCCCGTGGTGTCGTTGCCATGGATGGCGCCGCCCACGCGCAGGAAGCGTTCGCCGGGTTTGATGTTCACCGCGACCTTGTTGTAGGTGACGGTTTTCACCGAGACCAGGTCTGCCGGCGTGCGGTTGTAGGCATGGACGTCATACACCCGGAAATCCGCAGGGCCGTAGATTTTGGCGAGGTCATCCAGCGCCACGGTCAGCACACCGCTCTGGCTGAGCGGCGCGCTGCTCAGTTGTACTGTTGATGTCGTGCCGCCGGCTGTGGTGACCGTCGCCGTGGTTTTACCTGCGGAGAAACGAACGCCGCCGATGTTCGCGGGCTGGCGTTTGTCGAGCACGCGCTCGAAGAAATCAAAGGCCAACTGGTACAGCGATGCCGGGCCATAGGAGTGATGACCGTTGTCGATGCTGACCAGTGTCAGGTTGCGCATGGTGTTTTTGACGTTCTCCTGATGCCAGGGCTGGCAGGAATCCTTGGCCGTGCCGGCGTAGAACACCGTGACGTCCGCGGTGAAACAGGACAGCAGCGTCGGCATGTCGAGGATGATGCCTTTCATGTCCGCGGCAAACGGCTTGCTGCCGCCGGGCGCCGTCGGTGCCATCGCCTTGAACAGCCGGCCGTGCCGCAGCACAAAATTCATCGAACCCGCGCCGCCTGCCGAATTGCCGAAGATGAACATGCGGTCGGCGTCGATGTTGTAGCGGCTTTTAACGAGTTCCAGCGTATGCAGCATGGCCTGTTCACCCGGGCCGCTGCCCCAGACGGGGTTGCGCGTCCAGCCATTGGGCGACAGCACGATGTAGTTGTAATGGTCGGCATAGTCCTCGAAGGTGACGATGCCGGGCATCGGCGACGGCTGGTTTTTCAAATGGTCGTTCGGCCGTTCGAAAGGCGCGTTTTCGTTGCCGGTGCCGCCGTGCAGCATGAAAGTGAACTTGCTCGGCATATTCGGGTTGTGGTTTTTCGGTATGTACAGGCGATAGGGCAGGATGCGATCCACGCTCATCGCCGTGTTGATGTCCTTGCCGTCGGCATCGACCTTGCCGCTGAACACCTTGATGTCGCCGAAGTAGTAGGCCAGCCACAGATTGCCTTTGCTGATCTCGCCGCTGAGCAGCCCGTTCATGGTTTTGACGCGGCCCGGGGTGATCGGAGTGTTCGGGTAGAGGCCCGTGTATTTCGGATTGAACAGATCGTTGGCAGTGTCAGCCGGCCCGACGTGGCTCACCGCGAGATAACCACTGGCGGCAGTGTCGTTGGTGATGGTCTTGCCCAGCGAACGCATGAAGCTCGCCAGCGGCACATAGATTTTTCCGTCGCGTTGCACCGGAGCGGCATCCAGCATCACGGCCGCCGTCGCGCTGGAGGACGCCACGATTGAAGTGTCGATGCTGTTGCGGTTTGTCGTGGTCACATGTGTTGCGGATGACACCGTCGCCGCCGTGCTGGCCAGCGCATAGCGACCCTGCCAGTCGATCTTGGTGTATTCGATCCGCGGCGCGCGCGAACCCGAACCGGCGGCGACGTGTTTGCGGAAAAAGTGGTGATTGACTGCGAACTGTTGTGTGGCCGCATCCACCGTGTAGCTGAAGAAGGGCGCGTACAATTTGCGCAAGTCGCCCAGCGCCACCATCAGCGCGCCGTTCTGCATGAACGGCTTGTGTTCCAGTTCGTAACGCACCATCGCCTCGGCGTTGTTGTAACGCAACGACGGATCAAACGGATAGAAAGTGTCGAAGAACACCGTCTGCGCATGGCGGTCACTGGTGTTGAACAGCACGGAGTTCTTGTCATGGGAATAATCAAGGTAGCCCGCGATCGGGCGGCTGCCCTGTTCCAGCGCCACTGGTGTGGTGGCGCAGCCGGCGATGGCCAGCACAATGCCGACGATCAGGCCGGCACGCACAAAAAAGCGGGGCAGAACGACCCCGGTGTATTGCGGCAGCGTATGCATTGAACTCCTCCCATGACCGCTGACCCACTACAGTGCCGGCGCGGTTGATTTATTGCGAGTCTAACCGAAGCGATGTGCAAAACCGACTAATCCATGCGGATTTTGGCGCCCATGATCCCGCGCGCCCACTCTCCAGATCGGCACGAAGAAAAGTGCTGAACTCCGCTGCTGACCGGACTAGCGTCAAACGAACCCGCCGTCGTGCGCACTATCGGAAAGGCGAGACCAGGCAGTTGTCAGTGGAGCTGATCTGTCGACAAGTCCGCAGTGACTGCTCGCGTTGCGTTTTCCAGCCGTTAATGGCGTTTTGCGTTTCACGATCGGGCAGGCATTGGGTATAAGTTCTGATCAGGAAATCCAGGTTGTAAATAGACCCGCGCAGCTGCAAAACAGTCTCGTTACGCGGAATTGCATTGAGTTTGTTACCCAGATCTGATGCGTTGGCCTGGCGGTGACATTCGGCGACCGGCAGCCCGCGGGCACCCCCGGCGACGGCAACAGACCCCCCCTGCTGACCCGCGCCGCCCTGGCCGCTGGCCTGTTGCTCGCAAGTGCTTTTGGCTTCATCACAACGGTTGCTGCATAACTGGGTCTGGTTACCGGCTTCGGTGGCTGCTGCGTTATTGCGCGTAAACAGGGACAGCAAGCCCAGCGCCGCAACTCCCATGCAACCTGAATTGCAGGACTGGGCGGTGGCTGCGCACTGCTCGCTCGCTGTTAACGCGCGGGGTGGCGGCGCCGCGGCCGGGCTGTACGCAGGCGGCTGTGCCGGAGGGTCGGCCGGTGACGGGCTGGAACCCGCGCTGTCAGAGGACCCGCCTGTAGAAGGCCTCGGGTTACCGGAAAAAACGCTGCTCAACCAGCCCACGGCCTGACCGACACCGCGTTGCAGGCTCTCTGCGATCTCGGTCACGCTGGTACCGGTTGTGACTGTGGTGGTGGCGGGCTGGGGAGTTGAAGGTGAGCTGGCGGCAGAATCGGAGCGTATGCCCTGGATCGTTGCCTCCAGTCCTGCGAAATCGCCGTTCAACTGCTGTACTTCGGACTTCAACTGGAAAAAGGAGGCGTCCTGGATGGCGCCGACAATTTCCGATTTGGGCTGGAAATCCAGAATGTACTGTTTCGCGGTATTCATCTGGCTTTCAAGCTCGGGCGAGTGTGACTCATTGCGCTTGGCGTAGGCGTCGGCCGGACTGTTCTGGATTCTTTCAACCATGGCTTTCGCCTGTTCGTAGGCGCGCTTCGCTTTCGCGTAGCCTTCCTTCAACTCGCGCAGGGCTTGCTGGACTAGCTGTTCGTTCTTGCGCGCCGCGGTGCGGCACGCTTGTTCAAGCGCCCGGTGTTCCTGCCGCAGCTTGTCACCCTCAGCACCATGTACTTTTATCAAGTCCTCGAGCGCCCGGTATCTGTCACCCCCGGTGGCATGGTCCGCCGTCTCGGTGTCCTTGAATTGTTGCCGATGCCGGGCTGACATCTGGTCTTGAAGCTCACGCATCTGCAGCGCGGGTCCGTCGCATTCCGCAACCGTTTTCGGGTTGTCGGGGAATCTGGCCTGGCCCAGCGCGGCGATGGGCACAATCAACAGCGGGAGATTGAAAGCGGCTGCAAGTACAAGGCTGCGGATCGGTCTGGCGCGCACGTGAACTCCCCTGGCAGATGAAATTATTGTTATGGCCGGCGCGCAAACGAACCAAAGAGAGGACCGTACGCGTGGCAACCCCAGCTTACGCTTTATTCCATGCGGATATTAGCCTCCCGGATCACGCGTGCCCACTTCTCCAGGTCGGCGCGCAGAAAAGCGCTGAACTCGGCCGGTGTATTGGTCGCCGGATCCAGGCCCGACCTGGCGAGCAGAGATTTCACTTCAGGCGCGTGCATGAACTTCACCACTTCGCTGTTGATGCGCTGAACGATCTCCGGCCGCACGCCCGCCGGTGCAAAGAGGCCGTACCAGGTGTTGATGACCAGCTCCGGCATGCCGGCCTCAGCAGTGGTCGGCACGTTGGGGATTGTCGGGATGCGCTCCGGCACCAGCACCGCCAGGCCGCGCAGCCGGCCGCTGTTGATGAAGGGGATGGTCGCAGGCACGGTCACCATCACCATCTCCGCTTCGCCGCCGAGGATGTGAGTCAACGCGATGCTGGCACCCTTGTACGGCACATGCAGGATATCGACCTTGGCCAGTGATTTGAACAGCTCACCCGCGAGATGATTGGAAGAGCCGACGCCGCCGGAGCCGAAACTCATCTTTCCGGGATGGGCCTTGGCGAGCTTGATCAGCTCATTGATGTTCTTCGCCGGCACTGAAGGATGGATCACAAACACATTGGGCACCGTCGACAACAGCGAGATCGCGGCAAAGTCGCGCATCGTGTCGTAGTTGAGTTTTTTGTAGAGGCTGGGGCTGATCACCAGCGACGGACTGGTCAGCAGCAGCGTGTAACCGTCATTCGGCGCCCTGGCCGCAAGCTCCGCGGCGAGGTTGCCGCCGGCGCCAGGCCGGAAATCAGGCACCACCGGCTGGCCGAGCGCTGCGCCGAGTTTTTCCGCAACCAGGAGTCCGAGTATCTGCGAGGCACCGGTCGGGAAGGCGACGATCAGGCGGGTGTTGCGCTCGGGGTATTTCTGCGCTGTAGCTGGCAGCGGAAACGTGACGAGATTCGCGAAAGCCAGCAGGGCCAGGTACAGCGATGTTCTGGCGGCAGTCATTGTGGTTCTCCTCCTGCAGAAGACAGCGGGACAAACTCAGGGGTGCCGGGTTTTTGTTCTCGCGGCTTGCCATTACATCGTATTTATTACCTCTGACAGTTTAACGCTGCCGCCCTTCCTTTTTGGGCGTAATTTGCGTGAGACGACTTTTTTCTTTGTTAACAGCAGAAAGATTGTTCATCAATCTTTGGTGCCAATACTCAGACATACTAATTACGTTTCTTCCTTTTATAGGGCGTTGGTAAAAGTAAATATCACACCCCCTCGCACTAACGCTGGAATGAACTACACCGCAGGAGATACACGTTACGTTGATTGGGTGCTTGGCTACCTGGATCCTCGGCATGCCACTTTCATCGAATATGGCTTTCCCATGCGAATGCATGCCTTTGTAAAGGTACTCGTGCATGAAACTCGGGGAATGATGTTCCAAGGCGCTGAGAAAATTATCGAGGGCACCAAGCTCTTTCCCACAGCCTGCGCAAAAAATGTGACTCTTAAATCGCCATTCGTGTTGCGGTTCATCCGTTTGAAGAATGTGTCCAATAATCTTTGCCTCGAAAGGCTTAATAGGATTTGTTAAGGCATACATTTCTTTAATGACTGATAACGCTTGCAGTTTGTTAAGCATTTTCATGCTATTTCTCCCAAAACGAATTGTGAATTCCCGGTTGTGCGGTTAGTCGAAAATTGAGTGTCCCTGCGTCGTGGCGAGCAGCTAGTAAGCAAAGGCCAGCAGTGCCAGGCACAGCGAAGTACTGGCGGTAGTCATTGTGGTTCTCCTCCCACAGTTCACAGCAGAAAAAATCAGGGGGCAGGGGTTTTTGTTTTCTCGGCCGCCAAAACAGCCCTGACGCTCAGTTGGGCTGCGCGCCGGACAGCTTGACCACCGTGGCCCACTTCGCGATTTCGGATTTGATGTAGGTCCCGAAAGCCTCTGATCCGCTGCCGCCCGCGTCCGCGCCCAGCTGCTTCAGCGACTCGCGTACTTCCGCCAGCGCGAGGACGGACACCACTTCGCCATTCAGCCGCTTCACGATTTCAGTTGAAGTGCCGGCGGGCGCGCACAGGCCGTACCACAGCGTCGCCTCATAACCCGGCAGGGCGGCTTCGGCCACGGTCGGAATGTCGGGTGCCGTCGTCGAGCGCTGCGCCGTGGTCACCGCTATCGCGCGCAGACGTCCGGACTTGACCTGCGGCAGCGCGGTCAGTATCGGTGCAATGTTCATCGCCATCTGCCCGCTTAAGGTATCAACCAGCGCCTGCTGGCTGCCTTTGTACGGCACATGCAGGTAATCAATGCGGGCCATGTACTTCAGCAACTCGCCGGCCAGGTGCGTGGTGGTGCCGCTGCCGGAAGAGGCAAAGTTCAGCTGCCCGGGCCGCGCCCTGGCCAGCGCGATGAACTCCTTCAGGTTCTTCGCCGGCACCGTCGGGTGCAGCGTCAGCACCAGCGGCATCTGCACCAGCAGCGACACCGGCACGCAGTCGCGCACGGCATCGTAAGGGAGCTTCGGATAGAGGCTCACGTTGATGCCATGGCTCGCCGACGAGGCGGCCAGCAGCGTGTAGCCGTCGGGCGCCGCCTTCAGCACAATTTCCGCGGCGACAATGCCGCTGGCACCGGGGCGGGGATCGGAGATGACTTGTTGGCCCAGGCGCTCGGCGAGTTTGGTGGCGACCGTGCGCGTCACCGTGTCAGCCGCGCTGCCGGCAGGGGATGGCACGACGATACGAATCGGCTTGGCGGGGTATTGCTGGGCCAGGCCGGTAAGCGGGGCGCACAGCAGCAGGACCAAAATCAGTGGGACTAGATGCGGCGAGACCAGACGCAGCGATGCTTTTGATGCGGTCATTGTGATGCTCCTCTCGCAGTGACAACAGGACAAACGCAGGGGGGCCGGGTTGTTGTTTTCGCGGCCTTCAAACTATACGGTGAATTATTGCGGAGTGGCCTTCTACTGAAGATTCGGCAGATGCGATATCAGCCAGCTTGCGCAGCCTTGCAAAAAACCAATAAAAACATATGGTTATGTATTTCCGATGCGAAGAACTATCAGTCACTGATCGACGGCGGTGCACAGCCTGTCGGCAACACGCCGGCGGAACACGCGGCACTGATCAAGTCCGAAATCGCGAAGAGGAAGAAGGTGGCGCAGGCTGCGGGGCACCAGCCGCAGTAAGTAGTCCTTGGCGCGTGGGCGTACGCGCCCAACCGTCATGTGTTGAAAAACAGGGTTGATGACACGGCTTGAATTGCCCTGATCGCCCGCGTATGCTTTCCGCGGGGGCCAACAGGACCCCGGGATTTCTCCCTCCAAGACGGTGCCCCGTCCAACCCTGTAAACGTCGAGTGACGGATGCGGGCACCCAGACACACACCCGTAATCCGCCCCGGCGCAATTTAACTTTGTGCTTGGAGGATTTACCGTGCGTTATCAACTGAAACAAATACACTGCCGTCCCTGGACGCTGAGCGGTCTTTCGCTGAAGCTCATCGAGAGCCACTACGAAAACAACTATGGCGGAGCGCTGCGGCGCCTGAACGCGATTACCGAGCAGCTTGAGCAGCTCGATTTTGCCAGCACGCCGGGCTATGTCATCAACGGACTGAAACGCGAGGAACTCGTTGCACTGAATTCCACGCTGCTGCACGAGCTTTATTTCGCCAGCATGGGCGGCGAGGGTAAGGTGACGCCATCGATGGCGGACGTGCTCGCGCGGAATTTCGGCTCGGTGCAACAGTGGCGTACCCAGTTTTCCGCGATGGGTTATGCGCTCGGCGGCGGCTCCGGCTGGGTGGTGCTGACCTGGATGCCCCGCGACGGGCGCCTGATCAACCAGTACGCCTCCGAACACAGCCAGTCCGTGGCCGGTGGTGTGCCGATCCTTGCGCTCGACATGTTCGAACACGCCTACCACATCGATTTCGGCGCCAACGCCAAGGCCTACGTCGATACCTTCCTGCGCAACATCGACTGGCAGGCCGTCCAGGATCGCTGTGAAGACGCGAGCAAGGTGTTGCCCCCGCGGCCGGTCGTGCAGCCAGAGTTTGGTGACCTGCCCGGCATGGGTGTCGAGGAAGTGAGGGACATGCTGGCCGCCGGCAAGCCGCTGCAGGTCATCGACACGCGACCGAAACACTTTGTCTCACGCCAGCAGGATATCGCCGCCGGCGTCGCTTGGCGCGATCCGGAACGGGTCGACGATTGGATGAACGAACTGCGCAAGGATGTGCCGGTCGTGGTGTACTGCGCTTACGGTTTCCACGTCGGCTGTCGGACGGCGATCACTTTGCGCGAGGCCGGGTTTGATGCGAGCTACATGAAGGTGGGCCACTCCGGCTGGAAGGCCGTAGGAGCGCCGATCAACATGACCACGTGATTCAGAAGCACGTGACTCAGGACCTCGTGAGGCGGGAATTAAAGGGGCCTGGCCCCTTTAATTTTTGAAAATGGGGTCAGCGACTCCAGCCCCATTATTCCGATCACAACTCCCGCACCAGCAGTTTGCGGAACTTGATCGGCCCGGCGTTGAACTGCAGACCGATGCGCCCCTCGTGGGTCTTGGCATACGGCGTGCTGGCGGTGATCACACCGTTCAGCTTGACGGTGATCTCGGTACCTTTCACGTAGATCTCGCAGGTGTTCCAGCGGCCGCCGGCCTTGTAGATCGGGCTCACCGCGGCGACGTTAACTAAACTCCCCGTGCTGTAGTGCTGCATCGGGTTCTTGTCCCAGATCTGGATTTCGTAGGCGCCCGACGCCGTATTGACGTTGGCGGGGTCCGGGGCGCGTACGTAGATGCCGCTGTTGGTGTCGTCAGCCGCCCAGAATTCGGCGTAGACCTCGAGGTCGCGGTAATTCTTCTTGGTGATCAGCACGCTGGCACCCTTGCCGCTGGTCTTGTCCGCCTGGATCGCGCCGTCTTCTGCGCGCCAGTTGGCAGCGCTCCCTGACACGGTAAAGTTTTCCATGCCGGTGGTGCCGTCGATCAGCGTCGTCCAGCCCTGCGCCGGCGTCATGGGTGCGCAGCCCGTGAACGTCAACGCGACCACCAGCATTGCCACTGCGAAAGCTAATTTATTTTTCATTGTTGTACTCCCCCATGGGTTGAATCGCGGGGGACAGCATGAGCGCGCCTCTATGGCGCCGTCAAGCAGCGGACAAGACGATCGAAAACGTGACCAGCCTTTTACTGCGCATTCAGAATTCTGAGCCTCGCCCCTTTAATTCGTTGAGCTATGCGCAAGCCAAAGGAAACGGAGTTCTTCCCACGATCGTTTCTTTAATCGTGTTGCCGTGCGGTCAGTCCACTTTGGCGCCCGAGGCCTTGACGACCTTCGCCCACTTCTCGACTTCGGATTTGACGTAGGCCGTCATGAACTCCGGCGTGCTCGGCGCGGGTTCGGCACCCAGCAGCGCGAGTTTGTCGATGATGTCGGGCATCGCCAGAATTTTTCCGACTTCGCCGTTGATTTTTGCGATGACGTCTTTCGGCGTACCCGCAGGCACCTGCATGCCGTACCACTGCGTCACTTCGTATCCCGGCAGGCCCGATTCGCCGATGGTCGGCAGGTCCGGGACCAGCTTGGAGCGTTTGGCCGTGGTGACGCCGAGCGCGCGCAGTTTGCCCGACTTGGTGTGCGGAATCGCGATGGTGACCGGGCTGAACAGCATCGACGTCTCGCCGGAGAGCACGGACGTCAGCGCCGGCGGACTGCCCTTGTAGGGAACATGCAGGATGTTGATGCCGGCCATCGACTTGAACAGTTCTCCCGCCAGATGCGCCGGTGTGCCGCTGCCGCTGGAAGCGTAGTTCAGGTCGCCCGCCCGCGCCTTCGCCAGCGCGATCAGTTCCTTCACGTTTTTGACGGGCAGCGTCGGGTGCGCGACCAGCATGTTCGGCACATAGGCAATGATGCTCACCGGCAGCAGATCCCGGAACGTGTCGTAGGGCAGTTTGTACATGGCGGGCGCGATCGTGAACGCCGCCGTGTGCACGAGCAGTGTGTGGCCGTCGGGCGGGCTCTTGGTGACCGTGGTCACGGCGGTGATGCCGCCCGCGGTGGCGCGGTTCTCGACGATGACCGGCTGCTTCCAGGCCTCGTTCATCTTCTGCGCCATGGCGCGGATGATCGCATCAGGCGCTGAACCCGCAGCGGTTGCGATGGAAATGGTGATGGTCCTGCTCGGATAAGACTGGGCCGCTGCCTCGTGCGTCGCGGCCAGCAGGCAAAGGGCTGGCAGCCCCGCCAGAATCCTGAAATTCCGTTTCATGGTGTTCTCCTCTGCATTGCCGTCCTGCGACGGACGATTATTTTGCCGTGAATTCCTTCAGCACCGCCGCGTCCGGCGTAAAGCCGATGCCCGGTGAATGGCTCAGTGTAATGAAGCCATCAGATACGCGGATGTCGCCGGGCATCAGCCGTTCGCGCAGCGGATTGGGATTCGCGTCGAACTCGCCCCAGCCCGTCCCGCCGGCGGCGCCCAGCAGATTGAGCGACGACATCAACCCGACGGCGCTGCCCAGCCAGTGCGGGCAGAATTGGATGCCCGCAGCGATGGCGCGGCGGCCCAGCGGCAGGCATTCGGTGAATCCGCCCCATTTGCCCATGTCGGGTTGCAGGTACTGCAATACGCCGCTCTCGACAAAGCCGTCGAAGGTCGCGCGCCCGCGGCCGTTTTCTCCGGCGGCCAGCGGCAGCACGCTGGTGGCGGCCAGTGTTTTCCAGGCACTCAGCGGCTCGTCCCCGGCAATCGGTTCTTCCATCCACTCGGGCTTGAATTCTGCGAAGCGGCGCATTTCTTTATCCGCCTGTTCGACGGTCCAGCGCTGGTTGGCGTCGTACATCAGCTTGCCCGAAGGGCCGAGGATGGCGCGGAGGTCGGCTGAGTTTTTCAGGTCGACCGCGGATTCCACGCCGATCTTGAGTTTGACTGCCCGGAAGCCGTTCCTGACGGCTTGCTCGGCGAGCGGGCCGGGCTCGTCGGGGCTCAAGCCGCTGGCATACACCTCGACACGCGACACGCCGCCGAAGTACCGCCAGAGCGGTTGGCCCGCGCGTTTGGCCACCAGATCCCACAGCGCGTTGTCGATGCCGGCGGTGATCTGCGCAAACGGACCGGGTTCCCCGGCGGTGACTGACGGAATGCGCAGCGCTTTTTCCAGCGTGCTGAACACCTGTTGCGGGCCGTCGAAGTCGCGACCGGTGATGATCGGCGCCGCCACATGGTTGATCAGATCGGCGCGGTGATGCGCGCCGCGGGGCGGGTAATTGCACCAGACCTCGCCCCAGCCCTGCGCGCCGCTGTCATCGGTGATGCGGATCAGCAGGGCGCTGCGCGAGGTCAGCGTCCGCCAGGAATTGCGGACGGGTTTTGCAATGGGCGCATCCAGAACAAAGGTGCTGATTTCGCGAATGCGGACCGGCGCGGCAGCGTCAACGGAAGAAGCGCTCAAGGGAATATCCTGCATGAAAAGATCGGGGCAGTGTAACGGCTTTGGGCGTGATGCAAAAAGGAGGCCGGCAAAAACAGGCCAACGACTGGCGGGCCACGAACTAGGCGCGCAGTGTCGCCAGATATATCGTGCATGGCCCCTTTAATTCTTTAATGGCCTTTAATTGCAGGCGTCCGTGAGCACAGTCGCAAAGCTGTGAAAATGCACTTCGGGCCTGGTCATTGGGCGTACTATCTGCTCTCGAATCCGCGCTCGACCACACAGGAACACTCTCCCCCGCATGTCCAAAGCCGTCAATTTAATCCCGAAGCGCGCTGTCGTCGCTGCCGTACAGCTCACAGGGGTCAGCGACCTGGAGTTCCAAGCCTCGTTGAACGAACTGCGTGAACTGGCCAAGACGCTGGGCTTCGAGGTGGTGGCTACATTCACGCAAAAGCGCGCCAGTTTTGACTCGATGGCTTACCTGGGTACCGGCAAGCGCGAGGAGTTGCGCCGTTTTGTGCAGGGCGAGGCTGCGCCGGATACCGCGGACGATGAACCGCGGGAAGCGCCTGATGTGGAACAGGGCGCGGACCCGTTGTCGGCAAAGCGGCCGGAAACACGCCCGGAAAAACGCGCCGCGCGCCATGGCGCCGTCGCGGCGCGCGAGGCGGCCAAGGCATTGGCAGCGTCCGACACCCGCCAGGCTGCATTCGTCCTGGTCGACCACGACATTTCGCCCTCGCAGGCGCGCAACCTGGAAAACGAGATCGGCTGTGACGTGCTCGACCGCACCATGGTCATCCTCGAAATCTTCCACCGCCACGCGCGTTCCAATGCAGCACGGGCGCAGGTGGAGATCGCCCGTCTGCGGTACCTGGCGCCACGCCTGCGCGAGGCGGCCAAGCTGGCCGGGCCGCAGGGGCGGCAGCGCAGCGGTGTCGGTGGCCGCGGTGCCGGTGAAGGTGCGGGTGAGGCGGACCGCGCCAAGATCCGTGACCGCATCGCGGAGCTGAAGCAGGAGATCACGGCCCTCGACCTCGAACGCCAGGTGCAACGTGCACGGCGCCAGGAAAGCCAGGGCCTCGCGCGCGTGGCGCTGATCGGCTACACCAACGCCGGCAAGTCCACCCTGATGCGCGCGCTGACCGGGAGCGAGGTGCTGGTTGCCAACAAGCTGTTTGCGACGCTCGACACCACCGTGCGTGCGCTGGTGCCCGAGGGCGTGCCGCGCGTGCTGGTGAGTGACACGGTGGGTTTCATCAAGAACCTGCCGCATGACCTGGTCGCCTCGTTCAAGTCGACGCTGGAAGAAGCCGCCGAAGCGTCGCTGCTGCTCCACGTGATCGACGCCAGCGACCCCGGGTTCGAACGCCAGATTGATGTGACCGAGAAGGTGATCGAGGAAATCGATGCGGGCAAGGTGCCGCGCCTGCGTGTGTTCAACAAGATCGATCAGGTCGGCGATGCCAAGGCGCAGGCTGCACGCACCAAGGCCCTGCGCGTGCAATACCCCAAGTGCATCGTGTTGAGCGCCGTCGACCGCGATGACGTGGCGAAGCTGCACAAGACGATCATTGCGTTTTTCAGCCGGCGCCTGGTCAAGGCCGAGTTGTTCCTGCCCTGGTCGGCGCAGCAGCTGCGCGGCGAATTGTTTGCGCAATGCCAGGTGCTGGAGGAGCGGGCCGACGCGGAGGGCGCGCACTTCCGTGTGCGCGGCGAGCGCAAGGACATCGATGGCCTGCGCGAGCGCATCGGCCAGGCGATGGGGGGTCGTTAGAAAGGTAAGCAGGGTCGGTGTAACTTTTTGAAAATTTATACTGACCCCATTTATTGATTTAACGCAGAGACTATACTGCTTTGCAATTTAGTCTACGAATGCCTTTCAAAATTGGCAACGTAAAACAGGGGATTCTAATGAAACTCTATTCATTAAAAATTGCTGGCTTCCGCAGAATATTGAATGCCGAGGTTTTGTTCGGGGACGCGACTTTTTTGATTGGCGCTAACAATTCGGGAAAAAGTACAGTACTTCGAGCCATTGAATATCTTTTATCGCCTAAGAAAACGATTGGCAGTCATGAGTACTATTCAGCCATCGATGTTGATACCGGTGAGACAAAGCCAGCCGTAAGCGAAATTAAGTTTGAGGCGGAATTTCGTAACCTACCCAACGAAGCGCTGGACTGGAGAGGATTTAAGGGGAGGGTTTTAAATTACAAACCAGTAAATGCAGAAGATTCCGGCTTGTCTGTTACCTATAGGAAAACTTTTGAACTTGGGAAAGATGTCGTCGTTGAGTTCAAGTCGAAAGAGCGCGAGTTGCTTGAGCAGTATAAGGATTGCAAGACCGGTCAGGACTATGTTGATAAAGGGGTACCAAAAGAAGCGGCGGGAGAATTATTCCCAGACCTTGCGGCCAAGATAGGACAAAGCAAAGGCGCAGTTGAAAAACTTGAACAGCTAGATGCTATATGGAAACTAAAAGACACTGAGGCATGGTTTCAAAATCCGGGAGGCATTCCGCAGGTTGTGCTTTCAATGTTGCCAAGATTCTTATTAATACCAGCTGATACAGCTATAGGAGAAATTGAGGGTGGATCATCCGGTGTTCTTGGGAAGACATTGAACGAGTTGTTTGAGGGGGTTAGAGACGATTCTGAGAACTACAAACAAGCGCAGGGGTATTTAGATAAGTTGGCAAAGGAGCTTGATCCACAAGATAGTGAATCTGAGTTTGGAAAAATGCTTGGTGAATTAAATGCGGTCTTACTTAGTGTGTTTCCTGACTCAAAAATTCATGCGACCACAAGTCTGAATGACCCAAAAACGGCTTTGAAGCCAACTTTTAGCGTTGAGATGTCGAGTAATGTGCGAACCGCTGTAAGCGGCCAAGGGTCGGGTATGGTCCGTGCTGCGGCTTTTGGTATGTTGCGGTTTAGACAAAAATGGCTTTCAAAAAAAGAAGACAAACATAAAAGAGCGTTAATCGTATGCTTCGAAGAGCCAGAAATTTACTTGCATCCAAGTGCCGCAAATCAAATGCGAGATACGATCTATGAGCTGAGTGGCTCCGAGTCACAAATTGTTGCTACGACACATTCCCCTTTTATTATTGATTTATCTAGAAAGCCGAACCAAGTCTTGAATAGCCTCAGAGTTTCGACCGCTGCTGGTGTTA
>JAKFUS010000029.1 GCA_021732605.1 Betaproteobacteria bacterium | reverse complement strand
CCAGTCCCTACCTGTCCGACGATCTGGTTGCTGATCCCATTGCGCTGGATGGCGGTTTCGTCAACGTGCCGACCGGGCCGGGGTTGGGTATTCGTGTGGATGAAGCGAAGGTGCGGCGGTATACGCGGGAAGTCTGAACGATCAGATTAAATTGATATCCGTGATTGTTTTTATTAGAAACGCAGCCGGTCCTCAATCGCCACTCCGCCCCTTCTCGCGAAAATTAACGCAGTTATATGCAATTTTTCGATCACCCAAAAATTTTACTATTGATTGGAATACTCAGTATTCCTGTCTACGTGACACTCGCAAAAGTATTTTGGGGTGAAAAGTTCGAATCTTTGGAAGAGACAATCCGGTTTCTGTTTACACCCGATTTTTACTCGCTCTTAAAAGGACGCTTCTGGAACGACTGGGATGCGACCATGAAGTTCAATATTTTCATTTTTTTGTGCTTCGGCTGGGTTGCAGCAGTAACCCAGTTACTGGCCAGGTACGTTGTCTAGAACGTTATCCGTTAAAGCTTTAGCTCCGTAGCCCGGATAAGCGCAGCGCCATCCGGGGAATGGCGTTGGAATGAAATAGCAGCGTTCGGCATCCCCCGGATGGCGGCCTTTGGCCTTATCCGGGCTACGGGCTGGATGGCGACTTCGTCAACGTGCCGACCGGGCCGGGGTTGGGTATTCGTGTGGATGAAGCGAAGGTGCGGCGGTATACGCGCGAAGTCTGATCAGAATAATAGCTGCCGTTCGAAAGACCATGAAAAACCCCGCCGTCGCGGGGTCTGCATGGAAGACTGATTCGAGTCAGGCGGCCTGCGCACTCCCGGGATCGCCTCTCGCGCCCGGCTTCGGACTTGAAGCGGCCTATAGGAGGGCGGCGCGTTTCCTTTTCGCCGGAAGCTTTTTGACCTTGGCTTTCCTGCGGCGCAATCCGCCATCGCTCCCGGGTTGAATGGCGACTTTTTGCTTTTCAGATGACATCGGATCAATAACCGCACCAATCGCCCGTTTCACCAGATCGACAACACCCCGACTGAAACCTTTTTTTACCATCGTTCGCACCTCAAAAAAATTCTGCTGATTCCGTGCCTCAATGGGCTTCCGCGGGTTGCTGCGTGGACGCACGCACGATGCCGCCTTCGTTTTCCCAGACTTCGAGGGCGTTTTGTTGTTCCCGTGCTTTCACCCGGAGATTGCGCCGCTGAGTGACATAAGCGCATAAGGCAACAACGCCCCCGGTCAGCGCCAAAGCTGCCATGTACCGTTTGTCGAAATTCATGATTGCCTTTGCAGGCTCTTCGTTTATGACGCATGCCGTACGCGCGCTAAATGCACGGCGTTGCGCACGGCCGCATCGGACATTCAGTATTCACGATTCCACTCCGCCAATCCGTGTGTTGACGTACATAGTGCCAGTGCGCAAGTGCGCACAGGCACCCCCCCCCCGATTGGGTCGCGGCCATACCTTGTTGATTGCGCTTAGGAGCACCAGGTCAACAGCCGATGTATTTTTTTGTTGCGCCTGGCCCGCTCACAACCGCTAATGCAGTCAACGCTCGCGAAAGTTTAATCTCCACTCTACGTTCGTGCGCTGAGCAGATGCGGCATTTCAGTCGCATCCTGTGGCACGCAAAAGGGCTTAGGATTTCGAACCTTTGCTGTTGGCCGCCAAGGGCAGCTTTCCGGAAATCCAATTTAAAGGGGGCTCGATCAACTGGCGGTGCGTGCTGATTTGAAGATTTGAAATTCACGGTGGTGTGGGGGAAATATGAACGTGCTAAATCGGCCCATTCCGATCTATCGGGCTCATGGGAGGGACGTTCGCTGATGTGTACGTTAGCGTACAGACAGTCAATCTCCATTCAGCCTTAATTTTTTCGGCTTAGTCACACGGCCAAAAAACAAACAGAACTGACGGAGGCAACCCATGAAAACACTAAGTTCATTCATCAAACCAATCGCGGTAGTAATAACTCTGGCAGCTTTTCTCGCTACATCTATGGTGCAAGCAGCTCAACCAACCGAGAAGATTCTCTACGAACGGCTTGGCGGCGTTTTCGCGATTGCGGCGGTGGTTGACCATTTTAGCGACGCGCTGGTGAACAACCCGATCGTAGGGAAAACCTCGAAGAACCCGGCCCTCAGGCAATGGCACACTGACAATCTGAAACGGTTGCCTGGCCTGAAATTCATGCGCACCTTGTGGGTCTGTGACATCACGGGCGGGCCGTTCAAATTTAATGCCACAAGACCGGGAAAAACCAAGCTGGGGCTTGAGGAAGCGCATCGCAACCTCAAGATCGCACCAGAAGAATTCGACGAGGTCGCGGCTGAGTTGGGGCGCACCCTTGACTTCTTCAAAGTGCCAGCGCGCGAGAAGGGGGAAGTTCTCTCCGCCTTCGCAGCCCACAAAAAAGAGGTGACGGCTGGCTATACGGCCAAATGACTGCGAAGAGCTTTGCCCGCGAGTGACCGCCCTAAAGAAGTGGTTTTACCAACCGTTATTGCAGGTCTGTGGACGCATCAGCAGCGCGGCTCTATCACGACGGCCCCTTCACCACGATGCGAGACGTCATCAAGCATTACGACTGCAATTTCGGACTCGGCCTGAACGACTCTGAACAAGGCGATCTGATCGAGTATTTGAAGTCGCTATGGATGATAAGGAATCAATCATGGCCAGACTCGTAAAGCGTTTTCGTAAGCTCCCCTATGCAGCGACTGTCGGTGAAGAAACCAAGTCTATCTGTGGTTGCGGGCTCTCCGCCACGCTGCCGTTCTGCGATGGCACGCACAAAATTACCGAATCGGAGGAGCCAGACAAGCTTGATTGGTACGACGACGACGGGCGGCGTCACGTCGCGATAGACAACTTTGGCAGCATCCGCAGCGACAAGCAGATCCAGAACGTATAACACGCTGCATTGATTTTTCGTCAATCAAGTCAATGCCATGCCGATGGTTCCCCCTGATTGTGCGGTCATTACCAAATCGCCTGACTCGCCGCCAGTCACTGGACTGGAAAAAGTTCTGAGGGTTCTTTCAGTTCTCACCATGTTGATGACAATACCTCAGGTAATAACCATTTGGTTCGGTCGTGATGCCGGCGGCGTCTCGCTCGTCTCGTGGGTTTCCTACCTTTTCTCTGCGTGCCTGTGGTTTGTCTATGGCATTCAGAAGCATGACAAGACCATCTACATCGCCTGCCTTGGCTGGATCCTGCTCGACGCGGCCATTGTGGTCGGCGTCATCGTCCATCGGTAACGTCAAACAGCGTTGCTTGCATCAGTCCAAAGTAGCGGGCAAGGAATGTCTGTCCACCTGGTTACCCTGAGAAGGGTGATATGGCACCATGGTTCGACGAGCAGATTTCGATCGATGCGTTTTAACAATTGAGGAACGGCTTGTGGCCGATAGTGAACGTTGCAAAACGATCCCGATCAAGATAAACCCGCCACGTAACGGCCATAACTTGTTGATCACGCTCAATCAGCTTCAGATTAAAAGTCCGCCGGCCCCGACAACTTCAGGCAGGCCGCGTAATGACCCGGCCTGATTTCACGCAGCGGCGGCACACTCTCCCCGCATTTCGCCGTTGCCAGTGGACAACGTGCCTGAAATACACAACCTGATGGCGTGATCGGTCCGCCGGGCACTTCACCAGCAGACACCGACCGCACCCGCTGCGCCTCCAATGCCGGATCCGGTATCGGCACTGCCGCCAGCAACAGCTGTGTGTACGGATGCAGCGGCTCCGCATACAGCGCATCGCGGTCGGCGATTTCCATGACCTTACCCAGATACATCACCATCACGCGGTCGGCGATGTGGCGCACCACGGCGAGGTCATGGGCGATAAAGAGATACGTCAAACCCAGCTGTTTCTGCAGGTCTTCCAGCAGGTTGATGATCTGCGCCTGGATCGACACATCGAGCGCCGACACCGGCTCGTCGCATATGATGAATGACGGTTCCAAGGCGAGCGCCCGTGCAATACCCACACGCTGGCGTTGCCCGCCCGATAGCTGGTGCGGGTAACGCTCAGCCATGTAATCGAACAGGCCGACCTGATTCAGCAACTCGCGTACCCGCGCCTGCGCAGTAGCGGCGTCCGGTTGCAGTTTGTACACCAGCAGCGGCTCGGCAATACTCTGGCCGATGGTCATGCGCGGATTCAGCGAGCTGTACGGATCCTGAAAAATCACCTGCACCTGGCGCCGGTAACGCTGCAGTTCCTCCCCTGTTGCCTGCGTGACTTCGATACCGTCGAACAGGATCTGTCCGGCGGTGGCCTGTTCCAGCCGCAGCAGCGTGCGGCCGACTGTGGTTTTGCCGCAGCCCGACTCGCCGACCAGGCCCAGGGTTTCGCCGCGAGCTATGTCGAAGGACAGGTCATCGACGGCGCGCAGCGCTGGCTGGCCTTTACTAATATCAAAATAGGTTTTTAATCCGCGCACCTGCAACAGCGGCGATGTGTGATCCAGTGTTTTGCTGATACCCGCCGCGCTTGATGACTCAGGTACCGTATCGTGCTGCAACAATTCCGCTGCACGTATGCAGGCCGACCAGCGTTGCGGCGCGACCTCCAGTAACTCCGGCAAGGCCTGCACGCAGGCATCGATGCGCAAGACACAGCGCGGTGCAAAACGACAGCCGGGCGGCGGGTTCAGTAAATCCGGCGGTGCGCCGTCGATGGTTTCGAGTCGCGCACCGCGCGGTCGGTCCAAACGTGGCACCGAACGCAGCAGGCCAGCGGTGTACGGATGCAGCGGCTCTACGAACAATTCCTTGGCGGCAGCCTGCTCCGCCATGCGTGCCGCGTACATCACGCTGACACGATCGGCGTAGCGCGCGACGACGCCGAGGTTGTGGGTGATGATCACCAGCGCGATGCCCAGCTCACGCGACAACTCCTGCATCAGTCCGAGGATCTGCGCCTGGATGGTCACGTCGAGCGCGGTGGTGGGTTCGTCAGCGATGATCAGCCGCGGATTGCAGGCCAAAGCGATGGCGATCATCACGCGCTGGCGCATGCCGCCGGAGAACTGGTGCGGATACTGGTTGAGGCGCCGTGCCGCATCGGGGATACCCACCCGCTGCAGCAATTCAATCGAACGCTCGCGTGCTGCTTCCGCGTTCATGCCGAGGTGGATGCGCAGCGGTTCGGCCATCTGGTAACCGATATCCAGCACCGGATTCAGCGAACTCATCGGGTCCTGGAACACCATCGCGATATCACGGCCGCGGATTTTGCGCATTTCCGCGTCGGGCAACGCCAGCAGATCGCGGTTATCGAACAGGATGCGACCACTGACCTGCGCCGCCGGCGCCAGCAGGCGCATCACCGCCAGTGCCAATACCGATTTGCCGCAACCGGATTCACCAACCAGTGCCAGCGTCTCTCCGGCACTGACTTGCCAAGAGACACCCTGCACCGCGCGTACCACGCCGCGCGGCGTGGCGAACTGCACCTGCAGATTGTCTACCGCCAGCAGCGGGCCCGCGGTCGCCGGCTTGGTGGCGGACGCTACAGCGACCATACAGGCATCAGGCCAGCGCGGCCGCCAGCACGCGCGCTACATGTATCGCCTCGCGCGCAGCACCATCATGGATCTGGTGCCGGCAGCTAGTACCGTCGGCGACGATCAGCGTGTGTTCTCCGGCTTCGCGCACCTTGGGCAAGAGCGACATCTCGGCCATGCGCATCGACACATCGTAATGTTTGGCTTCATAACCAAAACTGCCGGCCATGCCGCAGCAACTGGATTCGATCAGCTCCACTTTCAGCTCAGGCACCAATCCCAGCGCCTTGTGCACCGCCGGCATCACCGCGAAGGCCTTCTGGTGGCAATGGCCGTGCAGCAGGGCTTTTACCTGCGGCAGGGCTTGGAGTTTTAACTTCAAACGTCCGGCGTCGTGTTCACGGGCAATAAATTCCTCGAACAGCAGCGCCTGCTGCGCCAGCGCGGATGCGTCGGCCCCCGGCAGCAAGGACAGGAATTCATCGCGCAGCGAGAACAAACACGAGGGCTCCAGCCCGACCACCGGCACACCGCGTTCGATGTAAGGCTTTAGCGTCGCGATCATGCGCTGTGCCTCGGCGCGTGCTTCATCGACCAGTCCGCCGGCGAGGAAGGTACGGCCGCAGCAGAGGGGCCGCGATTCGTCAGCGGGTCGCGGCATATGCACCGTGTAGCCGGCGGCCTCCAGCACTTTGACCGCGGCGCGCGCGTTTTCCGGTTCGAAATAGGTATTGAAGGTGTCGACGAACAACACCACTTCGCGAACGTCCGCTCCCTCGCCCCGCAACGCGGGGAGAGGGTTGGGGTGAGGGGCAACGGTATCAACAACGCCGCTGCGCCCCCTCACCCTGCCCCTCTCCCCCAAAAGCTTGGGGGAGAGGGAATGAAAAGCATCGCTGCGCCACGCCGGCAAGGACCGTTGCGCGGCAAAACCCAGAGACCGCTTACCCAGTCGCTGCAGCACATTCATCACCGGTGCCAGTCGCGCCGCCCAGGGCGCATAACGCGGCAGGTACGCAATCAGGCGTTCTTTCAATGTCAACCCGTGATGTCGATGCCAGTGGTGCAGAAACTCGACTTTCATTTTGGCCATGTCGACGCCGGTCGGGCATTCGCGCTTGCAGCCTTTGCAGGACACGCAGAGCTCCATCGCCTCGCGCACCGGTTGCGAGGTCAGCGCATCCGGGCCGAGCTGTCCGGACAAGGCGAGACGCAGCGTGTTCGCCCGGCCGCGGGTCAGGTGTTGTTCCTCGCGAGTGACGCGGTACGAGGGACACATGGTGCCGGCATCGAATTTGCGGCAATGGCCGTTGTTGTTGCACATCTCCACCGCTTTATCCAGACCGCCCCACTCTGACCAGTCGAGCACTGTCGCCAGCGGTTGCGCGGCATAGTCCGGTTTGAAACGGAACAGCGTGCGGTCATCCTGTTTCGACGGCCGCACGATCTTGCCCGGGTTCATCAAGCCTTTGGGATCGAACAGATCCTTGATTTCCTCGAAGGCGCCGGTCAGCTTCGGCCCGAAGAATGGCGCAATCCATTCCGAGCGCACCAGCCCGTCGCCGTGTTCGCCGGAATAGGAACCTTTGTACTCTTTCACCAGCGCTGCCGCCTCTTCGGCAATCGCGCGCATTTTTTGTGCGCCGTCGCGACGCATGTCGAGGATCGGCCGCACATGCAGACAACCGACGGAGGCATGCGCATACCAGGTGCCTTTGGTGCCGTGTTTGTGGAACACCTGCGTCAGCCGGTCGGTGTATTCCGCCAGGTGTTCCAGCGGCACCGCGCAGTCCTCGATGAACGACACCGGTTTGCCGTCGCCTTTCATTGACATCATGATGTTCAACCCGGCTTTGCGCACCTCCCAAAACTCCCTTTGGACCACCGGGTCAATAACCTCCACCACGCTGCCCGGCAGGCCGCGGTCCGCCATCAGTTCGCCCAGTTGTTTCAGGTGCCGGATCTGCTCGTCGCGATCTTCGCCGGCAAACTCCACCAACAGGATACCGGCCGGTTCGCCCTTGACGCATTGATCGACAATGGGCCGGAATGCAGGATTGCTGCGCGCCAGATCGATCATGGTGTTGTCCACCAGCTCGACGGCCACCGGTTTCAGTTTGACGATGTGCTGTGGCGCCTCCATCGACTGGTAGAACGTCGGGAAATGACAGACACCCAGCGTTTTATGTTTCGGCAGCGGTGACAGTCGCAATTCAACCCGGCGCGAAAACGCCAGCGTGCCTTCGGAACCGACCAGCAGGTGCGCCATGTTGACGCCCGGCGGCAGCATCATGTCGAGGTTGTAACCGCCGACACGACGCAGCACTTTCGGATAGCGGTGTTCGATTTCCTCGGCTTCGCGGCGGGCGATGCCGGTGATGCGCTCAACCAGTTCACGATAGCCGCGGGGGCCGTCGAGTTCCGCCAGATCCTGCGGCAGCATGCCAAAGTGGTACTGCGCGCCATCCACCAGGCAGGCATCAATGCCCAGCACGTTGTGCACCATGTTGCCGTATTCGATGGAACGCGAACCGCAGGAATTGTTACCCGTCATGCCACCGATGGTCGCCTGCGCGCTGGTCGAGACATCGACCGGAAACCACAGGCCGTACGGTTTCAGCCAGGCGTTCAGATGGTCCAGCACCATGCCCGGCTGCACAGTGACCGTGCGCGCGTCCTTGTCGAAGGCGGTGATTCTATTCAAGTGTTTCGACACATCCAGCACCAGCGCCGCACCCACGGTCTGGCCGCATTGCGAAGTTCCGCCGCCGCGTGGCAGCAGCGGTACGCCTTCTTCAATTGCAATCTGCAACGCGGCCAGCGCATCGTTCTCGTTGCGTGGAACAACAACGCCGATGGGTTCAATCTGGTAAATCGACGCATCGGTGGAATAGCGGCCGCGCGATGCGGCATCAAACAACACTTCTCCGCGCAATTCACGGCGCAGGCGCTGCGCCAGTGCGCTACGGTCCGGCGAAGACCGCACCAGGTGCACTGGTTGAACAGGCGCGTTCATCGTTCGGCCGCCACGCGGGGAATAGCCAGGGCTTCCATGACCATCACCAATTTATTGGCGAGGTGATCTCTGAGCAAAGTCTGTAATCGTGCGCCATCACGTTTGACCAGCGCAGCCAGCATGTCCTCGTGCTCCTGCACTGCCTTGTCCCAGCGCTCGCGTGACAGATTGGCCAGATAGCGGGCGCGCTTCACATGCGCGTTCAGCCCGCGATAGACCTGCGCCAGCGTGGCGTTGCCCGCGCATTCCATGAACTTGATATGGATCTGCTGGTTGTAGCGGAAGTACTGCGCCAGCTCGCCGCGGGCATGATGGGCGAGCATGTGATAGTGCAGCCCGCGGATTTCGGCGATGTCGGCCTCGGTGGCATTGCGGCAGGCGAGGTCGCCGGCCAGCGCCTCCAATGCGCCGAGTACGACAAACACCTCCTTCATTTTTCCCGGCTTCAGCGGCGCCACCACCGCGCCGCGGTTGGGCAGCAGTTCGACCAGGCCTTCCGACGCGAGGAACTTGATCGCTTCGCGCAAAGGCGTGCGCGAGGTGCCGAGTTTTTCGGCAAGCACGCGCTCATTAAGTTTGGTTTCAGGTGCCAACTCGCCCTGCACGATCAGGTCGCGCAGCTGGTCGATCACGGTTTCATGCAGCAGGCGACGGTCGACCAGCGAGGTGACATTGGTATTGGTTAAGGGGGCAGATAAGGGGGTGGATATGGTGGCTGTAGACATGGCAGAACTCCGTTTGTATGCATAATACCGTCCTGCAGCATTACAGGCAATAAATAAATATCAATAAAAACAAATACTTATTAAATTTCTTCCTGCGGGCACTGGTAAGTCACTTCATTTTGCATACAAAAAAGCGTTTGCCCTGCGGATGCCCTGGCGTTACCATGCCCGCTCACCTGTTGCCCTCTGGAGCACGACCATGACCTACGCCGCCGGCCGCCATTTCCTGCAAATCCCCGGTCCGAGTACCGTCCCCGAGCGCGTGATGCGCGCCATCGACATGCCGGTCATTGACCATCGCGGTCCGGAATTCGCGCAGCTCGGCAAGGATGTACTCGCCGGCATGAAACGCGTGTTCAAGACCAAGGGCGACGTCATCATTTTCCCGGCGTCCGGCACCGGCGCCTGGGAAGCGGCGCTGGTCAACACGCTGTCGCCCGGCGACACCGTGCTGATGTACGAATCCGGCCAGTTCGCCACGCTGTGGCAGAGCCTCGCGCTGCGCCTGGGCTTGAAACCGGAATTCATCGCCGGCGACTGGCGCCACGGCGCTGATCCCGCTGCGATCGAAGCGCGGCTCACTGCTGACACCGGCCACACCATCAAAGCGGTGTGCGTGGTGCACAACGAAACCTCCACCGGAGCGACTTCGCGCATCGGTGAAGTGCGCAAGGCCATCGACCGCGCCAAACATCCCGCGCTGTTCATGGTCGACACCATCTCGGGACTGGGCTCGGTCGATTACCGCCATGACGAATGGGGCGTCGATGTCACCGTCGGCGGCTCGCAGAAAGGCCTGATGCTGCCGCCGGGGCTGTCGTTCAACGCCGTGTCGGCGAAAGCGCTCGCCGCCGGCAAAACCGCAAAATTGCCGTGTTCATATTGGTCGTGGGAAGAAATGCTCGGACCCAACAAGAACGGTTTTTTCCCGTACACCCCTGCGACCAACCTGCTCTATGGTTTGCGCGAGGCGCTGAAAATGCTGCTTGATGAGGAAGGCCTCGATAATGTGTTCGCGCGCCATCAGCGCCATGCCGAAGCCACCCGTCGCGCGGTCAATGCCTGGGGCCTCGAAGTGCTGTGCCAGAACCCGGCAGAATATTCCGGCGTGCTGACTGCGGTGCTGATGCCCGCGGGCCATAGCGAAGTGGCATTCCGCAAAGTCGTGCTCGAACGCTTCAACATGTCGCTGGGCAGCGGTCTCGGCAAAATCGCCGACAAGGTGTTCCGTATCGGCCACCTCGGTGATTTCAACGACCTGACGCTGATGGGTACGCTGGCCGGCGTTGAAATGGGACTGGAACTCGCTGGCGTGCCGCACCAAAAAGGCGGCGTTGACGCCGCCATGGCGTACCTGACCGGGAGCACCAAGCAGGCGAAGGCGGTCAAAGCCGCCTGATCAGTAGTAGTAAACTGGCGGGGCAGTTTCAATAAAACCCCGGAGAACCCATGCTCAGCCGACTGATTGCCGCGCTGGCGGCCCTTGCCGTATTGGTCATGGTGCCTCTTGCGCAAGCGCAGGACTATCCCAACAAGGCCATCCGATTTGTTGTGCCGTTCGCCCCCGGCGGCGGTACTGACATCATCGGCCGCATCATCGCCCAGGCACTGAACGAAACCCTGGGGCAGCCGGTTGTAGTCGACAATCGTGGCGGCGCAGGTTCGACGCTCGGCACCGAAATCGTCGCCAAATCGCCAGCCGACGGTTACACCATCCTCTTCGGCAACATCAGCCTCGCCTTCAACGCCACTCTATATACAAAACTGCGCTACGACACGATCCGCGACCTGGCGTCGATCTCGCTGTCGGCCGTGCAGCCCAACATTCTGGTCATCCACCCCAACCTGCCGGCGAAGAACCTCAGGGAATTCATTGAGCTCGCGCGCGCCAATCCCGGCAAATTCAACTATGCCTCAGCAGGCACCGGGTCCGGCACCCACCTCGCTGCAGAGCTGTTGAAGCTGCAGACCAGGATAGACATCGTCCACGTACCGTACAAAGGCACGGGACCGGCGTTGACCGACCTGTTGGGCGGCCAGATCAACATGATGGTTTCGACCTTCGCTTCGGCGCTGCCACATGTAAAAAGCGGCCGCATGCGCGCGCTGGGCGTCACCACAGCCAAGCGTTCTCCCGCGACACCGGACGTGCCGACGCTGATCGAAGGCGGCGTTGCCGGCTACGACTACAGCACCTGGTATGGCCTGCTGGCGCCGGCGCGCACCGCCAAAACGATTATCGACAAGCTCAACGCAGCCAACCGCAAGGTGCTGACGCGCGAAGACATCAAGCAGAAACTTGAAAGCCAGGGCGTCGACCCCGTCTTCAACACGCCGGCGGAGTTCACAGCCTATCTGAAGTCCGAGACTGAAAAATGGGGCAAGGTGGTCAAGGCCACTGGTGCCAATGCCGAATGAACCGGCATTACCAGCCGCGCTGTTTTTAACCAAGGATACGAAAAACATGAGTCTGCTGGACCGCATCGGCATCGACATCGGACGCCATCTGAGCATTGAGGACGCCATCGGGTGGGCGGCGCAGCACAACGTCAAGCACATCGACATCCAGCTCGACACCGCAGCAAACGCCATCACCACCTTCGACGATGCACGCTGCGCGAAAGTGCGCGGGATGCTGGAAAAAAACGGCGTGCATCTCGCACTGCATACGCTGTCGGCGGTCAACATCGCCGAATACTCGCCCTACGTCGGCGATGCCGTCGATGCCTACCTGCGCAGTTACGTCGATATTTTTGCCAAACTCGGTGCGCAATGGATCGTCGTGCATGCCGGCTATCACTTCACGTCTGACAAGCGCATGCGCATGGCGGCCGGCAAAGAACGCCTGCAGCGCATTGCCGACTATGCCGAAAAACAAAAAGCGCTGATTCTTCTTGAGAATCTCAACAAGGAACCGGCCGACGCCGAGGTGCATTACCTCGCGCACACGATCGAGGAGTGGCAGTACTACTGGGATATCGCCTCGCCTGCATTCAAACTGTCGTTCACCGCCAATCATGCCCATCTGGTGCCCGAGGGCATTGCCGGATTTGTCGAGGCTCTGGATTTCAGCCGTGTCGGTGAAGTGCGGCTCGCCGACTGCTTCCGCAACGGCCACGAAGTGCATCTGATGCCGGGTCAGGGCAACCTTGATTTCGGCGAAATGTTCAAGATGATCGAAGGCAAGGGGTTCCGCGGCAATTACACCAATGCCTTCGGCACGCTGGACGACATGCTGGCAGCGCGCCATACCCTCGTCGCACAGGCCGCCGCAGCGGGAGTACGCACATGACCACTCACGGCATCCTCACCACTCGCGACGGCGCCATTGCTACTGTCACGCTGAACCGCCCGGACCGGCTCAATGCGCTGAACCGCGAAATGTGGGAAGAGCTCGGCGGGACCATGCGCCGGCTGTCCGGCAACGACGCGCTGCGCTGCATCGTGCTGCGCGGCGCCGGCGGCAAGGCCTTCGCTGCGGGCGCGGACATTGCCGAATTCGCCACCGAACGCGCCAACGCGCGCCAGGCCAAACAGTATGGTGAGTTGATCCACAGCGCGATGCAGGCGGTCGCGCAATGCCGCCATCCGACCGTGGCGATGATCGAAGGCGCCTGCATCGGCGGCGGCCTCGAAATCGCTGCGATGTGCGACATGCGGGTGTGCGGCACCTCCAGCCGTTTCGGCGTGCCCGTCAACAAACTCGGTCTGACCATGGCCTACGGCGAACTCGCCGGGCTGCTGGCGCTGGCCGGGCGCGCGGTGACGCTGGAAATCCTGCTCGAAGGCCGTGTGTTCGATGCCGCCGAGGCTTATCGCAAACGCCTGGTCAACCGCGTCGTCGCCGATGAGCTGGTCGAAACCGAAAGTTACGCACTGGCACAGCGCATCGCCGACGGCGCGCCACTGGTCGCGCGCTGGCACAAGCAGTTCATCGAACGTCTGACGGTACAGGCCAACATCGCGCCTGAGGAATGGGATGTCGGGTTCGCTTGTTTCGACACCGACGATTACCGCAGCGGCGTCAAAGCCTTTCTCGACAAAACCAAACCGAAATTCGAAGGGCGTTGATGCGATTATTCTTGACACTGTTGCTGGCGCTGACCAGTATCCCCTGCTACGCCCAGTACGCCCAGGCCGACTATGCCCGCGAACAGCGCTGGGCTGCTGAAATCACGCCGGCCATATTAGTAGGTGACCCGGTGCAACTGGCATTGCCTGCGGGCCGCAAATTTCTCGGCATCTACACCCCCAACAGCAAGGCGCAGGCCGGCGTGGTCGTCGTGCATGGCCTTGGCGTGCATCCAGACTGGGGCCTGATCAATCCCTTGCGCAGCCAACTCGCCGAACAGGGTTATGCCACGCTGTCGGTGCAGATGCCGGTGCTCGCGGCAGAACTGCGTGGCGATCAGTATCCGCCGCTGTTTCCGGAGGCCGCGGCGCGAATCGCGGTCGCGGTGAAATTCCTGCAGGACAAAGGCCACAAAAAAATCGCCATCGTGTCGCACAGCTTCGGCTCGCGCATGACCAATTCGCTGTTGAACCAGCCCGACGCGCCGGCCATCACCGCCTGGGTGTCGATCGGCATTGTCGGTGAATACACCCATCCGGCGACGCTCAAGGCACCGGTGCTCGACCTCTACGGCGAAAAAGATTTTCCGGAAGTGCTTGAACTCGCCGCCAGGCGCGCCGCTGTCATCCAGAACATCCGCGGCTCGGCGCAGATCCGCGTCGCCGGGGCCGATCATTATTTCAACAACATGGAGAATGAACTGGTACGCAACGTGAAACTGTTTCTGGATCGCGCCACCCGATAATAAAAATATTAATATAATCAATTATTTACATGGTGCATGGTGACACGCCATCCCGGAGCCCCAATGACCATCGACTACACCGCAGTCACCCTCAGCGGTGGCCACTTCCAGTGGGATGATCCGCTGCTGCTGGAAACGCAGCTCACCGACGAAGAAAAAATGATCCGCGACACTGCGCGCCAATACGCGCAGGAAAAGCTCGCGCCACGCATCCGCGACTGGAACCGCAATGAGACCTTCGATCCCGTCGTGATGCGCGAAATGGGCGCGCTCGGTTTTCTCGGCGCGCCGCTCGAAGGATATGGCTGCGCCGGCATCGGTTATGTCGCCTATGGTCTGATCATGCGTGAACTCGAGCGCGTCGATACCGCCTTCCGTTCCGCCTGCGGCGTGCAGAGCGGCTTGGCGATGACGCCGATCTACGCCTACGGCACCGAGGAACAACGACAAAAGTATTTGCCGAAAATGGTCACCGGCGAGCTGCTCGGCTGTTTCGGCCTCACCGAACCCGATCATGGCTCCGATCCCGGCAGCATGAAAACCCGTGCGCGCAGCGTCGATGGCGGTTACCGGCTGAGCGGCACCAAGTTGTGGATCACCCATGCGCCGATCGCCGACATCATGATCGTGTGGGCCAAGGATGACGGCGGCGTGATCCGCGGTTTCATCCTCGAACGCGGCATGGAAGGCCTGTCAACGCGCAAGATCGAAGGCAAATTTTCGGTGCGCGCCTCGCCCACCGGCGAAATCGCCATGGACCACGTGTTTGTGCCCGAAGCCAACCTGCTGCCCAATGTGTCGGGACTGAAGGGTCCGTTCGGCTGCCTGAACAACGCGCGTTTCGTGATCTGCTGGGGCGCGCTGGGTGCGGCGGAAGCCTGCTGGTACACCGCGCGGCAATACACCATGGACCGCAAACAGTTCGGCCGTCCGCTGGCCGCGAACCAGATCATTCAGAAAAAACTCGCCGACATGCAGTCCGAAATCGCGCTCGGGCTGCTCGCCTGCCTGCATGTCAGCCGGCTGCGCGATCAGGGGCTGGCGTCACCTGAAATGGTGTCACTGCTTAAACGCAATTCCACCGGCAAAGCGCTGGATATCGCACGCCAGGCCCGCGACATGCTCGGCGGCAACGGCATTTCCGACGAATACCCGGTGATCCGACACATGTTAAATCTGGAAACCGTCAACACGCTGGAAGGCACCCACGACATCCATGCGCTGGTACTGGGCCGCGCGCAGACCGGCATTTCTGCGTTTAACTGAACACAGTCGCGATCAGGCGGACGGAGCGGCCTTCACGCGTTCACGCCAGCGTCTGACGAGGCGGCTGAACACAACAGTCAGCACAAACGCCGGAAACACCGCGATCAGCGCCGAGGTCGGGCCCCAGATGCGGAAATACTCCGGCTGTGCCGTCGCGCCGTCCGTGGTATAGGCGGCATAAATCACGTAATCGTCGTCTGTCACTTTGATCTCCACCCGCTGGCGGCCGCCTGTGGCATCGGTCGCGTTGAAACGCACACGAGGCTCAAAACCACCGGTCACCGCGACAGCAAACACGCCTTCTGCCACCGGCAACTTCAAATTCCAGGGTCGCAGCGGCGGCGGATCCTTGCGCGTCAGCTGCGGCCAGCGCAGCAATTCATACTCCGGCGTGGCGGTTGAGGTGGCAGTTGAGGTCGCCGCCGGGCGCACTACCACCACCGGGAACAGCCGGCTCGGCGTATTGCCTGCGACATAACGCTCGGCGGTGAAATACGTCACCGCCTGGGACAGCAAGGTGACCAGCACCAGGAAGGTCGCCAGTTGCAGTACAAAAGTGCCGGTGCGGATCAGGAAACGCATGGATGCTCCGAATGGAAATACAGCAGGCTAATGTAATGCTTCCGGGCGCGCATGACACTCCGGGCAACAAAATGTTGTTGCGCGTAAACTGAAACCACGCGGCCCACACCGCTGTCCCGCTGCCAATTCCGGCGGCCCCGACTTCACCGCGAGCACGCCATGCCTGGTTACGAAGTCGAAATCGTCACCCTCCATGTCGGCGACAGCGATTTCCGCATTCGCGCCCTGCTCAACAAGCAACAGTTTTCCGATCCCGAGGGTGCCGCCGAACGCGCCGGTGTATCCCCGGCATCATGGCCCTTGTTCGGCGTGGTGTGGCCCGCGGGTCTGGCGCTGGCTGAGGCCATCAGCCGGTTTCCGATCGCCGGTAAAAATATCCTCGAACTCGGCTGCGGCCTCGGCCTGGCCAGCCTGGTGCTCGCGCGCCGCGGCGCCACCATCACCGCCTGTGACCATCATCCGCTGGCCGAAGAATTCCTGCGCCAGAATGCCGAACTGAACGGACTCGCGCCGATCAAATTCCTCAACGCAGCATGGCTGGGCCCCAACCCGCAGCTCGGCCGCTTCGATCTGATCATCGGCAGCGACCTGCTGTATGAACCTGACCACGCTGTGCTGCTCGCCAGCTTCATCGCCCATCACGCCAACCCTGCGGCGCAAGTGCTGATCGCCGATCCCGGTCGCGGATATGTCAGTGCGTTCAGCTCGCTGCTGGCGGCGCAGGGTTATGTGCGCACCGCGCAGCCGATGCCGATGCCGGCCTCGGTGGGCATGCCGGCGTCGCGCGGACGATTGTTCAGTTTTGTGCGAAGCCAGGGTTGAACCGCGCTGCAGGTCCTGATGCCACTCAGGGAATAATCAGCGTCTCAGGATAGCCACGCACATCGGACAGCAGCGTGTTGGGCGCTGTGCGGCGCAGCTGACTGCGACCGGACGCGCTGGTGGCCGCAACGGCGTGTTCCTCGTTCTTTTTCATTTCCAGCATGTACAGGTTCTTGCCGCCAAAATGCGTTTCAGCGTAGCGATACGCCCGATGCAGTTTTTCGTCGAGTCGTTTGATCGCATTCAGATAGAACGCCGGGGTTTTGCTCAACAGGTCTTTGCCGGACTTGTAGATGACCTTGATCTGCCCGTCGGGCATTTTGCGGCGGGCAATGCCGCCAAGCACAAACTCCGGATACAGCCGGTCATGGCATTTCTCGAGGTAACAGCGATCGGACATCTGCGCGATGATGTCGGCGGTGCCGAGGATCTCGCCAACGCGGCGCAGTAGCGGATCATCCATGTTGATGGTGTCGGCATCACGCTCGTAGCCGGTGAAGTGCACCAGCACCGATGCGTCCGCCGCATGCTTTTTCAAACCGATACGGGGCAGGTAAGTGCGCAGGAATTTCGATCCTCGACTGACATGGGTCAGCGTGTACTCCGCGCCAAAGCGGTGTTTATGGTCTTTGCGGCGCCGCAGATAGCCGACATCGTGAAACAGCGCGGTGACAATGCCGAGATTGAACAACTCAGGCGATAACGGCGCGTGATCTTTCCGGTCCCGCTGATAACCGTCCAGCAGCCGTGCCATCGCCAGCGTCACATCCAGCACGTGCTGGATGTCGTGATATTCAGTATCACAGGGGTGATAGTCCGGATGTTTGCCGTGATACATCTGCGACAGGTCTTCAAATGCGCGCCGCATGGGACGCGAATTGGCGTCCGGGTACAGGCCATTGAACAGGCTGGCGACGTGATCGGAAACCTCAATCGGATCGGTGGTGCGGATCTTGTCGGTGATGTCGTAATCGCTGCGGCGCATGGCTTATGGGGTTTCCTGTCTGGCAGTCTAACAATCGGCGCGCCACCACGCCATGCGGCGTTGCTTTTCACGGATATTCCCGACATTGTAGTCAGTCGCGGACGTCGCCCGGGACATGATTTACAGGTATAAACGCATCATCCGAATGTTATTCGCCCAAGGAGAACCTGAGATGTCAGACCCGTCGCCCCTTACTTTTATACAGGTACAGGCGGCCATGAAAGCGATGACCGACAAGGCCAGGCAAACCCCGGACGATGTGGTCGCCATCGCCATCGTCGATAGCACCGGCAACCTGCTGGCCTATGCCCAGACCGGGGCGCTACGCCTCTTCAGCCGCCGCCACGCCATCCGCAAGGCCTACACCGCGGCGGTGATGGCCACGGATACCGGAACGAATGGCAAAAAACTGAAAGAACAGGGCCGCAGCATCAGCGAAATGGGCGACCTGCAATTAACCGGTCTGCAGGGCGGATTGGTGGTCAAGCGCGACGGCGTGCTACTCGGCGGCATCGGTGTCGGCGGTTATGACGGTGGGCATCTGGATGAGGCGCTGGCGCAGGTCGGCCTGGCGGTATTACTGAGTTAAGTTGCTGCGCTTAGTTGCCAAGTTAAATTGCTGCATTAGCGTGGCTATAATCCCCAAAAAAAACGTCACTACAAAATCAGTTTCCAAGGGAGGGTTCATGAAATCCATATTGATGCTCGCAGCCGCGCTGCTGACCCTCGCCACCTCGCAGGCGCAGAACTTTCCCAACCGGCCGATCCGCATCGTCGTGCCCTTTGCCGCGGGCGGCCCCGCCGACATCACCACCCGCAACATCGGACCGCGACTGACTGAACTGCTGGGCCAACCCATCGTCGTCGACAACCGTGCCGGCGCCAATGGCACCATCGGCGCTGAAGCGGTGATCCGCGCCGCACCCGACGGCCACACGCTGCTGATGACCACCGCCAGCGTCACCTCGATCAACATGGTGACTTACGCTAAACCGCCATACGACACCTTGCGTGACATGCTGCCGCTGTCCCCGGTGATGACCACCGGCAGCCTGATCGTGCTGCACCCGTCAATGCCGGCCAAAACCCTGAAGGAATTCGTCGCCCTCGCCAAATCACGGCCGAACCAGATTGCCTTCGGCTCGGCGGGCACCGGCGGCACGCTGCACCTCGGGCTGGAAATGCTGATGGCCGAGGCCAAAATCAAAATCACTCACGTCGCCTACAAAGGTGCGGCGCCCGCGGTCAGCGACGTCGTCGCCGGCCAGATCCAGGGCATGTTCGTCGACCTGCCGGTGATTTCGCCCTACGTCAAATCCGGTCGCGTGCGCGCCATCGCGGTGGCGGCGCAGCAGCGTTCGCCGCACTTCCCTGACATTCCGTCGGCGAAGGAAGCCGGCTTCGCCGATGTCGACATGCTCAATTACTACGGCCTGCTCACCCAGGCCAAAGTGCCGCGCGACATCGCGCTCAAGCTGCACGACGCGATCATCAAGACGGTGAATACCCCGGCGGTGCGCGATCGCCTGCTGTCCGTCGGCGCCGACCCGCTGACCATGTCGATCGAGGAATTCACCGACTACATCCGCCAGGACATCGAGAAATGGCGCAAGGTGGTGAAGTCCGCGAACCTGAGCTTCGAACGCTGAACAATCGTGTTGTTTTTAGCGAGACCGTCGCGCGCATATTTAAAAATACCTTTAAAAACAATTATTTAATGTATCTTCCTGGCTCCATGACAACACCGGTCCCTTGATTTCAGTATGAATTTAGTAATACACTAATTTCAATAGAAATTCCGGATCGGAGGCTTCATGACCACCGCCCCTGCAGCAGAAACCATTGCCGACACCGATCGCCGGCGCGTACTGACCGGTGCAACGCTGAAAGCGGCCGATCTGCTGGAAATCCAGCAGGCCGTCCTCGCCAAACTGCTGGGTGTCAGCACGGCGCAGGTCAGCCGCATGCGCCAGGGCACCTACCTGCTCGATGAAAAACGCAAGGAATGGGAACTGGCGGCATTGTTCGTGCTCCTGTATCGCGCCCTGGATTCAATCACCGTCAACAGTTTTGATGAGGCCCGGGCGTGGCTCAACAGCCGCAACCGCGGGCTCGGTGGCGAAAAACCCGTCGCCTTGATCGCCTCTGCTGCGGGTCTGGTGCGCGTCGTCGATTACCTCGATGCCGCCCGCGCGCGCATTTAGCACGCAAAGGCTGCGCGCCAAAATCTGGCGTGCGGTGGAGGCACAGCACAAGGTTGCCACGATGCGCCTGGTGGACCACAACCTTGATGACCAGAATATCCTCGAAAAAATTCTCGAAGAGGCCAAACCGCCGGTGCCGGCGGAGGCCCGCGACAAACACTGGCTGATCTTCACGCCGTTTCGTTATACCCCGCGCCCGCCCGGCAGCCGCTTTCGCGCGCCCGACGATCCGGGCGTGTTCTATGGCGCCTTTGAGCCGCGAACGGCATGCGCGGAAATCGGCTACTGGCGATGGCGTTTTGTGCAGGACAGTGAAGGCCTGTCGCTGCTCGAAGCCAAACCGATGAGCCTGTTTGCCGCGGACGTGAAGACTGCGGCTGCCATCGACCTGCGGAAACCGCCCTTATCCCGCCAGCGCAAGGCATGGACCAATCCCGACAGCTATGCGGAAACCCAGGCGCTGGCGCGCAAGGCAAGGGAACAGGACGTCGAAGCGATTGTGTATGAATCCGTGCGCGATCCGGAACACGGCGGCGCAGTTGCAGTGCTGGCACCAAAACCGTTAAGCGGCCCGGTCGGCAATCCGGAGAGCTGGTTTCTGACGATCACACAGGATCGGGCAATCTGGCAGCGGGAACTGGGGGAGAGTTTTCAGTTTCGGTTTGCGAAAACGCAGTAGCTGCACGTCAAGGCAGCGAGCCTGGCCTCTTTAATTTGCATCGGCCATCCAGAGAACTAGGGTTTTCTAATTCGGGCTTGGTGCAACACGGTCGATCCTATATATAAATTCAGCATCACTCTTCTCAACTCAAGTTTCGGATTTAGCCGGAAGAGTAGGTACAGCAATATGATTAGGATTGTTTTTTACAAAAAAAACGGCAATCTCACGTATCGACGCGGCACAATTTGTCATGTCAACTTCACTAGACGTACCAGAAAATTTCGCTAAGTGAGTCTTTGTTATATGTGGATTGTTTAAGGTCGCACCTCGCTCAGAGATGTATTTAGACCGAAGTCTTAAAATTTCAAGCATCTTGATCTGTGAGTAGCCGCTTATGCGGCCCTCTTTCATATCCAGTTCGTCTTTATATTGTTTCGCGGACCACTGCTGTTTGTGGAGGCGCTTTGCATCCCCCAATGAGTACATGGTTTTTTCCCCGCAAATTTTATAGAGGTCGTTCAGTTCAAGTTTTCGAGAAGCAGTGGCCGCCAAAGCAAAATCCAAACTGATTTTGGTTTCGATCTGACTTATCCAGGGCTCCATATCAATCGGCGTAAGGCACAAGCAACGCTTAAGCTCCGGCCGCCCTCTCTCTCTTGAATAAAAACCAATAACGAAGAGTTTTCTTCGCCACTTCTGAATGTGTTCCATGCCAACGTCTCGGGCAGTAGAAACAGAATCTTTTGTAGACGACTTGACCTCGACTTCCAAAAGGTAAGGCCGCCCATCCACTTCAATATTCAGATTGGCGTCAACGCCTCCCCGCTGATGGGAAGAATCCCAATGCAGGTTAAACATCCGAACAAGCTCGCGCTCACGTTCGTCATCCTGAACCGTCATACACCTATCCCCTAAGAGCTCGCGCCACCTGCCGGGCAACAACATATGCCACTGGCGGACAAACACTATTTCCGATCTGCCCAAGTGCTTGATAAACAGCTCCACAGAAACGCCAATCTGAAGGAAATCCTTGGAGCAAAGCGCAATCATCCACAGACAGTCGAAAGTCCCCATTTTCTGGTTTGTACGCTGCAGCCAAAGCACGGGTCGGCTGGACACCATTGGGCCAAATGTGAAGTTCATTCCAGATCTTAAGTGATGCCTTGCTATTGACTACGCCGGTTGTATTGCGAGGCCCGGTAAATCCGGATCGAAGCGTAGGAGCTACCACATCGAAACCTTGATCTGGGAGGCCAAGGCTTCTGCGCGTAGTATTTCGAGAAAATATGGGGCCAAGTAAGTCGCCTACGTCACCGTGTGTTGGAAGCGGCGCAACCCAACGTGCTGCATCTCGCGCCGCACGGAACCCGACAAAAAACACTCTGCGCCGAGCCTGTGGCACGCCAAAGTCGTGTGCCGCCAACTTAAATTTAAAAATAATGTAATTCTCTGATAACGGGGCGAGGATATTTTTGTTCACAACAGTGGCGAACTTACGATCCAGTATGCCAGGCACATTTTCTGCGATAAAAGCGCGCGGCCGTGTTTGCTGAATGCAGCGTACAAAGTCTGGCCACATGTTGCGAGCGTCATTGGCGCCAGCCTGTTTACCCGCTGTAGAGAATGGCTGACATGGTGGGCCGCCGTGGACTATGTCTACTCCACGAAATGGCGTAAACGGAGCAATGCAAACATCACCAGCGGCGCCATACCTGACATCCCACTCCGGACGATTGGCTTGAAGGGTTTTGCCGCAAATATCAAGAATTTCAAAAGCAGATCCGTGCTCGAAGCCAGCACGCTCGAAGCCCAAATCCAATCCACCACCGCCGGAAAAGAGGGAAAGGCATGTAAGACCATTAGATTCAAGCTGCGGCATTAAATCATTAGGATCAAAGCGCTGCCCCAACTCAACCGTATCTGTGTCTCCCCCCTCAATGTGCCTGCGTAATAGCTCCCGTTTTCTCAACTGGGAACGTATGGAGGTTTCGCGATATCGATCCCGTTGCTCATCCGTTAGTTCATAAGGCATGTAGTCCTCGGCAGGCGGCTGGTTCGAAAAGTTAGTTACTGCTCACAACTGTCTATTTGTTCAGTATAGTACACGTGGAATGACAACGATTCTAGTGCCAGTTTCTGCTATCAATTGGCTCAGAAATACACCCATAACAAACTGATTTAATAGAACTTTCACCCGCCGGCTTTTGCGAGTTAATTGGCTCATACACCAGACCCCGCGGCCGCACGATTCAACCGATCCCGAATCGCAAACCATTCCGCCACCTCCGGCGGCTGCTCCACCAGAATCGCATCACAGCCAGCCTGATCCAGTTCACGCAGATTGGCATAAAGCTCATGCGCATACCCGGCCACATCCGCCGGCGCAGCCACCCACACCAGTCCTTCCAGTAAGGGCCGCAGCGCAGTCCGCGCCAGCACCGCAACGCGTTTGCCCTGGCGTGTCAGGCTGTGCGCGAGTTCGATGATCAGGTCACCTTCCATCAGCATCACCGGGGTCTGCGGTGAATAATGTTTTTCCAGCGTGCCGGAAACGCGTGGTGCATCGGCATCGGGTGCGGCCAGCGGCGCGCCGAGCGCGGCTTCGAGTTGCTGTGGCGTGATCCAGCCCGGACGTAGCAGGCTTGGTGTCGCGCGCGAGCAGTCGACGATGGTGGATTCGATGCCGACATCGGCTGCGCCGCCGTCAAGTACGCAGGCAACGCTGTCGCCAAATTCCTCGCGCACATGCGCGGCTGTGGTTGCCGATACGCGGCCAAAACGATTCGCTGAAGGGGCAGCAACACCACCGCCGAATTCACGCAGCAGCGCTTGCGCCACCGGATGTGACGGTACGCGGATTGCAACGGTGTCCTGGCCGCCGGTGACGGCATCGGGCACACGCGGATTGCGTTTGAGTACCAGCGTCAGCGGGCCGGGCCAGAATTTTTTGGCGAGTACATGCGCGGCCGGCGGAATATCGCGTGCCCAGTTGGCGAGCTGCACCGCGTCGGCGACATGCACGATCAGCGGATGGCTGGAGGGCCGGCCCTTGGCGGCGTAGATCTTCTGCACGGCATCGGCATTCGAGGCATCGGCACCGAGGCCGTAGACGGTTTCGGTGGGGAATGCGACGAGTTTGCCGGCCTTGAGCACGGCTACGGCGTGGGTGATGTCGACTTGTGGGACGAAATGCGTCATCTCGGTAGTATGGCGCAAACTGATAAATATATCAATAAAAACAATGGTTTATAGATTTCCCCGAGGAACCCCTCCCCCTTCAAGGGGGAGGTTGGGACAAGGGAACACTTGGAGCGGAGCAGAGGGATGGGTTATGGCACGTGAGTAACCCATCCCCACCCTCGCCCTCCCCTTGAAGGGGAGGGAAATTATCTTGGAGCAGTCTAGATCGGAGCCAAAGGTTTGAATTGCTTGCTCAGCTTCAAGCCCTGCGACTGATAGTTCGAGCCTATGTTCACGCCGTAGATTTTTTCCGGTTCGCCGAGCAGGCGTTCGTAGATCAGGCGGCCGACGTCCTGGCCGTGTTCGATCATGAAGGGCACGTCGTGCGAGCGCACTTCGAGCACCGCGCGAGCGCCCTTGAGGTTGTTGGCGCCGTAACCGAAACCGGGATCAAAAAAGCCAGCGTAGTGGATGCGGAATTCGCCGACCGAGGGATCGTAAGGCACCATCGACGCGGCGTGGCTGTTGGGGATGCGCACGCGTTCGCGCGACACCAGGATGTAGAAATCATCCGGGCTCAGCACCAGGCTGCGTTCGGCATTGCGCGCGATCGGCTCCCAGAAATCCAGCGGGTCGTAATGATTGAGTTTTGATAAATCAATCAATGGTGCGTGGTGTTTGGCGCGGTAACCGATGATGCCGTTGCTGGCATCACCTTCGAGGTCGACCGAAATCCACAGGCCGTTTTTGATGATCGCCGGCAGCGGGCCGTCGCTGTCGGAATAGACCAGTTGCAACGCCTGGTCGAGTTCGGTGAGCTTGGTGTCGGAGGGCGGCGGATTGCCGCGGACAAAACGGATCTGGTTCAGCCGTGTGCCCTGCTGCGCCAGCACGCTGAAGGTGTGCGGCATGATTTCCACGTAGAGCTTGCCCTTGTAACCGGCAGCCACACCTTCGAATTCGGCGCCGCAGTCGGTGATCAGCCGCGTGAAGATATCCAGCCGCCCGGTGGAGCTTTTCGGGTTGGCGTAGCCCGCTATGTCGGCGGGCAGCTTCAGCTCTTCCATCAGCTCGGCAATATAGACACAGCCCTTCTCGAGCACGACGGGTTTAGTCAAGTCAATCTGGTGCATTTTCAGGCGGTCAATTTTCGCCTGCACTGTCGAGGCCTTGCCCGGCAGGAAACTCGCGCGCACGCGCCATGCCGTTGCACCCAGGCGCAGGTCGAGGCTCGCCGGCTGGATCTGCGACTGATCAACACCGCCTTCGGCGCTGATGCGCCCGCCTTCGATCAGCTTGGCGATGTCGCGATCGGGCAGGATGCCGGTGGTCACGCCGTCAACGGACGATTTGGTTTCCGGTTCATTGAACAGTTTGCCGGCATCGTTTTTCATGGTCATGTTCCAAGGAGCATACGCTGCGCTTCGCGGTACTTCGCGGCGGTTTTTGCCAGCACATCAGCAGGCAGCCGCGGCGCCGGGGCTTTTTTGCCCCAGGGCTGCGTTTCCAGCCAGTCGCGGACGAATTGTTTGTCAAAGCTCGGCGGGCTGATGCCGGTGCGGTATTCGGCGGCGGGCCAGAAACGCGAGGAATCGGGGGTCAGCGCTTCGTCGATCAGCACAATGTTGCCGGCAGCATCGCTGCCGAATTCGAATTTGGTGTCGGCGATGATGATGCCGCGCGTCGCGGCAAAGGCTGCGGCTTCGGTATAGAGCCTGATCGACAGCTCACGCACTTTCACGGCATGGGCAGAGCCGACGGTTGCAACGACATCGTCGTAAGTGATGTTTTCGTCGTGGTGCCCGGCGGGGGCTTTGGAGGCCGGCGTGAAAATCGGCTCCGCCAGTTTTTCCGCCTGCTTCAGTCCGGCCGGGAGTTTGATGCCGCAGATCGCGCCGGTTTTCTGATAATCGCTCCAGCCCGAACCGATGATGTAGCCGCGCACCACAGCCTCGACCATCAACGGCTTGTACTTGTGCACCACCATCGCACGGCCCGCGATCTGCGCGCGTTCTTCCGGCGCCACCACCGAGGCCGGATCAATGCCGGTCAGGTGATTGGGGACGATGTGTTTCAGTTTGTCGAACCAGAAGTACGACACTTCCGTCAGCACGCGGCCTTTGCCGGGAATCGGATCGTCGAGGATCACATCAAAAGCCGACAACCGGTCGCTCTGCACCACCAGCAGTTTGTCGTCGCCGATGGCATACAGATCGCGCACCTTGCCGCGATGCAGGAAAGGCAGGCTTTTGAGATCGGATTGGTACAGGGGGCTATCGCTCATTTCAAGCTCATTACAAACTAGTCTTTCCATTCAGGATACAAAGCGCTGCGCACGATCAAGGCCTTTTGCAGCGCCGCATCGGCGGTGGCGCCGAGTATCGTGTAATGACCCATTTTGCGGCCGTCGCGGGCTTCGTGTTTGCCGTAGAGGTGCAGCTTGGCTTCGGGAGCTACGAACACGCGCTCCCACTGCGGCTGGCCATGTTGCCAGGCCTCACCCAGCAGATTCACCATCACCACCGGGGCGAGCAAGCGCGTATCGCCAAGAGTAAGCCCACACAATGTACGGACCTGCTGTTCGAACTGCGAGGTAGCGCAGGCATCGATGGTGTAGTGGCCACTGTTGTGCGGCCGCGGCGCCATTTCATTGACCAGCAACTCGCCGGTTTCCGTGACAAAAAATTCCACCGCGAGCACACCGCAGTAATCGAGTTTTTCGGCGATGGCCAGCGCCCAGTCCGTTGCATTTTGTGCGTGTTGAGGTGCTACTCGTGCCGGCACGATGCTGACATCGAGGATGCCGTTGCGGTGGCGGTTCTCGGCGACCGGAAAGCCGCGCCCAATGCCGTCGGCGCCACGCGCGACCACCGCAGAGATTTCGCATTTCAATGCAATGCGTTGTTCGAGCACACAGGATTCAGCACCCATGTCCTTGAAGGCCTTGCGCGCCTCGGCGGCATTGCTGACGCGGGTTTGGCCTTTGCCGTCGTAACCAAAGCGTGCGCGCTTCAAGATGCCGGGGAAGAGTTTGGCATCGGCGCTGTCGATGTCGGAGATGTTTTCAATGACTGCATAGGGTGCCACTTCGATACCGCAGGAACGCACAAAGGCTTTTTCGCGGATGCGGTCCTGCGCGATGGCGACCGCATCACCCGCAGGCCGCACCGCGCAATGGCTGGCCAGCCAGCGCAGGCTTTCGGCGGGCACGTTTTCGAATTCGGTGGTCACGGCGGCGCAGGTGTCGGCCAACTGCTGCAGCGCTTCGCGATCCTGGTAAGCGGCTTTGAGATGGACGTCGGCGATGGCGCCGGCGGGGCTCAGCGGATCCGGATCGAGCACGGTGACGCGGTAGCCCATGCTGTGCGCAGCAAGCGTGAACATGCGGCCGAGCTGGCCGCCGCCCAGCATGCCGAGCATCGCGTCTGGAAATATCATTCTAAAAACGCCGGTTCAGCCACAAAGGCTTTTTGAACTTCATTTTTTCTTTTGCGGCAGCTTCATCGCGCGGACCTTCGCGGTCTGCTGCTTGCGGAAGGCGGCAAGTTTTTTGGCGAGCTTCGTATCGCTGCGCGCCAGCATCGCCACCGCGAACAGACCGGCGTTGGCCGCGCCCGCTTCACCGATGGCGAAGGTGCCCACCGGCACGCCCTTGGGCATTTGCACGATGGACAACAATGAATCGAGTCCCTGCAGACTGCGCGTGGTCACCGGCACACCGAGGACAGGCACGATGGTCTTGGCGGCAAGCATGCCCGGCAGGTGCGCCGAGCCGCCGGCACCGGCGATGATGCACTGCAGGCCGCGAGGAGCCGCTTGTTCCGCGTATTCGTACAGGGCATCAGGCGTGCGGTGCGCGGAAACCACGCGGGCTTCACAGGGCACGCCGAATTGTCCCAGCATATTGACGGCATGTTGCATCACGTCCCAGTCGCTCTGACTGCCCATGACGATGCCGACCAGCGGTTTTTTCACTTGCACCCCTTTGCTTTTCGAGCCGCCTGCCAGTTTGTTGAAATTTCACCCGCTGTACGGTGATCGTAAAACTCTGGTGGTTCAGGTATCGCTTCTATCAAGGTCCGGGGGCGTGTGCGCTCAGTCGCTGCGCGCCCCGAAGGAAGTCCCCTTGGGGGGCTCCCAACGCGCCCGCCCTTCGCTTTTCGACAGACTGGTAAAGCGATATTTTACAGTACGGACAAGCGGCTACGGGCGCATAAAAGGACTGCTAGAATCGGCCGACCCGCATCAGCGCTTACCTTATTCCGCATGGCCAGAGCCTGTGCCTGCCGCGCCGGTCTACCCGAGGAGAACACCCAGATGATCAAGCCCCTGCATGTTGTGCGCAGCATTGCCTGCGCACTGGCCGCGAGTGTCGCGCTGCCGGTCGCGGCGGCCTATCCTGACCGGCCTATCCGCATGGTGGTCATCTCGGCACCCGGCGGCACCACCGACATCATGTCGCGCCTGCTTGCGCAGGCGATGGGCGAGGGTCTCGGCCAGCAAGTGGTCATCGACAACCGGCCCGGCGGCGGCGGACTGATTTCCGCGGAAATCGTCTCGCAGTCCGTGCCCGACGGCCATACCATTCTTTATACGCACACCAGTTTTTCGGTGATGCCCAGCCTGCACAAAAAACTGCCATACGATACGGTGAAGAGTTTCGAACGCGTCAGCCTGTTCGCGCTGTTTCCGGGCGTGCTGCTGGTCAACAACAACCTGCCGGTGAAAAACGTGCAGGAGCTGATCGCCTACGCCAAGGCACGCCCGGGCAAAGTCAATTACGCCGCGGGTACCACCGGCGCCACGGCGCATCTGTCGGGCGAGCTGCTGAAGTCGATGGCCAAAATCAATATTGTGCATGTGCCGTACAAGGGCACCGGCGGGCAGCTGACCTCCGTCGTCGCCGGAGAAACCCAGTTCACCTTCGCTTCGCTGCCGGCGGCATTGCCTTTTGTCAAAGGCGGCCGGGCGCGCCCCATCGCGGTCGGTTCGCTCAAACGTTCGGCCGCGCTGCCCGATATTCCGACCGTCGCCGAATCCGGACTGCCCGGCTTTGATGTCAATGCCTGGAACGGCGTGATGGTGCCGCGCTCCACCCCGGGCGCGGTGATCGAACGCCTCGGCCGCGAGATGCAGCGCGTGATCTCGCTCGCCGACATGAAAGACCGCGCCGCGGCACAGGGCGCGGAACTGACCTGGACCACGCCGCAGGAATTCACGACCTATCTGAATGTTCAGGTGGCGAAATGGGGCAAGCTGGTGCGCGAATCGGGATTATCCAATAACTAATTGTTTTTAAAGGGAATTTAATGACTCACTCAGCAGGCATGCGGCCCGGCGATGAACTCGCCGGCAAGGTCGCGCTGGTCACCGGCGGCGCGCGCAATATCGGGCGCTGTATTTCACTGTCGCTGGCCGCAGGCGGCGCGACCGTCATGGTCAACGCCAACACCTCGCGTGAAGCCGGCGAGGAAACCATGGCGATGATCAAAAAAGCCGGCGGCAAGGCTGCGCTGTACATCGCCGACGTCACCGATCCGAAACAGGTTGCGCAACTCGTTGCCGAAACCGTGAAGCAGTTCGGCCGCATCGACATGGTGGTCAACAACGCGGCGATCCGCGCCGAGACGCCGTTCGACAAAATCACCTTTGAAGAATGGAAGCGCGTGACCTCGATCGTGCTCGACGGCGCGTTCCTGACGACACAGGCCGCGCTGCCGCATCTGGTCAAGGCCGGTGGCGGCGCCGTGGTCAACATCGGTGGCCTCACCGGTCACAAGGGCGCATTGAATCGTTCGCATGTGGTGGCGGCCAAGGGTGGCCTCGCCGCGATGACCAAGGCGGTGGCGCTGGATCTCGCCGCGAGCAACATCACGGTGAACTGCGTGGTGCCCGGCACCGTGGAAACCGTGCGCGGCCTGCCCGGCGCACCACCCCGCCCCGATCACCGTGTGACGCTGCCGCCCGCGGGCCGGCGCGGCGCGCCTGAAGAAATCGCCGCGATGGTGCGCGTGTTGTGCGGACCCGACGCGCGTTACATCACCGGACAATCCATCCATATCAACGGCGGAGGCTTGATGCCATGAGCAGCAAAAAATCGAAATCATCCAAATCCAATGCCAAAACGGCGGTGTCGCCGCTGATGAAAACGCTGGCCACTTACATGGCCGGCGCAGCCAAGCAGCCGCTGCCGAAAGCCGTCGCTGAAAAAACCAAGCACCATCTGCTCGACACCATCGCTGCGATGGTCTCCGGTTCGCGCCTCTTGCCCGGCCAAAAAGCCATTGCTTATGCCAAAACTCTGGGCGGTAAACCGCAGGCCATCGTCATCGGCTCGAATGTCCTGACCAATGCTGAACAAGCGGCCCACATCAACGGCATGCTGGCGCACGCCGACGAGACCGACGATTCGCACGCGCCTTCGCTGTCGCATCCGGGTTGTGCGATTGTCCCCGCCGCTCTGGCCATGGGCGAACGCGAGAAATCGAACGGCACGCAGCTGCTGCGCGCTGTGGCCCTGGGCTATGACCTCTGCGCACGCCTGAACCTGGCGCTGCATCCCTATGATTTCCGCCAGGCCGGACATTCGACGCACAGCTTCGGCCCGAGCTTCGGCGCAGCCGCTGCGGCTTCAATGCTCGCCGGCCTCGATTACACCGGCATGCGCCATGCGCTGTCGTACACCGCGCAGCAGTGTTCGGGTATTTCGTGCTGGATGCGCGACGAAGAACACATTGAAAAAGCCTTCGACTTCGGCGGCATGCCGGCGCGTAACGGCACCGCAGCCGCGGCGATGGTGGCCTCGGGTTTCAGCGCGGTTGAAGACGTGTTCTCCGGCGAGCGCAATTTCTTCGTCGCCTATGACGAGACCCGCCGCATCGGCAAAAAACCGATGCCCGAGCGCCTGATCAAGGATCTCGGCAAGACCTGGGAGATCATGAACACCAACATCAAGCGCTGGTCGGTCGGCTCTCCGATCCAGGCCCCGCTCGACGGCCTGCTCGAACTGATCCGCATGCACAAGCTGAAGGCCGCTGACGTCGACAAGCTGACGATCCGCGTCGCGCACCAGGCCGCAAACACCACCGACAACCGCAACATGCCCGACATCTGCATGCAGCATATGTGCGCAGTGATGCTGATCGACGGCATTGTCACCTTCAAGTCCTCGCACGACGAGAAGCGCATGACCGACAAGAAGGTACTCGCCCTGCGCCGCCGCATCACGCTCTACGGCGACGACGCGCTGACGGCCGCCATGCCGTCGCGTCAGGGCATCATCGAACTGAAGCTGAAGGACGGCCGCGTGCTGCGCAACCACGTCAAGGCGGTGCTCGGCACGGCGCAAAACCCGATGACCCGCGCCCAGGTGGACGAGAAGTGCTACCACCTGATGGAACCGATCCTCGGCAAGTCGCGCGCGCGCAAACTCTGCGATGCAGTGTGGGGGCTGGAGAAAGTGGGCAACATCACCAAGCTCCGCACGCTGCTCAAAGCATAAGCAGGCACGGAAGGAAAACATCATGGCGTGGAAATTCGAACTGCTGAAAAAGCCCGCAGGGATTCCGATCACCGAAGGCCCGGTGTGGGACGGCGAATACCTGTATTTCACCCACATCCACGCCAACACGATTTTCCGCTGCGACCCGAAGACCAACGCAATCACGCCGTGGCGCACCGGCCTCAACCGCGTCAACGGCCTCGCTTTTGACGCGCAGGGCCGGCTGTTCGGCTGCTGCCAGGGTGGACGCAGCGTGATGCGCTTTGATCCGGACGGAAAAAACGTGGTGATCGCCGACAAGGTCGATGGCAAACGGCTGAACACCCCGAACGACCTCGCGATCGATCGCAAGGGCCGCATCTGGTTCACCAATCCGTGGAACGACGGCAACGTCGACAAAACCGAAAAGCAGACACTCGACAAACGCCTGGTGTATCGGCTCGATCCACAAAAAGACGGCAGCTATTCAATCACCCAGGTCTTGTCCGACACCACCCAGCCCAACGGCATCCTGATATCTCAGGATCAAAGCACCTTGTATGTCGCGGAAAGCAGTTTCACCCGCGGCGTAGCACGCGAGCTGCGCGCCTATCCGATCAAGGACGACGGCAGCCTCGGTCCGTACCAAACGCTGTTTACCTGGGGTGAAGACCATCGCGACATCCACCGCGGCATCGACGGCATGTGCCTCGATGCGGAAGGCAACATCGTCGCCACCGCCGGCTGGGAAGTCGCCGGTGCGGGACCGATGATTTATGTATTCACGCCAACGGGGCGGGTGCTCGAAACGCATCCGGTCGCCGCTAACCGTCCGACCAATTGCTGTTTCGGCGGGCCGGACATGACCACGCTGTTTGTCACCAGCACCGATGGCCATTTCTTCAAGGCAGAAACCAGTCGTGTCGGCTGGGCGATGTATCCCTGATCGCGCTGCCGACCAAAACCCCGGCGAGGAATCCATGCCGTTTCGCACCCTGCTTCGCACTTTGCTTGTTCCGTTGCTGCTTTGCGCGTGGATCGGCGCCGCCGGCGCCCAGGGCTACCCCGAGAAACCCATTACGATGATCGTGCCGTTCCCGGCCGGCGGATCTGCAGACCTCATCGCTCGCGCCGTCGCCGAGCACATGACCGGGGCGTGGAAACAGAACGTGCTGGTGGCCAACCGCCCGGGCGCCAGCGGCAATATCGGCACTGAATCCGTCGTGCGCGCAGCAGCAGACGGTTACACCTTGCTCTACGGCACCACCGCCATATCGAGCAGTCCGGCGGTGTATCCCAAGCTGGGTTACAACGTGCTGACCGACCTCGCACCGGTCTGCCTGATCGTCAACCAGGCCAACGTGCTGGTGGTGCATCCCTCGCTGCCGGCAAAATCGGTCAAAGACCTGATCGCACTGGACCGTTCGCATCCAAGCACGCTGAACTCGGCATCCGCCGGTATCGGCAGCTCGAATCACCTGGCGCTGGTGCTGTTCAACATGCTGTCCGGCGCAAAAATCGGCCACATTCCCTACAAAGGCGCAGCACCCGCCGTCGCGGAAACCATGGGCGGGCATGTGCACATGACCTTCGCTCCGGTGGCCGCGGCCGTTCCGCCGGCCGAATCAGGCAAGCTGCGCGCGCTCGGCATCAGTTCGCTGAAACGTTCAAAGACATTGCCGAATGTACCGACGATCGACGAAGCCGGCGTTGCGGGCTACGAAGCCGGCGGATGGAACGCCATGTTTGCACCGGCAGGAACGCCACGCGACACCGTGCTCAAAATCAACCAGGCCATCCACACCGCGCTGGCTTCGCCCCGCGTGCAGGACCTGCTCGTTCGCTCAGGTGCCGAACAGGTGACGGGAACGCCGGAAGAATTCGCCCGCTTCCTCAAAGAGGAAGTCACGAAATGGGGCAAAGTGGTCAAGGCAGCAGGCCTGCAGGCGCAGTAATACCGGCGTTCTGCCACAGGCCATGCCCGCATTTGCTCCAGCATGCGGATGAGGCTGAAAGGCTGACCCACTGAGCAGCACGCGGTAAAATACACGACTCTCCAACCCGCAGTTTTTGCCAAAGTTTCATATCATGGATTTCAAATTTACCCCCGAGCAGGAACAGTTCCGCGACGCCGTGCGCGGTTTTGCCGAGCGCCATTTGCGCGACGGCGCGCTCGCCCGCGCACACCAGGAAGAACATCCCTGGGATGTCGGCAAGCTGATGGCCGAACAGGGTCTGATGGGCATCACCATGAAGGAAGAAGACGGCGGCCAGGGCGGCTCGCTGATGGATGCCATCATCGCCATCGAAACCATCGCTTCGGTGTGCCCGCGCAGCGCCGACGTGATTCAGGCCGGCAACTTCGGCCCGGTGCGCGTGCTCGCCGAGTACGGCACGCCTGATCAGAAAAAACGCTACCTCGACAAGATCCTCGCCGGTGAATCGCTGATCACCGTCGGCATGACCGAGCCGGAAGCGGGCTCGGCGGTGACCGACCTCAAAACCAGCGCCACGCCCGACGGCGACGGTTACCGCATCAACGGCGTCAAAGTATTCCAGACCCACGCCTCGTACGCCTCGGTAATGTTGACCTATGTGCGTTTCGGTCCCGGTGTCGGCGGCATCGGCTCGGTATTGATTCCGCGCGACGCGCAGGGTTTCAAGCAGGGTGCGCCGTCGAAATTCCTCAATGGCGAAGACTGGGTGCAGACCTATCTCGACAACGTCTACGTTGGTCCCGAGAACGTGATGCTGAAGGAAGGCGGTTTCAAAAAACAGATCGCCGGCTTCAACGTCGAGCGCATCGGCAACACCGCGCGTTCGCTGGCCTTCGGTCGTTACGCCTACAACATCGCGCGTGAATGGGCGATGCAGCGCAAGCAGTTCGGGCGGCTGCTGTGTGAATTCCAGGGCATCCAGTGGAAATTCGCCGACATGAAAATGAAACTCGACGCCGGCCAGTTGCTGCTCTACAAGGCCGCCGTGAACGCCGACAACGGCATTCCGTCGGCCGACGACACTGCCGTCGCCAAGGCCTTCTGCAACCAGGCCGGCTTCGACATCTGCAATGAAGCGATGCAGATCATGGGCGGCATGGGTTACACCGATGAGACGCTGGTTGAATACTGCTTCCGCAAATGCCGCGGCTGGATGATCGCCGGCGGCTCGATCGAAATCCTCAAAAACCGCATTGCCGAAGGCGTGTTTGAACGCAGCTTTTCACAGCGCCCTCCGAAGAGCTAAAACCCTAAACCCTAGCCACAGAGGACACAGAGTTCACAGAGAAAACCCGAAAAGCTCAAATGCCGTTCGCGTTCTCTTGTTTTTGAAGTTCTCTGTGCTCTCTGTGTCCTCTGTGGCAAACGCTTTTGACCTTGACCTTCATGTCCAACAACAAACTCTATCAAGCCGTATTTGATCCCCGCTCCATCGCGCTGATCGGCGCATCGAGCGATGAAAAGAAAAACACTTCACGCCCGCAGCGTTATCTGCGCCGCCACGGTTACACCGGAAAAATCATTCCGGTAAATCCGGCGCGCGCCGAAATTTTCGGTGACAAGGCTTACTCCGATGTCGCCTCCATCCCGGATGAAGTCGATCACGCTTTTGTGATGGTGCCGGCGAAAGCGGTGCCGGAAGCCGTTAAGCAGTGTGTTGCGAAAAAAATCCCGGTGGTCACCGTCTACAGCGACGGTTTCGCCGAGACCGGTGCCGAAGGCCGCGTCAAACAGCAGAAACTCAATGACATCATCCGCGGCAGCAACACGCGGCTGGTCGGCCCGAACTGCATCGGCCTGATGAGCACGCAGACCCATCTCGCGCTATCGGTCAATGCGGTATTGGAAAAACTCGAAATCACCCCCGGCGGACTGGCGATCGTTTCGCAGTCCGGCAGCATGATGGGTGGCCTGATGTCGCGCGGGCTCGGTCGCGGTGTCGGATTCTCGAAACTGATTTCGGTGGGCAACGAAGCCGACTTGGGCGTCGGCGAACTCGCCGGCCTGCTGGTCGATGATCCGCACACCCAGGCTATTTTGTTGTTTATGGAAACCATCCGCGACGCCCCGCATCTGGCGGATGCCGCGCGTCGCGCCTATGAAGTCAATAAACCCGTCATCGTGTACAAGCTGGGCCGCTCCGAAGTCGGCCAGGACCTGGCCGCCTCGCACACCGGCGCCATGGCCGGCACCGACGAAGCCGTCGATGCTTTTTTCAAGGCGCACGCCATGCTGCGCGTCGATACGCTGGAAGCGCTGTTTGAACTGCCTGCCCTGGTGCAAGGTCGCAAGCCGAACAAACAACACCGCGTCGCAGCGATGACCACCACCGGCGGCGGCGCAGCCTGCGTCGTCGATCGCATCGGCACTTACGGCGTTGACGTTGTCGGCCCCACCGATGCGCTGGTCGCCACACTGGCGGCAAAGAACATCAGCATCAATAGATCAAGAATTACCGACCTGACGCTGGCCGGTGCGAAAAAAGAAATCTACGGTGGCGTGCTGAATGCGCTGCTGGCCTCCGACCACTGCGATCTGGTGCTGGCCGTCGCCGGCAGTTCGGCGCAGTTCCAGCCGCAGATCGCCGTCGAACCGCTGCTGGAAGCCGATCGCGGCGACAAGGCGCTGGCGGTGTTCCTCGCGCCACATGCCGAAGCCTCGCTTAAACTGCTGGCGGCTGCAGGTGTTGCCGGTTTCCGCACACCGGAATCCTGTGCTGACTCGATCCGCGCCTGGCGTGAGTGGAAGGCGCCTGCGGTGATACCTGCAGCGGATGCCAAACGCACGGCCGCCGCCGGAGAATTGTTGAAAACTGCAACAGGCAAACAATTGAATGAACAGCAGGCCTGCGCGGTATTCGGCGCGCTGGGTGTGCCGCAGGCACAGACCGCGGTGATGGCAGATGCCGACAGCAAGGTCGATATCGGTTACCCGGTGGTCGCCAAGATACTGTCGCCGGACATCGCGCACAAAACCGACGCCGGCGGCGTGGTGTTGAATGTCGGTGACGCGCCGCAATTGAAAAAAGCCGCCGAGGACATTTACAGCCGCGTCAAATCCAAACACCCGCTGGCCAAATTGAACGGCATCCTGGTGCAGCGCATGGAGCGTGGCCTGGCTGAAGTCATCGTCGGTTACAAGCGCGATCCGCAGGTGGGTCCCTTGGTGGTGATCGGCGTTGGCGGCGTGCTGGCGGAGATTTATCATGACTTCACCATGCGCCTGGCCCCGGTGACCCCGGAAGCGGCGGCGCAGATGATCGAGGAAGTCAAAGGACTGGCAGTGATCCGCGGTTATCGCGGCATGACCCGCGGCGATTGCGCAGCGCTGGCGCAGGCTGTGGCGGCGTTTTCGCAACTGGCCGCGTTTGATGACATTGCCGAGGCGGAAATCAACCCGCTGATCGTGAAAAAGGAAAATGAAGGCGTGGTTGCCGTTGACGGCCTGATCGTTCGCCGCTGAACGAAACCATCAGGAAAGTATGTAGCGCACTCACGAGGAGATTCCATCATGCTGATGCAACAACTGGCCGATTACGCAATCAAGGAACAAACCTCCAAGCTGCCGCCTGAGGTCATCCACCACGCCAAACGCGCGGTGATCGACTGGTACGCGGCGCTGTTGCCCGGCAGCATCGTCGCTCCCGCGACCTTGATGGAGCAGGCGTTTGCCGAGGACCTCGACCGCGGCCGCGCCCGTCTGGCCACCGGCCGTCGCGCCACATTGCGCGCAGCCGCCTTGATCAACGGCGCCGCTTCGCATTCAGTGGAATTCGACGACATCTACCGCGATGCCGGTTACCACCCGGGCAGCCCGGTGATTTCCGCGGCGCTGGCTGCGGCACAGTCCAGCGGCGCCTCGGGCGACCAATTCCTGCGCGGCGTGATTGTCGGTTATGAAATCTCCACCCGCATCGGTGAGGCCATCATGCCTTCGCATTACAATTACTGGCACACCACCGGCACCGTCGGCTCCTTCGGCGCGGCGGCCGCGGCGGCCACCATCCTCGGCGCAAACAAGGAACAGTTCATGCACGCGCTGGCGACCGTCGGCAGTTTTGCCTCCGGCCTGCAGCAGGCCTTCCGTTCACAGGCGATGACCAAGCCGCTGCACGGCGGCCACGCGGCCGATGCCGGCTGCTGGGCGGCGATGATGGCGGTCAAAGGGGTTACCGGCGCGCTGGACATCATCGAAGGTGAAGTCGGCTTCGGCAACGCGATGAGTGTGAACCCGGACTGGAGCAAAGCCACAAAAGGCCTCGGTATTGACTACCACATCAAGCAGATGACCTTCAAAAACCACGGCTGCTGCGGCCACACCTTCCCGTCGATCGATGGCGCGCTGCATCTGCAGAAAGAGCACAAGTTCAGCCACCAGGACATCAAGCACATCAAGCTGCACACCTATAAAGCCGGCCTCAACATCATCGACAACAACAATCCCGAGGGCGAATACCAGGCCAAGTTCAGCATCCAGTACACCGTCGCGCACGCGCTGGTGCGCGGCAGCGTGCGCCTGAACGCTTTCGACCCCGACCACCTGAGTGATCCCGACATACGCACGCTGCTCAAAAAGATTGAGCCGATCGCCGACCCGGAAATCTCCGCGGGTTATCCCAAGCGCCGCGAATCGCGCGTGCAAATCGAACTCACCGACGGCCGCAAGCTCGAGTACTTCCAGCCGTACCGCAAAGGCGATCCGGAGCTGCCACTGAGCGACGAGGAACTGAACGACAAATTCACGGAACTCGCCGAGCCGGTGCTGGGCAAGGCTGCCGCGGCCTCGCTGCTGAAACAGTTGTGGAGCACCGAAAAACTCGCCAATGTCGATTACGATACTGGCGCCGGAGCAAAACGCGCCCCAAAGGAAGTCCTCCTGGAGGGTGCAGCAGGTTGAGCCGCGCAAAATGCGTCGCGCAAAATGAGCCGCACAGAATGAGCCGCACATAAAACACGCAGCACGGAGGAGTCGCATGAAAAAAATCAAGGTCATGCTGGTGTTTGCCACAATGGTATTTGCCACATTCACAACACCCGTTGGCGCTGCAGATCAGTTTCCGACCCGCCCGATCCGCATCGTTGTGCCTTACGCGCCCGGCGGCAACGTCGATATTTCCGCGCGCATCGTCGCCCCGCCGCTGGGTGAAGCGCTGGGACAGACCGTGGTGGTCGACAACCGGCCAGGGGCCGGCGGCAATCTCGGTGCGTCGCTGGTGACGAAATCCACGCCCGACGGTTACACGCTGCTGGTGGGCTCCAGCGGACCGCTGTCGGTGAACCCGGTCATTTTCAAATCCCTGCCCTACGATTCACTGAAGGATTTCGCGCCGATCTCCACGGTACAGGCGGTGCCGCTGGTGCTGCTGGCCAGCCCGAAATCCGGTTTCAATTCGGTCGCCGACGTGATTGCCGCGGCCAAATCGCGGCCGGGCAAGGTGACCATGGCTTCGGCGGGCGCAGGCACCACCAATCATTTTGCGATTGAACTCTTTGCGCAGATGGCCGGCGTCAAGGTGCTGCATGTGCCGTACAAGGGCAGTGGGCCGGCACTGTCGGAGCTGCTCGGCGGCCAGGTTGAAACCATGGTCGACCAGCTCGCGGCATCCATCGGCCACATCAAGGACGGACGGCTGAAAGTGCTGGCAGTCACCACCACACAGCGGTCAGGCGCACTGCCCAACGTGCCGACGCTGGATGAGCTCGGCTACAAGGGTTATCAGGCGGCCACGCTGCTCGGCCTGCTGGCGCCGACGGGCACCCCCAAACCGGTGATCGACAAGCTCAATGCAGCGATCCGCAAAGTGATGGGCAACACCGTGGTCAGCGACCGCTTTCGCGGCCTCGGCACCGAGCCCGGCGCCAGTTCACCCGAAGAATTCAGCAAACGCATCCGCGAAGAACTGGTGCAGTGGCAGGCGCTGGTGAAAAAACTTGATTTGAAGTTTGAATAAAACAATTCGTATTACTTTACTGACTGGAATATCTGATGGCCAAACCCGATGAACGTCTGACCGCCCGCATGCGCGCGCTGCTGGCACGCCCCGGCTGCCTGGTCGTACCGGGCGTCGCCGACGCCTTCGCCGCACGCATGGTGAAAATGGAGGGCTTCGAAGCGGTCTACATGACCGGCTTCGGCACCAGCCTGACGCGCCTCGGCATGCCCGACGTCGGTCTGCTCACCGCCAATGAAATGATCGACAACGCCGGGCGCATCGCTGACGCATCCGGTCTGCCGGTGATCGCCGATGCCGACACCGGTTACGGCAATCCGATCAACACCCGGCGCACCATCCGCGACTATGAAAAGGCCGGTGTCGCCGGCGTGCACATCGAAGACCAGGCTTGGCCCAAGCGCTGCGGCCATCTCGCCGGCAAACGCGTGATCCCGACTGCGGAAATGGTCGCCAAGATCAAGGCCGCCTGCGATGCGCGACGCGACGACGATTTCGTCATCATCACCCGCACCGATGCCATTGCCATCGAGGGCATGGAGGCGGCACTGGAGCGCGGCGAGCGTTACCGCGAAGCGGGGGCCGATGTGTTGTTTATTGAGGCGCCCGTCGGCCGTGAGCAGGTCGAGGTCGTATCAAAACGCTTCAAGGGTGTGCCCCTGCTCTACAACATGGCCTCCAGCGGCAAAACGCCGGACCTGCCCGCGGATGAACTGGGCAAACTCGGTTTCAAAATTGCGATTTATCCGAACTGGGTCATGCTCGCGGCGATCCCGGCGATGCAGAACCTGCTGCGCGAACTGAAAAAAACCGGCTCGATTGCGCACATGCGCGACAAGGTGGCGAATTTCAAACAGTTCACCGACATCGCCGGCCTGCCCGAGATCCAGGAACTGGAAAACCGCTACGGCCTGCCGGAAGACCAGCGCGCCGGGCTGTAACCGGCGATCATTTATAACTATTTGATTTAATTGATAAATTAATGACCAAGCCGCGCACCCTGTTCGACAAGATCTGGGACAGCCACGTCATCCTCGAAAAACCGGGTGGCGATGCGCTGCTGCACATCGACCGCAATTTTGTCCATGAGGGTTCGTTCCACGCCTTCGGCGCGCTGGCCAAGGAGGGGCGCAGCGTGCGCAAGCCGCGGCAGACTTTTGCCGTCGCCGACCATTACGTGCCCACCGTCGGCCGCGAACGTGGCGTGGACGGCGCCGAGGATGCCGATGCGCGGCACATGATTCGTTTACTTGAGGAGAACTGCCGCGTCAACCAGGTCGCGCATTTCGGTATCGACGACGCGCGCCAGGGCATCGTGCACGTCATCGGACCCGAACTCGGCATCACGCAACCGGGACTGACCATCACCTGCGGCGACTCGCATACCTCCACGCACGGTGCATTGGGCGCCTACGCCTTCGGCACCGGCGCATCACAATTGAAACAAATCCTCGCCACGCAATGCCTGTGGCTGAAGCGGCCGAAAACGCTGCAGGTGGTGGTCAACGGCGCGTTGGGCTCGCAGGTCACCGGCAAGGACATCGTGCTGGCGATCATCGCCAAAATCGGCACAGCAGGCGCCACTGGCCACGTCATCGAGTTCGCCGGTTCGGCGATTCGCGGGCTGACGGTCGAAGGCCGGCTCACCGTGTGCAACATGGCGATTGAAGCCGGCGGTCGCGCCGGCATGATCGCGCCTGACGATGCGGTGTACCAATATCTGCACGGCCGTGAATACGCACCCAAGGACGCGGACTGGGATCGCGCGCTGGCGCAATGGCGCACACTGCCGACCGACGACGGCGCGCGTTTTGATCGCAGCGTCACTCTCGACGCCACCAAACTCGAACCGATGCTGACCTGGGGTACCAGTCCTGAGGAAGCGCTGCCGGTTTCGGGCCACATCCCTGATCCGAAAACGCTGGGCGACCCGAATCAACGCGCGCATGCCATACAGGCCCTCGCCTACATGGACTTGAAACCCGGCATGGCGCTGACCGACATCCGCATAGACCGCGCCTTCATCGGCAGTTGCACCAACGGCCGCATTGAAGACCTGCGCGCCGCTGCCGCCGTGCTGAAAGGCCGCAAATCGATGATCCCGGCCTGGGTATCGCCGGGCTCCACCGCGCTTAAGGCGCAAGCCGAAGCGGAAGGCCTCGACCGCATCTTCCTCGACGCGGGGGTCGAGTGGCGCGCTTCCGGCTGCTCGAGTTGTGCCGCGATGAACGGCGACACCGTGCCTGCGGGCCTGCGCTGTGCGTCAACGTCGAACCGCAATTTTGAAGGCCGCCAGGGCAAGGGCGCGCGCACCCACCTGATGAGCCCGGCGATGGCCGCCGCGGCGATGATCACCGGCCACGTCACTGACGTGCGCAAACTGCTGGCGGGAGGAGTCTGAATCCATGAAACCGTTCACGACACTGACCGCCATTGCCGCACCGATCGACATGGCCAATATCGACACCGACCGCATCATCCCCGTGCGTTTCCTGCGCAAACTGCGCAGCGCCGAAGCCGGGTATCAGGGCTACCTGTTTCATGACGTGCGTTTCGACAATGCCGGACAGGAAAAACCCGACTTCGTGCTGAACAAACCTGCGTTCCGCCATGCTGGCATCATCGTCGCCGGCGCCAACTTCGGCTGCGGCTCGTCGCGTGAAGGCGCGGTCTACGCGCTGCTCGACTACGGTATCCGGGCGGTGATCGCGCCATCATTCGGCGACATCCATTACGCCAATGAACTGCAGAACGGCATGCTGCCGGTGACCCTGCCCGAGGAAATCTGCCGCGGACTGCGCGACCAGCTGCAGTCCAATCCGGGCGCAACACTGGCCATCGACCTGCCAACGCAGACTGTCACCGACACCGAGGGCACGGCGCATCCCTTCACCATTGACCCGGTGTACAAGGAACGCCTGCTGAAGGGGCTCGACGACATCGGGCTGGTGCTGGAGCAACTCCCCGGCATAGAGTCCTTCGAAAACAACTACCACGCCGAGCGGCCCTGGCTGGCCTGAGGCCGGCAATCCGGGACGGCGCTGCGTTATCATCGGCGCGAAGGGGAATACCCATGCTGGTCAACAGCGTCGCATACAAAGACGGCAAAAAAATCGCGGATATCGGGCGCGAGGAAATCCACGAATACCTCGCGCGGAACGACTGCGTCGTGTGGGTGGCCGTGCGCGATCCGGAGCCGCATGAACTTGAACAGCTGGAAGAAGAGTTCGACCTGCATCCGCTGGCTGTCGAAGATGCGCGCAACGGCCACCAGCGCCCGAAATTCGAGGAATACGGCGATTCGCTGTTCCTCGTGATGCACATGATCGAGCTCGTTGGCGATGAACTGCGGGTTGGCGAGGTTGATATTTTTGTCGGTCGCAATTACGTGCTGTCGGTGCGCATGCGCAGCGAGCGCAATTTTCAGGATGTGCGCGCCCGCTGCGAACGCGAGCCGGAACTGATGCAAAACGGCACCGGCTATATCCTTTACGCCTTGATGGACGCTGTGGTCGACCGATATTTCCCGATTCTCGACCATATCGAGACCCAGCTCGAGAATATCGAGGACAACATCTTTGCCGGCACTTCGCCCCGCACCAACATTGAAGCGCTGTACGGTATCAAGCAGGATCTGATGACCCTCAAGCACTCCACTGCGCCACTGCTGGAGGGTGTCGGCAAGCTCTACGGTGGCCGCGTACCGGTGATCTGCTCCGGGCTGGGTGAATATTTTCGCGACGTCGCGGATCACCTTGGACGTATCAATCAGAGCATTGATGCCGCGCGCGAGATGGTGACCACCGCGATCTCGGTCAACCTGTCGCTGATCACGCTGCAGGAAAGCGAAGTCACCAAGCGACTCGCGGGTTACGCCGCGCTGGTCGCGGTACCGACCATGATTGCCGGCATTTACGGCATGAACTTCGATCACATGCCGGAATTGAAATGGGTCTGGGGTTATCCGCTGTCGCTCGTGACGATGGCGGTCATCGATGGCTACCTGTTCTACCGATTCCGTAAAGCCAAGTGGTTGTAGCCATCATCGGCGGCGGCCCCTCCGGGCTGATGGCCGCCGAGGTGCTGCTTGCAGGTGGTGTGCAAGTCGACCTCTACGATGCGATGCCCTCTGTCGGCCGCAAATTCCTGCTCGCCGGTAAGGGCGGTCTGAACATCACCCATGCCGAGCCCGCGGAAAAATTTCTGCTGCGTTATGGCGCACGCCGGGCACAGATTACACCGCTGCTCGAAACATTCGGCGCCGATGCGCTGCGCGCCTGGGTCTACGATCTCGGCATAGACACCTTCGTCGGCACTTCGCAGCGCGTGTTCCCGAAAGAAATGAAAGCTGCACCCCTGCTGCGTGCCTGGCTGCACCGGCTGCGCGCCGCCGGACTGCGCATTCATGTGCGCCACCGCTGGAGCGGCTGGAATAATGTCGATGGGCTGCGTGATGGTGGGCTACGTTTTGCAACACCCGCCAGAGAGAAAATCGTCCAGGCCGACTGCACCGTGCTCGCGCTGGGCGGCGGCAGTTGGGCAAGGCTGGGCTCGGATGGCGCCTGGGTGCCGCTGCTGGCGGCGCGCGGTGTGCCGGTGGCGCCGTTGGTGCCTTCCAACTGTGGGTTTGAAATCGCCTGGAGTGCGCATTTACGTGAGCGCTTTGCCGGACAACCCGTCAAGGCCGTTGCCGCAACGCTGATCGACGCACTGGGCGTCACCCATCGCCGGCAAGGTGAATTTGTCATCGCCGATTACGGCATCGAAGGCAGTCTGGTTTATGCAGTGTCAGCGCCGCTGCGCGACAGCATCGCCGCTCAGGGCGATGTCATGCTGCACCTCGATCTCGTGCCGGACAAGGATCTGGTACGCGTGACCGCTGAAGTCGCACACCCGCGTGGTTCGCGTTCACTGTCCAGCCATTTACAGGGTCGCCTCGGCATCAAGGGCGTCAAGGCGGGCCTGTTGCGCGAAGCGCTGAGTGCAGCGGAAATGCACGACCCGCAACTTCTCGCCGCAACCATCAAGGCCCTGCCCTTACGGCTGACTGCGACACGGCCCCTGGATGAAGCCATCAGCAGCGCCGGTGGTGTGCCGTTTGAAGCACTCGATGAACGCCTGATGCTGCGCGAACTGCCGGGCGTGTTCTGTGCCGGCGAAATGCTCGACTGGGAAGCGCCGACCGGTGGTTATCTGCTGACGGCTTGTTTTGCCAGTGGTCGTGCCGCTGGACTGGGTGCGCTGGATTGGCTTGCCGCCAGACGCTAACGCTGCGGCAGCAACAACTCCAGGATGCGCAAATAGATTTTCTGCAGCGACTCTATTTCTGCCACCGGCACGCTTTCGTTGACCTTGTGGATGGTGGCGTTGCTGGGGCCAAACTCGACCACCTGCGGACAGATGTCGGCGATGAAGCGGCCATCAGACGTGCCGCCGGTGGTCGACAGTTCAGTGGTCACGCCCGTGACTTCCTGGATCGCCTGCGTCATCGCCGCCACCAGATCACCCTTGGGCGTCAGGAACGGCCGGCCGTCCTGCCGCCACTCGATGTCGTATTTCACATCGTGTTTGTTGAGTATGCCCTGCACCTGCGTCTGTAGCGACTCGACCGTACTCGCCGTCGAAAAGCGGAAATTGAACTGCACGCGCGCGGTGCCGGGAATCACATTGTTGACGCCGGTGCCGGAGGTGAAATTCGACACCTGCCAGGTGGTCGGCGGAAAATATTCATTGCCGCGATCCCATTCGGTGGCGGCCAGCTCGGCAATCGCACCGGCGACTTCGTGGATCGGGTTGCGCGCCAGATGCGGATAGGCGACATGGCCCTGCACGCCGTTGACGGTAAGGATGCCGGTCAGTGAACCGCGGCGACCGTTTTTGATGGTGTCGCCCAACTGTTTGACGCAGGTCGGTTCACCGACAATGCAATAGTCGAGTTTTTCACCACGCTTGGCCAGTGCTTCAACCACGCGCACCGTCCCGTCGGTGGCCGGGCCTTCCTCGTCGGAGGTGAACAGCACCGCCAGCGAACCCGGATGGTCGGGGTTGGCTTTGATGAAATCGCGCAGCGCAACGACAAAGGCCGCGATCGAGGTTTTCATGTCGGAGGCGCCACGGCCGTACAACACGCCGTCCTTGATCGTCGGCGTGAAGGGGTCAATCTGCCAGCTGTCCAGCGGACCGGTGGGCACCACATCGGTGTGGCCGGCGAAACACACCAAGGGTGCTGCCTTGCCGCGGCGCGCCCACAGATTGGTGACGCCGTTCATGGCGATGATTTCGCACTCGAAGCCCAGCGGCTTCAGTTGTTCCATCACCAGATCGAGGCAACCGGCATCGTCGGGGGACACCGAGCGGCGCGCGATCAGTTGCCGGGTCAGTTCCAGGGTGTTAATTTCCATTGAACGAATTTTCCACAGGTTTTTTCGTGAATGTTGCGGTGCAGTTGTGGCCAGTGCCGCATGGTAGCAAAGAGCGGGTAAAATCTCCCCCTCTTCCGTGGCAGCACCTCGCATGATTCTTCTGCAATGACCACCTTGCTCGTATCCTCACGCCTGCACGCCGAACGTGGCGCCGACATCGCCGCCCATGCGCAGCGCCTCGGTATGGCGCTGGAACTGGTGGTGCTGCCAGCCGATCCTGAAGGCCGGCTGTCCGACGCCGATTGCGCCCGGCTCGACCTGGCGTTTTTTTCCAACGACATTTTTCCGAAGTACTCGCGGCAGTTTTTTTCGACGCTGCGCAAGGCGCCCGCACTGCAATGGCTGCATGTGTTCAACGCCGGCGTCGACCATCCGATTTACACCGAGATGCTTCAGCGCGGAGTGCGCCTGACAACGTCGGCAGGTTCCACCGCGGTACCCATCGCGCAGACGGCGATCGCCGGGCTGCTGATGCTGGCACGCAATTTCCCGCGCTGGCTGACCGCTCAACGCGAGCGGCGCTGGGATCCGATGCGGCCGGCGGATTTCCCGCGTGACCTCGTCGGCCAGACCGCAGTCGTGCTGGGCCTCGGCAGTATCGGCAGTGAAATCGCGCGCCTGGCGCAGGCGCTGGGATTGAAAGTCATCGGCATCCGCCGCAGCCCGAAAAAGCCCGGTGATCCGGTCGACGAACTGCATACCGTAGACAAGCTGCCGCAATTGTTGCCTCATTGCGACTGGTTGATCATCGCCTGCCCGCTGACCAGCGAGACCCGCGGCCTGATCGATGCCGGCATGCTGGCGCGACTGCGCAAAGGTTCCTGCATCATCAATATTGCACGCGGCGAAATCATCGACGAAACTGCGATGATCGCGGCGCTGCGCGAGGGACAGCTCGGCGGTGCCTATCTCGATGTCTTCGCAAAAGAACCGCTGGAGGAGTCGCCGCTGTGGGATATGCCCAATGTGCTGATCACGCCGCATAATTCAGCCGCGGCCGTGGGCAACGATGAACGCGTTTATCAACTGTTCATCGCCAATCTGGAAATGTGGCATCAAGGCAAGGCGCTGCGCAACACCGTCAGCGCCTGATTATAAAAAGCTGGAGGAGAAAATAGTGAATAAAATCAATAATTTAGTGATTATCGCTGCGGCTGTGCTCAGCGCCGCCCCGGCCATTGCGCAGACCTGGCCGACGCGTACCGTGCGCATCATCGTGCCCTACACCGCGGGCGGTAACACCGACTTCACTGCGCGTACTGTCGGCGCCAAGCTCGGCGAAATGTGGGGCCAGCAGGTCATCATCGATAACCGTCCCGGCGGCGGCACCAACATCGGCTCGGAACTCGGCGCCAAGGCCGTGCCCGACGGCTACACGCTGTTCATGGGCGGCGCGTCCAACGCAGTGAACATGACGCTGTACACCAAGCCGCCCTACAACACATTGCGTGATTTCGCGCCGGTGCTGTGGTGCGTGCAGGGCGCAGCACTGCTGGCGGCGCATCCCTCCCTGCCGGCAAAAAATGCCAGGGAACTGATCGCCTTGGCCAAATCCCGGCCCGGGCAGCTCAACTACGGCCATGCCGGGCTCGGCAGCTCCAACCACATGGCCGGCGAACTGCTGAAAGTCATGGCGGGCATTAACATTACCCACGTACCGTACAAAGGCAATCCGCCGTCGATCACCGACGCCATCTCGGGCAATGTGGAAATGGTGTTCAGCGGCGTGCCGGCACTGATGCCGCATATCAAATCCGGCCGCCTGCGAGCGATCGCGATCAGCAGCCTCGAACGTTTCGCCGCTGTGCCCGATGTGCCGACCTTTGATGAATCCGGCGTCAAGGGCTATGAAGTCAGCAACTGGTTCGGGCTGATGGCGCCGATCAAGGTGCCGAAGGAAGTGATCGCCCGCATCAACACCGACGGCAACAAGGTGCTGGCCAGCAGCGAAATCAAAAACCGCTTCGAAAGCGAAGGCGTGGTACCCAAGGGCGGCAGCACGGAATCCTTCGATAAATTTATCCGCTCGGAAATCGTCAAATACGAGCAAGTCATCAAAAAAGCCAAGATTGAATTGCAGTAAATAAACCATCCACCGAGGAATACCCCATGAAATCCCTGATCGCACTGCTGGCCGCAACACTGCTGGCCGCGGCTCCGGCCGCACTGGCCCAGGCCTGGTCACCGACCCGCAACGTAGAAATCGTCGTCGGCTCAGCGCCAGGCGGCAGCAATGACAAGACCGCGCGTGCGGTCGAGAAAGCCATTGTCGAAGCCAAGCTGGTCCCGGTTTCGCTGTCGGTGGTCAACAAGCCGGGCGGCGGCAGCACCATCGCGTTCGCCTATGTACGGCAGAAAAAGGCCGATCCGCACACCCTGCTGATCGGCACCACGGCCCTCCTCACCAACCAGATCGTCGGCTCCAGCACGGTCAGCTACGAGGACTTCACGCCGATTGCCTCACTGTTCAACGACTATGTAGTGTTCGCAGTCAATGTCAACTCACCGATCAAGACCGGCCGCGATCTGATTGCGAAGCTCAAGGAAAATCCGCAATCGGTATCCATCGGATTCGCCACCGCGCTGGGCAGTCACAACCATATCGCCGCAGGACTCCTCGCCAAAAGTGTCGGTGTCAACGCGCGCAACCTGAAAGCCATCGCGTTCAAGGGCTCTGCAGAAGCCGTGACCCAGGTGCTCGGCGGCCACATCGACATGGTGACCACAGCGGCGGGCAATGTCGCCAACCATGTCGCCGAAGGTCGCCTGCGCGTGATCGGCGTGTCGTCTGCCAAACGTTTTCCCGGTGCATTCGCCAATGTGCCGACCTGGAAGGAACAGGGCGCGAATCTGGTCTACGGTGGCTGGCGCGCGATCATGGCGCCGCGTGAAATAACCCCGGCGCAGATTGCCTACTGGGAAGGTGTGCTGCGCAAGGTCACGGCGACGCCGGAATGGAAGGAAGACCTCGACAAAAACTTCTGGTCCGATGATTTCGTTGGCAGCGTGCAGTTCCGGAAAGACCTTGTAAAAGATTATGCGGATATCAAAGCCGTGCTGGTCGACATCGGCCTCGCCAGACCCTGAACCTGTTGAACTTCATCAAGGATTTGCCATGACCGCTCCTGTCGTCATCACCGAACGCCCTGCCGAGGGCGTCGGCCTGATCCGCATCAACCGCCCCGAAGCACGCAACGCACTGAATCTGGAAGTGCGGCGGCTGATCGGCCAGTACCTGACCGAAATGACCGACGACGACTCGGTGCGCTGCATTGTGCTGACCGGCAATGACAAGGCATTTGCGGCCGGCGCCGACATCAAGGAAATGGCCAACGCCAGCACCATCGACATGCTGCTGCGCGGCACGCAGAAAATGTGGCGCACCATCTACGCCTGCCCGAAACCGGTGATTGCCGCGGTCAGCGGCTTTGCACTCGGCGGCGGCTGCGAACTGGCGATGACCTGCGACATCATCATCGCCGGCGAGTCCGCCAAATTCGGTCAGCCTGAAGTCAAAATCGGCATCATCCCCGGCGGCGGCGGCACTCAGCGCTTCCCGCGCACCGTCGGCAAATACAAGGCCATGCGTTATGTGCTGACCGGCGACCTGTTCGGCGCAAAAGAAGCCGATGCGATGGGCCTGATCAGCGAAATCGTGCCCGACGCCGATGTCGAAAAACGCGCCATCGCGATGGCGGTACAAATCGCGGAGCTGGCACCGCTGGCGATCCAGCAGACCAAGGAATCGGTGATCCGCGGCATGGATGCCTCGCTGGAAACCGGCCTGACGCTGGAAACGCGCACATTGCAGATGCTGTTTGCGTCGAAAGACCAGAAGGAAGGCATGGCCGCCTTCATCGAGAAGCGTAAACCGAAGTTCGAAGGCCGATAGCGCCGGGAGGTCCCCATGAAAGCCATCTGGAACAATGCCGTCATCGCCGAATCCGCAGACACCGTGGTCGTCGAGGGCAATCACTATTTCCCGCTGGCCTCCGTCAACGCCGCTTTCCTCAGACCCAGCACCACGAGGACGGTGTGTTCCTGGAAAGGCACCGCCAATTACTACACGCTGGATGTCAACGGCAGCAGCAACACGGACGCGGTGTGGTATTACGCCGAGCCCGAAGAAGCCGCAAAGGAAATCCGCGGCCGGGTTGCGTTCTGGAGGGGCGTGCAGGTCGCGCCTTAAACGAACCCGCTGCGGGAGCACCCCATGCCCTATGCCGAATCAAAGAATGTACGGCTTTACTACGAGGACACCGGCCGCGGCACGCCCATCGTTTTCGTCCATGAATTTTCAGGCGATCTGCGCAGCTGGGAAGACCAGATCCGGCACTTCAGCCGCCGCTACCGCTGCATCGCGTTTAATGCGCGTGGCTATCCGCCGTCGGGCGTGCCGAAATCCTGGACAAACTATTCACAGGCCATCGCCACCGACGACATCGCCGCGGTGATGCGCCACCTCGGCCTGCGCAAGGCGCACATCATCGGCTGTTCGATGGGTGCTGCCGCCACACTGCATTTCGGCCTGCATTACCCGCGCATGGCGCAGTCACTGACGCTGATCGGCGCGGGGTCCGGTTCCGATCCGCAAAAAAGGAAAGAGTTTTTACGCAACACCGCGATCCGGGCCAGCGAGTTTGAAACTCTGCCATTGCAGGACATCGCAAAAAGTTATCGCAATGCGCCCAACCGCGTGCAGTTGCTGCACAAAAATCCGCGCGCCTGGCGTGAATTCTGGCTGCGTTTCTGCGAGCATTCCGGTCTCGGCCACGCCAACACGCTGCGTGGCATACAAATGCGCCGCCCGGCGATCCAGAGCCTGGAGCGCGGCCTGCGTCAGCTGACAGTACCGCTGCATGTGGTGGTTGGTGATGAGGATGAAAGCGCACTCGACGCCGGGCTGTTCATCAAGCGCACTTGCCCGGCAGCGCGCCTCAGCGTGGTGCCGGCGACCGGCCATGTAGTCAATCTGGAGGAACCGGCGCACTTCAACCGCATCACCGATGAATTTCTGACGCTGGTTGAATCGCGGCGATGGCGACTGCAGGTTACGACAAAATAATTAATAAAAACAAATTGTTACAGTATATTCGCGGGCGAAGATCAGCCTTCGATTTTTTTCTTCAATTTGGCCTGGTACTTGTCGAGGTCGACGATGAAGCGGTCGTGATCACATTCGCCGACCTGCTCCACATCGTCAAACACCTTGATCTTGAAGCTCAGCCGGCGGCGGTCGATGCCGGTCAGCTCAACCTCGGCGCGCACCCGCTTGCCCATCGGCGTCGGCCCCAGGTGGCGGATGGTGACGATCATGCCAACCTGACCCTGTCCCGGCTTCAGGTGCGGTGCGACCAGCTGTCCTGCTGCGCTTTCGCAGAACTGCACCATCGACGGTGTCGAAAACACCTTGTAGTCGCCGCGCTGTGTGGTCATCGCTTCGCTGACTTCGCGTTCGACGCTAAGGGTCATGCCGGCCTGCAGGGTATCCATGATGTCATCCGCTGTTGTTTGTGAACCGCGGGCATTGTAGCCGACACTGCAGACGCAAAAAAACCGCCCCTCGCGGGGCGGTTGCGGTTGATCAGCGGCGGGATTTATTTCGCTTTCTGACGATCGTGTTTCTGGCGATGGATGCGCTGGCTTTCATTGTTCTGGGCATGGTGGATTTTCGCGCGCTCTTTTTTGGTCACGGTGCCGTCGGCTTTTGCCTTGTCTTCCATTTTGTTGATACCGGCCTGATGCCGTTCCAGGCGGGCCGCTTCGCGCTTGTTCAGCTCACCCGACTGCACGCCCTGATCGATGCGCTTCTGCTGGATTTCCTGACGCTTGTCGATGCCGGGGGTGGCAGCGGGATCCTTGGTCTGCGCATAAGAAAGCGCGGGCACGGCGGCAATGACCGCAGCAGCAATGATGGCCTTGATGTTCATGTTAAATCTCCCTGGATGAATGGTGGGGCAATTCCCACCTGCAGACTAACGCCGGGCTCCCTGCAGAATCGACCGCATTCCGGTAACAATGTGTAAGGCTTTGTAAGCGGCAGGGCTGACCTTACCAGAGCAGGGCCGACGCCGCGATCAGCAGCGCTAGTGCTTCTAAACTTCTATTTCTCGGGATAGGAATCGAACGCAATGGCATCCGCATCACAGCCCAGCGACTTGGCCATGGTGTTGAGCGCGTCTTCGGTAAGCGCGACCACCGCGTAATCGGCATCGATGCCCTTGGCGGTGAGGAAGGCCTTGGCCTTGTCGCCGGAAGTCCAGGTCACGACGAGATCGGGTTGCCCGCTGCCGGTGCTGCGACTGACTGGATAACCATCCGATTTGCTGACGATTGCAAACATGTTCTGGCCCCCTGTGCAAAAACTACAACCCTGCTTTTTCAGCCCTGCTGTTTGCGGATTTTTATCATAGAACCTGCGACAAGGGGGCCGGGGTCTTTTAGATCTTGTAACTAACGGATTGATTGGGGTTTTTAGACCTGCGCTATTGATAAATCTTGTTGAACCCGGAAACACTGAACCCGTTCATCCGGCGCTTGCCGACAAAAATCACCGGGATACCCCGGCCACCGAAAGCCTGATACCTGCGCTTTGCTTCGGCGTCACGTTCAATGTCGTATTCGGTGTAGGCGATGCCCTGTTGGCTGAAATAATTGCGCGCCTGCTGGCAATACGGGCACCAGCTGGTGGCGTACATCACGACCTTTTGCTCTGCATCAAAGTCGGCCATCGCCGCAAGCTGCAACGGTTTGGCAGCAAGCTCGGCGCGGATGCTGCCGGAGAACAGAAGAAGCGCGATCAGGAACAGATATTTCATGGGAAACGACAGATTAGCCGATCTTCATCCTTTGCGACACTGATCGCGGTTCCGACCGTCTGGGAAATTACCAGGCGGCGTCCAGCGCCGCCATCAGCGCATCCCGCTCGTGCAGGAATTCGCGACTGGGATCGGCGTTGAAATTCTTCAGCGAGTTTTCGAGGACCGTCGCGAGGCTGTCGCGGGGGATATTGAGTTCTCGCAGTTTCACCGGCATACCAGCCTGCAGGAAAGCCCGTTCGACGGCGTCGGCGGCCCGTATATACGCGGGACGGCTGTCGGTGATGTCAAACGCCTGCGCGATCAGAGCCATCGCCTCGGGATCGCGCGCGCCGAAATGGCGGATTACCGTGGCGGTCAGCGCCGAGTTGGCTTCACCCTGCCCGACATGGCCGTGCAAATTGAATAAGGCCGTGGCCAGCGCATAGGTCACGCGTGCCGGCCAGTGTTTTTCAGTCAGCGCGCCGCCGTCATCGGCATCGCGGTTCTGCAGGAAGGCGGCGGCGCACATTTCGACGCGGGCGCCCGCATCCAGCGGATCACTCATGCGGGTCAGCGCACCGCGTGCAAGACGGAAGGCCTGCAGCCGGTCGCCTTCAGATAACGGTGTCATGTTTGGCGCGCCGAGGTTCATCAGCGAGCGCCAGAACACCGACGTTCCTGTCGTGCGCGCCAGAGACACGGGCGCGGTGAGCAGTGCTTCTTCATCCCAGAACAGCGCAACAGGCCGGGTTTTGGGATCAAAAAACTCCATGCGGTGGGGTCGCGCCGGATCCTTCACCGCCGAGCCCGCACGATTCTGCGCCGTGGTTGCCGCGGTCAGCACATTAATGATCGGCAGCTTGGGTGCCAGCAGCCTGGGACTGATCGCTGCGCCGTGTTCCGGGTATTGGGTAATGAGTTGATCGACCGGCGCCTTTTCGGCGAGCAGCACCGCAACGACGCGTGTGCCCTGAATCACGCTGCCGGCGCCTACACCGATCAGCAGGTCGGCCTGCGCTGCGCGCGCAGCCGTTGCTGCAGCCTGCACCGAGGCCACCGTGGTGTCTTTTTCGATTTCGTCATAACGGCCGGCGTAGGCCGGGCCGAGGATTTTGGCGATGCGGTCGATCAGATTTGTTTTACGCGATACGCTGCGCCCGCAAACAATGAATGCTTTTTGCGACTTCAAGCGCTTCAGTTCCGCCTGCAGGTTTTTCAGCGCGTCTTTGCCGCTGTAAAGCCGTAGCGGATAAGCGATGGCACGGAACTGATGCTGGTAGGCCATTGTTGAAAATCAAGCGCGCGCGGCCTTGAAGCGCTCGAAGGTCGCCAGCGCCGCAACGGCGTGTCCGGCATTGGCCATCTCGTCGTACACCGGCACGCCCAGCGCCACCGCCTTGTCGCGGAATTCTCGCTTGCGCGCTTCCAGTGTCGGTTCACCATCAGAACGCAGCACCAGGATGAAATGCGACTGGTCGGGATACTTTTCCTGCACACGCATCGCGGCTGCGACCAGGTTGTCCAGCACCTCGGGTTTGGTGCGGCCGACAAAGGCCGACAGATTCAGATGCATCACCAGGGCTTCGGGTTTGCCCTTACTGTAGATGATATCGAGGATTTTTTCGGCGACGCGGCCATCGTCCTGCTGCAGCGTACCCACGGGGCAATCGACCGGATTGGTGATGCTGGTGCCCGGCGGCAGTTTGAGTTCTGCCAGCGCGTCAATCACGTTTTGCGCGAACGGCGTGACGTCGAGGTCCAGCCGCGAGTAATAGTCGGTGGCCAGCACGCTGGTGCCGCCACCATTGCCGAACAGCACGACTTTTTTGGTCGCGCGTTGCGGGCGCGGCGTCAGGGTCTGGAATATCAGCAGCGTGTCGATGAAATTATCCAGCGTATCGACCAGCATGCAACCGGTCTGCCGTGCCAGTGCGACCCACACGCGATCATCCCCTGCCAGCGAACCGGTATGCGACGCTGCGGCTGCGAGGCCCTGCTGAGTACGTCCGCCCTTGAGGATCACTACCGGTTTCACCGCGCGGGCGTTACGCAGGATGTCGAACAAGCGGCGACCGTCTTTGGCGGTTTCGATGTACATGCCGATCACCTTGGTCTGCGGGTCAGCAAGGTAGAACTCCAGCAAATCTGAGGGCGTGACATCGGCGCAGTTGCCGACGGTAACCAGTCCGGAGAACTTCAGTCCGCGCGACATACCGCGTCGGATGATGTCGGTGCCGAGACCGCCGCTTTGCGACACGATGCCGACCGGGCCGACTTCCTTGGGACCGATTTCAGTAAAGGTCACATGGCCGCGCGGCGTGTAAATACCCAGACAGTTGGGGCCGAGCAGACGCATGCCGCCGGCGCGCGCGGCATCCGCCAGTTCAGCCTGCAGGTTTTTGCCTTCTTCGACTTCACCGAAACCGCTGGATACCACCTGCGCAAAACGCACATGGCCTTTCGCCGCCGACAGCATTGCTGGAATCTGCGCGCCGGACACGGCGATATAGGCGTAATCCACGGGCTTCGGCGTATCGGCGAGGCTTTTGTACGCCTTCAGACCATCGATTTCCGCAGCCGCGGGATGAATCGGATAAATGTCGCCGGTGAAACCAAATTCGCGAATGCGGCGGATGAAGACATTGGGCAGCGCATTGCCCTTGGTCGAGGCGCCGACCACGGCTACGGTTTTCGGCGCGAACAGGGGAGTGAATTCTTCGAGGATGGTCATTCTTATTTTCGTGGTCATGCTCAGCCCAGAATAAAACGTGCATCGACGGCAACCGCCGCGGTATCGGACACGATCAGCGGGTTGATGTCGGCTTCGCTGATGTCGGCCGCGTGCTGCATCAGCAAACCATTGTCACCGCCCACTTTCAGCAGCACATCAATGATCGCTTCGATCGACGCCGGCTTGGTGCCACGCGCACCCTTGAGGATGGCCGCGCCTTTGAGTTCGGCGAGCATTTCCTCGGCATCGATGCGGGTAATCGGGCACAGCCGGAACGAAACGTCTTTGAGTATTTCGACAAAGATGCCGCCCAGTCCCACCATCACCAGCGGGCCAAACTGCGGATCGCGCAAACCACCGATCACCAGTTCATGACCTGTCGGCGCCATTTCCTCGATCAGAAAGCCGTCGATGCGCGCTCCTTTGATCTTCGGCGCATTGAGCATGCCTTCGATTGCGGCTTTGACTTCAGCCGCAGAACGCAAATTTATCTTTACACCGCCGGCATCGCTTTTATGCAGGATGTCGGGCGACATGACTTTGACCACGACTGGCGTCTTCAGGCCGTTCATCACTGCATCGACTTCGGCGACGCCTTTAGCCACGCGCGACTGCGGTACGCTGATGCCGTAGCTGGACAACAATTGTTTGCCGGCACTTTCATCGAGCGCATTGCGCCCGGCGCTGCGCGCAGCAGCCACCGGGTTTTCATTGGGTTTGTTCATGCTGTTTTTACACTCGTTTTCATGCTTTTCTGCCGGTGACTTCGCTGATGATGCCGGTGTGCACACGTCCTGCCCGGAACGGCTCGGAACGCAGGATGTTGATGACAGCCGGGATGTTGTTTTTCAGGCCCTGGATTTCGAAGGCTTCCAGCGCTGTAATCAATTGATCAATCGCCGCCTCGCGTGTCGCACCGCGCACGATGACCTTGGCAATCATCGGATCGTAATGCGGCGTCACATCGCGGCCTTCGGCATAGCCGGTATCGACGCGAATGCCCTCACCTTGCGGTGGCCGGAACACCGTCAGTTTTCCCGGCGAGGGGAAAAAGTTTTTCGGATCTTCGGCATACACCCGCGCCTGTATGGCATGGCCCTTGATTTCTGGTTTGCCCGGCAGGATGTCGGCGAGTTTTTCGCCAGCGGCAGAACGGATCTGCGCGCGCACCAGATCCACACCAGTGACTTCCTCGGTCACGCCGTGTTCCACCTGCAGGCGGGTGTTCATTTCAAGGAAGCTGAAGGTGCCGTCAGCGCCGAGCAGCATTTCGACAGTGCCGATGTTGTCGTAACCCATGCTGCGCATAATCCCGGCGATCTGATCGGCGACGGCCACCGCCTTGTCGCGCGGAATCAGCGGCCCCGGGGCTTCTTCGATGACCTTCTGGTTGCGGCGCTGGGTCGAACAGTCACGCTCGAACAAATGCATGGCGCTTCCATGAGTGTCGCCGAGGATCTGGAATTCGACATGGCGCGGGCGTTCGATCAGTTTTTCGAGATAGACTTCGGCTGTACCGAAACCGCGGCTGGCCATGGAGCGCGAACGCTCTACAGCGCCCAGCAGTTCGCTTTCATCCTTGGCCGGCAACATGCCAATACCGCCACCGCCACCGGCCGGCTTCACCAGCACCGGAAAGCCGATTTTTCGTGCTGCAGCGAGAATGGCGTCATTGTCATCGGGCAATACAGCGGAGCCCTCTGACATCGGCATGCCGTACTGCGCGGCAATGTCGCGGGCGCGGGTCTTATGGCCCATGGCATCGATCCATTTCGGCGACGGGCCGATGAAATGCGAACCTGCATCGATCACTTTTTGTGCGAACGCTGAATTCTCCGACAGAAAACCGTAACCGGGATGCAAGCCGTCAGCTTTCGATTTGCGCAGCACATCAACGATCAGCTCCTGATTGAGATAACTCTCGCGCGCAGGTGCCGGGCCAATGGCGTAGGTCTCACTGGCCATTTCCAGGTAAGGCGCACCGGCATCGGCTTCGGAATACACGGCGACCGCCGGAATTTTCATCGCGTTCAACGCACGCAGAACACGGGCGGCAACGGCGCCGCGATTGGCGACTAGGACTTTGTTGAACATTGGAGTCAGGCTTTGTTGATGGGTGACTGGTAACTGGTAACTGGTAACTGGTAATTGGTGGTGGGGGTTTCCCATTTACCAATTACCAGTCACCAATCACCGCTTCTAATAACTGGTAGGCCAGGAGCGCATCAGGTGCTGCCCCACACCCTTGGTCATGCGCAATTTGTAAACATCGAACATACGAATCAGGTACTCGCGGGTATCCTGCGGCTTGATCACTGACTGCGCGGCATACACTGCGGCCAGGCCCCAAACGTCAGCCCCCTTGCGGATGTTGGCCAGCGCCTCTTCAAAGCCGGGTTCGCCGACACCGACGCCGTGTACGATCTTGGTGGCGAAATCGGGGCTCATGAAACTGATTTCTGCCGTCGGCCATGCCGCGACTTCGTCGGAGTGGCGACCGCCGCCCATGCAGACATAAGCGCGGCCATAACTCTTGCGCACGATCACCGTCAGATGCGGCACGGTGACCAGGGTCATCGCATTCATGAAGTTCATGATCTTGCCCGGCGCACCGGCGCGTTCGGCTTCGGTACCGATCTGGAAACCGGGCGTGTCGACCAGCATCACGAAGGGAATATTGAAGGAATCACACAACACAATGAAATCGACGAGCTTGCGGCAGGCATCAGCGTCCAGCGCGCCGCCGCGGTGCAGCGGGTTGTTGGCGATGATGCCGACGGTCTTGCCACCGAGGCGCGCGAGACCGGTGACTGCACTTTTGCCGAAACGCGGTTTCAGTTCGAGCAGCGAATCCTTGTCGATAATGCATTTGATCACGCGCTTCATGTCATACACCTGCGTTCGGCTTTCGGGCAGGATGTCGAACACCTTGGCCATGTCGGCGCCGGAACCCGCGGGCACCGGTGCATCGGGCGGCGCTTCCTTGTGGTGGCTGGGCATGTAGGCGAGGAATTGTTTGATCAGGTCGAACACCTCTTCCTCGGTGTCGGCAAACTGATCGATCAGGCCGGTGGTTTCGGCATGCAGACGCCAGCCGCCCAGATCTTCTGCGGCGACTTTTTCACCCAGCGCCATCGACACCAGCCCCGGGCTGGACACCGCCATGATTGCGCTTTTGTGCATCACTGCAAAATCGGATTGGCACATCAGCCAAGTCGAGGAACCGAAGGACGGACCAAATGCTGCGGCTGCCATCGGCACTTCGCGCAAGCGACGGAATTGCGTGTTGTCGTTACCCAGCAGCAAACCCATGCCACGCGAGCCCATCGCATCGGGCAGACGCGCGCCAGTGGATTCGCCGATCAGCACCAGCGGCATGCCGCGTTCGGTGGCGGCGCGTTTCATGTGCGCAATTTTTTTGCCGTTGGTCGCCGAGGTCGATGCACCCTTCACCGTGAAGTCATTGACCACCAGACACACATCGCGGTCATTGATCCGGCCAAAACCGGCGAGTTTGCCGTCGGTCTGGGTTTCATCTTCCTGCTCGGCATACACACCGGAAGAACCAAACAGCCCGGATTCGATGAACGAACCTTTGTCCATCAGATAGTCGATCCGCTGGCGCGCGTTCCAGATGCCCTTCGCCGTGCGCTTGGCGTATTTTTCTTCGCCACCACCGGCCAGCGCCTTGGCGCGACGGGCTTCGTATTCCTGCAGCAATGCTTCGAATGCCATATAAAATATCCAATTAAATCAAATAGTTATTAAATTTTCCCACTAAGGCCGCACACCGGCACGCAGCTTGGGACCGAGCTGGCTACTGAGCCGACCTTGCAAAGAGTCAATGAACTGGCACAGATAAGGTCGCGTCTCGCGCGGGTCGATGACGTCTTCCACCGCAAAGGCTTCAGCGGTGCGGAATGGTGAGGCGAGCTGTTTCAGTTCGGTTTCGATTTCACGTTCGCGCGCCACCGGATCCGCAGCACTTTCGATTTCGCGGCGATAGGCCGCCTTGACGCCGCCTTCGACCGGCAGTGAACCCCATTCGGCGGAAGGCCAGGCAATCTTGAAATTGAGTCCGCCGCGGTCGATGAAGCCGCCACCGGCGACGCCGTAACATTTGCGCACGATGACCGAGAACATCGGCACCCGCGACTGCAGCGCAATGTAACGCGCGCGCACGCCTTCGCGCAGGATCGCGTCGGCTTCGGATTCACGGCCGACCATCAGGCCCGGGATGTCGGCGAACAGAATTACCGGGATATTGAACATGTCGCAGAGCTCCGTGAAGTGCCCCTGCTTGCGCGCCGCTTTGACATCCATGATGCCGCCGACCATCGGATTGCTGGCGATGATGCCGACGACCTTGCCGTTCATGCGTGCCAGCGCGGTGATGATGGCGCGGCCGAAAGTCGGCTGGATTTCAAACAGGCTGTCGCAATCGACGATCATGCCGACCAGCTTTTTCATGTTGTAGGCCTGACGATTGGAGCGCGGCACGATGCTCGCCAGCGCGTCTTCGCAACGGTCCACCGGGTCGCCGCTGTTTACCACCGGCGGCAGTTCCCACACGTTTTGCGGCATGTACGACAGGAAACGGCGGATCTGCTCAAAACAGTCCTGTTCGTTTTCCGCGACGTTATCGATGGTGCCGGCGGTATCGACCGCGACCGCGGTGCCGCCCAATTCATCCTTGTGCAGCTTTTCGCCGAAGGCGCGTTCGACCACCGGCGGACCTGCAGCAAAAATCTGTCCGGTGCCTTTGACCATGATTGACCAGTGCGACAGGATCGCGCGCATCGATGGACCGCCCGCCGTGGTACCCATGACGGCGGATACGACAGGCACGATGCCAAGCAGATCGACCGACCGTTCGACGCCGTCCTGGCCGTAACCCGGCACCACGGTGTAACCCTTGCGCTTGGCGGTGTTGACCGTGCCGCCGGTGCCGTCGATCAGATTGACCAGCGGAATGCGGTACTCCCAGGCAAGGTCTTCGATGAAGCCGCCCTGCCCGCCCTTGCGCCGGTCGCTGCCGAATCCGGTGCCGGCGCGGATGGTGTAATCCTCGCCGCCGATCGCCACTGGACGGCCGGCTATGCGGGCCACGCCCATCACATACGGCGCGGGTTCAAAGCCGGTCAGTTTTCCGGTCGCGTCATAAGTGGCCTTGCCGGCGAGTTTGCCGACTTCGCGAAAGGACCCGGAATCCACCAGGGTTACGATGCGCTCGCGTACCGTGAGCTTGCCCTGGGCATGGTGTTTGGCCACCGCCTCCGGGCCACCGCAGGCCTCCGCCAGCTTGCGCCGGTGGTGCAGCTCATCGATTTCAGGCTGCCAGCTCATAGGCGCAGAGTCTTATAAAATATAAATAAAAACAATTAGTTATGCTGTAAGCGTGTGCTCGCTTTTAAAACGGGCACGGCTGCTTATTCTTCGAGAATGGCGACCACCTGACCTTCAGCCACCGGGTCTTTTTCCTTGACCAGGATTTCCTTCACCGTGCCACCATCTTCGGTGATCACGGGTATTTCCATTTTCATCGACTCGATGACGATCAGTATGTCGCCAGCCTCGACTTTGTCGCCGGGCTTGGCCTTGAGCTGCCAGACGGTGCCGGTAATTTCGGATTTGACTTCAATACGGGCCATGACAGAGCTCCTGGAGAGTAGGCATCTAAAAGAATCGGAAAGGTGGCAGGATGCTATTCTTGAGCCATATTGTTGTCAAGAAGATTGTTGACAATATTACAAAGCCTCCGTATGGTGTTCCAACACTGACCAACCTGCGAAACACCCATGGATCTCACCAACGCCTTGTCTGACATGTTGACCCCGCTGCGCAGTGGCGCATCGCTGACCCAGTCACTGCCCGAACAGATCGCCACAAAATTATCGGAACGCATCGTGTCCGGCGCCTACACTCCGGGCCAGCGCGTGATGGAACAGGCGGTCGCCGAAGAATTCGAAGTCAGCCGCGGACCGGTGCGTGAAGCCCTGCGGCTGCTGGAAAAAGAAGGCCTGGTGATGATTCTGCCGCGGCGCGGCGCACAGGTCACCAATCCGACCATCGAGGAAGTGAACGAGATTTTCGATATCCGCGCGATGCTGAACGGCCTGCGCGACCGGCTGATCGCCGAAGGCAAGCAGCGTGAACAGCTGATCCCGGTGCTGGAAAAGGATATTGCCCGCTTGGCGCAAATTGCTGCCGTTCCTGGACCCGGTGACGAGTACATCGAGATTGTCTTGCGGCTGAACCGGCTACTGACCCAGGCCGCCGGCAACCAGCGGCTGCAGGCCATCCTCGGTTCACTCGCGGTGCAGACCGTTCGTTATACCCGTCTCGGCCTGTCGACACCGCAGCGCCGCCGCCAATCAGCGCAAAGCTGGCAAACCCTGTTACGCGCCATTCATGATGGCGACGGCGATACCGCGGAACGCATTGCGCGCCAGCGCGTGATCGATTCACGCAACGCCGCAGTCGAGCACCTGCGCGCTCAGGCCGCCGCCTGAACCGTCGGTTGTGCCGTCCCCGGACCGCCGCTTAAGATAGCGGCCTCTTCGATATCCATGCTTTTCGTTTTTTTGTAACTCCACAACCGGAAATCCCACGATGACCGCTTTGCCCAAACTGACCGATGCCACGCTGGAACTCGACGGTCGCGTCGCCACACTCACTTTCAATCGCGATGACGTGCGCAATGCGCTGACCAGTACCGACCTGGTGTCGGACATCGTCAACACGCTGCAATGGGCGAACAGCTGCATGGACGCATCGGTGCTGATCATGACCGGTGCCGGCAGCGCGTTTTCGGCCGGCGGCAATATCAAAACCATGGGTGAGCGTTCCAAGGCACCTGCCCATGAACTGCAGCGCGCCTACCGCACCGGCATCCAGCGCATCCCATTGGCGATGCAGGACACCGATATTCCGATCATTGCTGCGGTCAATGGCCCGGCGATCGGTGCCGGCTTCGATCTTGCCAATATGTGCGACATCCGCATCGGCTCCACCGAGGCGCAATTCGGCGAAACCTTCGTCAATCTCGGCATTATTCCCGGCGACGGCGGTGCCTGGTTCCTCAATCAGTTGCTCGGTTACCAGCGCGCCGCGGAACTGACACTCACTGGCCGTGTGCTGAAAGCCGATGAAGCCAAAGAGCTGGGCATCCTGCTCGAAGTCACGGAACCCGGGAAGTTGATGGCCGCCGCGAAAAAAATGGCCGGTAAAATTGCCGCCAAACCACCGCAGACCATTCGTTATGCAAAACGTTTGCTGAAGCTCGCGCAACGCCAACACCTCAGCGAACACCTCGATACCTGTTCGGCATTCCAGGCGATCTGCCACAAGACCGAAGACCATCAGGAAGCGCTGCAGGCGTTTTTCGACAAACGCAAAGGCGATTTCAAGGGCCGCTGATGAACAGATCGCACCACACGCGTTACGCACTGCTGCTGGCCATGATGCTGTCGGTGCCGGCGCTGGGACAGCAAAATCCCGTGGCCAAAACGCAGGATGGCGTGTTCGCGCCGCGTGATGAAGCCGCAGGTGACCAATCCTGGACGCGTTTCCGCGACCGGCTGCTCACCGCCACGCAGCAGCGTGACAAAAAATTCGTGTTGGGCGTTGTCGATCGCAATGTGCGCAACGGCATCGGCCAGCCCAACGGCCACGAGGAATTCATCCGCCAGTGGGACCCGGATGCCGAAGACAGCCCCCTGTGGCGCGAACTGCCGCGCGCACTGCACCTGGGTGCGGCGTATTACAGCCACGAAAAAATGCCGCGCAGCCTGTGCGCCCCCTACGTGTTGCCGCGCTGGCCGAAAAACACCGATCCGCACGGCAACGGCGCGATCACCGCGCGGGAAACCGCGCTGCGCGCCGCACCCTCGGGCAGTGCAACCATTCTCGCCAGCCTCAGCCAGTCCATCGTCCGTGTCATCGACTGGGAGATCGCCGACAGCGATGCCGACATCAAACAGAAGTGGGTGAAAATCAGCGCGAATGAGCGCGACGGATTTATTCCGGAAGAACACATCCGCAGCCCGCTCGAACACCTCGCCTGTTTCCGCAAATACGAAGCCGGCTGGCGCCTGACATCATTTCTCGCCGCCGGCGAGTAGCATGTTTACGTCATGCGCCCGATCGTCATCTGCCCGATATTTTTTGCTGCAGCGCTGCTGGTGATGGCAGGCATCGCGCAGGCCATTGATCTTCAGGGCCATCGCGGCGCGCGCGGCCTGCTGCCGGAAAACACCTTGCCGTCCTTCGCGCAGGCCTTGAGCATCGGCGTCACCACGCTGGAACTGGATACCACAGTCACCCAGGACGGTGTGGTGGTGGTCAGCCACGACGCGACGTTGAATCCGGCCATCACGCGCGGGCCCGATGGGCAGTGGCTGGATCGCAGCAACATCGCCATCCACAGCCTGACCTTCGCACAACTCCAGCAATACGACGTCGGGCGCATCCGGCCACAAACGGCTTACGCGCAGCGTTTCCCTGCACAGCTGCCGGTCGACGGCACCCGCATACCGCGATTGACCGACGTATTCGCCCTGGCGCGCCGTGCCGGCAACAGCACCGTGCGCTTCAGCATCGAAACCAAGATTTCGCCGGAGCAATCGCAACTCACGCTGGCCCCGGCGGAATTCGCGCGCGTGCTGATTGCGCTGATCCGCAGCGAGAAACTGGAATCGCGAGTGACCATCCAGTCCTTCGACTGGCGCACCTTGCAGGTGATGCAGCAGGAGGCGCCGCAGATTGCGACGGTGTACCTGAGCGCACAGCAATCCTGGCAGGACAATATCCGCGCGGGTGAAGTCTCGTCACCGTGGACCGCGGATTTTCATGTCAGCCGTTATGCCGGCTCGGTGCCGCGGATGATCAAGGCCGCAGGCGGCGCGGTATGGTCGCCTTATTTCGGCGATGTCACCCGCGAAACCGTGCGCGAGGCGCAGCAGGCCGGATTAAAAGTGGTGGTATGGACGGTGAACGAGCCGCGCGACATCACGCTCATGATCGATTTCGGCGTCGACGGCATCATTTCGGATTATCCCGACCGGCTGCGGCGCATAGCCGCGGAACGCGGTCTGCCGTTGCCGCCGGTGACACCCGTCCAGCCCTGAACCGGTTACAGCGTGCCGTAGGAATGCAGCCCTGACAGGAACATGTTGACGCCGATGAAAGCGAAAGTAGTCACCAGCAAACCGACGACTGCCCACCAGGCGAGCAAGGGACCACGCAGCCCCTTGATCAGGCGCATGTGCAGCCAGGCGGCATAGTTCAGCCATACGATCAGCGCCCAGGTTTCCTTCGGATCCCAGGACCAGTAACCGCCCCAGGCTTCCGCCGCCCACATCGCGCCGAGGATGGTGGCGATAGTGAAAAAAGCAAAGCCGATGGCGATGGCCTTGTACATCACGTCATCCATGACTTCTGCCGGCGGCAGCAGGCGCGTCATCACCCCTTTGCTCGCCAGCAGGTAGGCGACACCCACCATCGCCGCAATCGAAAATGCGCCGTAGCCGATGAAATTCGCCGGCACGTGGATTTTCATCCACCACGACTGCAGGGCCGGCACCAGCGGCTGAATTTCATGCGCGCCGCGGTCGAAGGTGTACCAGAGGATGAACCACACTGCGGCAAGAATGATCAGCATTACAAACGCACCGAGTTTGCGCGTGGCGTAGCGGCCCTCGTAATATAAATAGAGTAGCGACGTGATGATGCAGAACAGCACAAACACTTCGTAGAGATTGCTGATGGGAATATGGCCGACGTCGGTGCCGATCAGGTACGACTCGTACCAGCGCACCATCAACCCAATCAGGCCCATCGTGGTCGCGCTCCACAAGAAGCCGCTGCCGGTCCGGGTGAGGCCGTCGGCGCGTGCCAGCAAGCCTGCCCAGTACGACACACCGGACATCGCGTAGAGAAAACACATCCACATGATCGCGGTCTGGCTGGAAATCATGTATTTCAGGAAAAACGCCTTGTCGGCGCGTGCGAGTTCGCCCTGGTACAGCGAAATACTCCACAGGCTGACACCCACCAGCACGATCATCAGCACCCGCACCGGTTTCCAGTGCCAGCCGAGGCCGGCGACGGACAATGCTGCGCCGGTGAGGATGGCTTTTTCATAACCGTCCATGTAACCGCCGTAGAGTTGCAGCGCCACTCCGGCGCCAATCAGCAATGCGGCGGCGTAGGCCCAGTCAAACCAGGACAGGCGGCGCAGCCAGGACTGCGGTTGTTGCGGCAGGGTCTGCGTTTGGGTTTGCGTCAGTTCCATGGATTAGTCTCTCGCGGCCGCAGCCAGCGCAGCCTTGTGGCGTTCGAATTCATGTTCATTTTCCAGCGTATGCCGGTTGGTGGCCATCGCCAGCAGCATCTTGCCCTGCGCCGGTTTGACCAGCAACCAGATCCGCCGTTCGCGGATATAGAGCATCGCAAAAATGCCCAGCACCAGCAGTAGCGATCCGGTATAGACGATATTTTTACCGGGTGAGCGCGTCAGCTGCAGGCCGGACGCCTTGATTTCCTCGTACTGCACCAGTTGCAGGTAGATCGGCGCGCCATAGGCGAAGCTGTCACTGACCGAGGTCAGGCTGTCGCGGACAAAGCGCAGGGTCTGCGGCTCAAACGGCGCCGGCGGCAGCTTGACGCGTTCGCGCGCCAGTTGCAGCGCTTCCAGCGCCGCGCCCTCCAGTACTTTGACATAGACATCGGCGGCTTTTTCCTGCTCGGCCTGCGGGATGCCCTTTTCGATGAACTGGCCGACGGATTCAAAACCGCGCAAGGCAAACAACTGCAGCACCTTCTCCGCGCTTTCGGCGAGGCGCTCGCGCATGGTTTCCGACACCGCGGACCCGCTGACGGCGTTGCGCGCAAAACGCCGACCGATCTCGGCGCGCGATTTTTCATCGAGCAGCGTCGCGCGCAACTGCATGTGGCCGTCGATGCGGCCGTCGATATCCAGCGGCAAACGCAGGAAACGGAAGCCTTCGTTGGGATTGCCGCGCACACCGGTCATCAGGTACCAGGCACCGTCGAGCTGCAGCGGCAGCATGTAATTGCTGAATTCGCGGGCCTGGCCCTGTGTGTCGCGCAAGCGGTACTGGAAACTCGGTCCGACGTTGCGCAGATCTTTTTTAGTGTTGTCGGCAGCACCTGAACCGAGCTGATCGAGCACTTTTTTCGACACGCTGGCCACTTCCACGCGCGAACTGGCCCCGGTATTCGATGCCAGATCCTCGATGTTGAACGGACGGAAATCCGACAGCTCGACGCGGATCTCGGTGTCACCGCTGGTGATGCGCGTGGATTGATTGACAGCGCCCGCCACATCGAAAGGGGCTACCCGCGGTGACAGCAGCGGCCAGCCCTTCAACTGCATGCGCGTGCCGCCATCGGCGAAACTCGCCTGGTAAATGGCGATGCCCTTGTGGATGAACGGATAGTTGACGCGGATGGTGCGTTCGAATCGTTCGCCGGTTTCGTTGTCGGTGACCACGATGTCGCTGGCGAAATCGCGCGGCTGCCCGGTCGAGTAATGATCGATATGAAATTTTTTCAGCGCTACCGTGAACGGCAGGTCCTGCACCAGATAACCGTCGGCTACGTTCTGGAACACAACGCTGGCGCTGGTGCCTTCGGGGATGTTGACGTTGCCACGAAACGACAGATTGGCCGGCGACAAGCGGCTCTGCGGCGGCACCTGGCTTTGCGGGATGTCGCGGGTTTCGATGACTTTCTGCCCGCTCAGTTGCAGCGCTTTGAGCGGGATGTTGCCGTCGAGCAAACCGCCGAAACAGATCACCACGATGCCGCAGTGGGTCAGCAGGTAACCGGTGCGGTGGTAACTGCCGGCCTTGGCGGCAATCAGCGTGTCGGCGCCGTCTTCGCCGCGCGGCACAGAACGAAAGCGGAAACCGCTGGCCGTCAGGTACTGCGTTGCGCGACTGAGTGCTGCCGCCGCTGGCACGGCGAGTTCAAATTCTGCACGCTGCTGGATGTGCTGCAGTGAACGCTCGGTCGCCAGCTCACGGAAATTGCGCATCTCGCGCAGCATGCCCGGGCCATTGCGATAAATGCACAGACTGGTCGACAGCACGAGGAAACTGAGAATCGCGAGAAACCACGCGGCGTGATAAACGTCGTACAAACCCAGCGCTTCGAATACCGGAAACCAGAACTGGCCGAACTGCGAAATGTAATTGGGATAGGGCTCGGCCTGTTTCAGTACCGTGCCGACCACCGACGCGATCGCCAGCACGGTCAGCAGGCTGATGGCAAAACGCATTGACGACAGCAGGTCGTAAGCAGCGCGGGATCGGGTGTGCTGGGCCATTAAAATTCAGTTAGCCAACCAGTTAGGCTACAAAACGCGGACAAAAAAGGGAGACTGCAGCAGTCTCCCTTTTTAAAGTTGTAACGACAGGGAAAATATCAGCGCAGGCCCGCGATGTACTCGGACACCGCAGCGATTTCCTGGTCGCTCATTTTTGCCGCCACGCCCCGCATCATCTGCGCGGCGTCATTGGCGCGTTGTCCAACGCGGAAGGCCTTTAGCTGGCCCGAGGTGTAGTCGGCATGCTGACCGGCCAGCCGCGGAAACTGCGCTGGCATACCGGCGCCATTGGGTGAGTGGCAGGAGGCACAGGCCGGAACACCCTTGGCTGCAACACCTCCGCGATAAATGGCTTCGCCCTGTTTCACCAACACAGCATCACGTGCTACACCCGGCTTGGCTTTCTGCGATGAAAAATAGGTTGCCAGGTTTTTCATGTCGTCATCCGACAGATTCGCGACCATGCCGGCCATGATGGCGTTATTTCGTTCCGCCGGTTTGCCACCTTGCGCTTTGAAATTCATCAGTTGCTTGTAGGTATATTCAGGATGCTGACCGGCGAGACTGGGATTGACCGGGATCGCGCTGTTGCCGTCAGCCGCATGGCAGGCCGCGCAAACCTGAGTGACAATCTGCTGGGCTTTGGACGGATCACCTTTTATAACCCCTTGAGCCAGCACACTGTGTGCCGCCAGCGCTCCCACCACAACGGCCAGCAGCCGCCAGGATTTCAGGTCGCGGTTCGAAAGGCGGTGTTCCATGCATACTCCTTGATCATGCGGTCGTAAAAAAGGTTTGTATTCTATAACATTCCATACGGCGCATTCCCCTCACTCCCCGCGCCCCAAGGATCAACAACCGTGTCCCTGTTTTCGCAACTCGAATTTCGCTACGCCGTACACCAGCTACCCGACATGCCGCCGGATCAGGGCGCCGAGGTGGCTTTTGCCGGCCGCTCCAACGCCGGTAAATCCACGGCGATCAACGCGCTGGCCAATCGCCGCAAGCTGGCGTTTGTCAGCAAAACCCCCGGGCGCACTCAGGCCATCAATTTTTTCGACATGGGCAACCATTGCTCTCTGGTCGATCTGCCGGGTTATGGTTATGCCAAGGTGCCGCGCCAAGAGCAGGAGCGCTGGGATGAGTTAATTGGCACTTACATCTCAAATCGTAACTCTTTGATTTTATTGATTATTATCGTCGATATTCGGCGTGGGCTGACCCCCCTGGACTGGCAGATGCTGGACTGGCTGGCGCCCACCAACAAAGCGGTGCATGTGCTGCTGACCAAGTCCGACAAGCTGAACCGGCAGCAGGCTGACGCGATGCTGAAACAGACCACGGCTGATCTTGCACGCCATCCCGGTGAAGCCACGGCACAGATTTTTTCCGGCACCAGCAAGACCGGTGTAAAGCAGGCGCAGGCCGTGATCGCACGGTGGCTGAAACAATAAAAAGCCCCCGGTTAAGGGGAGTAAACCGGGGGCGAAGAGCCTTAAATTAGGTTTAAGGCACCCGCTCAGGGAGGGAAGCGGGAGACAACCGAAGTCATCTGTAATATCAGACGACTATAATCAGGATTAGTTCCCACCGTCGCGGGCAGCGGAAAACTTCCCGTATTTCCAAGGTGTTAGCTCATGTCTCCTTTAGGCAAATTTCCCGCGGTGCGGATGCGCCGCATGCGCAAAGACGATTTTTCGCGGCGCCTGATGCGCGAACATCGTTTGACCACGGATGACCTGATTTATCCAGTCTTCATCATTGACGGCAAAAACCGCAGCGTCGCTGTGGATTCCATGCCCGGGGTGCAGCGCTACACCATCGACCAATTACTCCGTCATGCCGACACCTGTCTCAAGGCAGGCATTCCGGCCATCGCGCTGTTTCCAGCCATCGAGCGTTCACTGAAAACGGTGGACGGACGCGAAGCTGTCAATCCCAAAGGTCTGGTGCCGCGCACAGTGGCGGCGCTGAAAAAACGGTTTCCCGAGTTGGGCGTGATCACCGATATCGCGCTGGATCCGTACACCACGCACGGTCAGGATGGCGTCATCGATGCCAGCGGTTATGTGCTGAACGACGAAAGCGTCGCCGTGCTTGAACGTCAGGCACTGGTCTGCGCTGCGGCTGGTGTCGATATCGTCGCACCTTCCGACATGATGGACGGGCGCATCGGCGCAATCCGCGCGGCACTCGACAGCAAGCGTTACATCAACACAAAGATCATGGCTTACTCGGCCAAATATGCCTCGGGGTTTTACGGGCCGTTCCGCGATGCCGTCGGGTCCGGCAAAAATCTCGGCAAAAGCGACAAACGCAATTACCAGATGGATCCTGCCAACAGTGATGAAGCCTTATGGGAAGTCGGTCTCGACCTGCAGGAGGGCGCTGACATGGTGATGATCAAACCGGGCATGCCTTACCTGGACATCGTGCGCCGCGTAAAAGACCAGTACAAAGCGCCGACTTATGTCTACCAGGTCAGCGGTGAATATGCGATGCTGAAGGCCGCCGCCGCGAACGGCTGGCTCGACGAGCAGCAGTGCGTGATGGAGTCCTTGCTGGCGTTCAAACGCGCCGGCGCCGACGGCGTGCTGACGTATTTCGCACTGGATGCCGCGCGCTGGCTGAAGCAGAGCAAGGCCTGAGCGCGGTAAGTATGCAAAAACCGCTCTAAGCGAGCAGCGCTTCAACCGCCGGCAACCTGGCGCGTTCGATCACCCGGCCTTCCGCGGTTGCCCGCACCGGCGCACGCAAATCGCGGCTGTCAAACACCGTCAGTTCAATGTCCGCGCCTTCCACGACAATGCTGAACACCGGCAGCACCCGCGGTTCATGGCCTGCATACAGGCGGCTCTGTCCGGTCTTGTACGGCATCTTGCGGTCGATCAGGAACAGTTCGACGGCTTTCGCGTTATCGGTAAACAACTGCAGGTGAATGACTGCGTACGGCCCCGCCATGCCGGACAGCACCGATCCCGTCAGATGCGGATCGAAAGTGGACAGTTCACGCATTGCACGAACCGCCTGTTCGCGCAACGCCCGAATGCGCTGGTCCTGGTCATCACTGCGGTAAATGTCCTGGTATTCGCGCAGTGCGGCATCGATTTCATCGTTGTTCGGAAGCCGGCTTGAATCGGGAAGGCCCAGCTGTTTCGCCGCCTTGCGTTTGGCCAGACCGTAATCTTCGATGCCGTCCTGCGTCATCAGCCGTGCAGCATGCACGGCGATCGCGCTGCGTGTGTCGTCGCGGCCCCGCTCTCTGGCCATTCCGCACTCCTAAAACAGCTGGTTTTTGGCGTCGTCCGGCAGTTTTTCCGCGCCAGATGATTCGGCGCCATGATCAGGCGCGGGAAATTCCTGGTAAAAAAATTCGCTGATGCCGCCACTGCTGGAGCGAACCCCGGTTTGCGGATCGATCTGCATCACCATGACCCCGGCAGGCGGATTAAATGGTTCTTCGGGCACATTCTTCAGCGCCACAGCCATGTAATCAATCCAGATCGGCAACGCCGCACTGCCGCCGGTTTCGTTGCGCCCCAGTGTTTTCGGTTGGTCAAAACCCACCCACGCTATCGCCACCAAGGTCGGCTGAAAACCGCCGAACCAGGCATCGACAAACTCGTTGGTGGTCCCAGTCTTGCCGGCAAGATCTCCCCGCTTGAGGCGCATGGCGCGGGTTGCGGTCCCGGCGCGCACCACATCGCGCATCAGGCTGGTCATGATGAACGCATTGCGCGCATCAATGACGCGCTCCGCGGACTCTCCGGCAATCTGCGGCTGGTTGACCATCATCTTGTTGCCCTTGTCATCTTCTACGCGCTCGACAAAATAAGGTGTTACGCGATAGCCGCCGTTGGCAAAGACTGAATAGGCGCCCAGCATTTGCATTGGCGTTGTGTTGCCGGCACCCAGCGCCATCGTCAGGTATGGTGGATGCATTTTAGGATCAAAGCCGAACCGCGTGATGTAGTCCTGCGCATATTGCGGGCTGATCGCCTGGATTAAGCGTACCGACACCAGGTTTTTTGATTTGGCCAGGGCGGCACGTAGACGCAGCGGCCCGTCGAACTTGCCATCGTAGTTTTTCGGCTCCCAGGGCTCAGAGCCGGTTTGCGCCGCGCTAAAGGTCAGCGGCGCATCATTGATGATGGTGGCTGGGGTAAACCCTTTTTCCAGTGCCGCGGAATAGACAAACGGTTTAAAGCTTGAGCCGGGCTGGCGCAATGCCTGAGTGACATGGTTGAACTGGTTGCGGTTGAAATCAAAACCGCCGACCAGAGCCCGGATTGCGCCGCTGCGTGGATCCGCGGCAACGAACGCCGATTCAACAACCGGCAACTGAACGATCTGCCAGCGGTTTTTTTCATCGCGCGAGAGGCGGATGATCGCGCCGCGGCGGATACGCTGGTTGGGCGCCGCATTGTCGCCGAGCATGCGGGTGGCAAATTTCAGCCCGTCCTCGGCAATCGTGATGTACTCGCCGCCGGCGATATAAACGCGAACCTGCTTTGTCGTGGCTTCGAGCACAATGGCCGCATGGAGCTCGTCGCTGTCAGCCACATCCTGCAGTGCGTCTTCAAGGCGCTCATCGGTCAATTGACCCGTTAGTTCAACATAAGCTTCCGGGCCGCGGTAGCCGTGTCGCCTGTCGTACTCGAGTACGCCTTTACGCAAGGCCTGGTATGCCGCCCGCTGGTGTTCGACATTCAGCGTGGTATAGACCTTCAGTCCACGGGTGTAGGCTTCTTCTCCATAGCGCTCAAACATCTGGGCACGCACCATCTCCGCAAAATAATCCGCACGTACCCCGTATTCGTTCATCACCTGTTTGACCGGCGGCCCCTCCTTGTCGGCCGCGGCCAATTCCTGGGGTGTGATCATGTCCAACTCACGCATGCGCCTGAGCACATATTGCTGGCGCAGTTTTGCGCGGGCGGGGTTAGCCACAGGATTGAAGCGTGACGGCGCCTTCGGCAGCCCGGCCAGCATCGCGTGTTCCGCGATGGTCAGCCGATCCAGGGGTTTTCCATAGTAGATCTGCGCAGCCGCTGCAAAGCCGTAGGCCCGCTGTCCGAGGTAGATCTGATTGATATAGAGCTCAAGGATCTGCTGCTTGCTGAGACTGGATTCAATCTTGAAAGCCAGCAGCATTTCATTGAATTTGCGGGTCAGCGTCTTTTCCTTGGACAGGAAAAAATTCCGCGCCACCTGCATGGTGATGGTTGAGGCGCCTTGTTTTACACCGCCGGATGCGAAATTCGACAGTGCGGCGCGGGCAACCCCCAGATAATCGACGCCACCGTGCTGGTAAAAACGCTCGTCTTCGGCGGCAACGATGGCATCGACCAGGCTTTTCGGCACCTGTGCCAGCTTGATCACCGCACGACGTTCCTCACCAAACTCGCCGATCAGCTGAGCGTCCGCACTGTAGACTCGTAGAGGGATTTTGGGGCGGTAATCTGTCAGCGATTCCAGAGACGGAAGGGTCGGTACGACCATTACCGCGGCAAAGCCGATGACCAGACTTGCAGCTGCAGTCAGCAAAAATACCAGTAATAGTGGGAAGGCCCACCAACGAACAGACATCTAGTGGAAAAAAAATTTCGTGAGAAAAGTCAAATTAATCTGTGGGTTACGCGCCACACCTAATGCAAAATCTTATTGCCTGTAAGCCGAAAATCCTGCAGAGTATGACCTGTAGCGGCTGCATTATAGGCGGATCGAACCGCAAAGGGAACGCAGCTAAAAGTCTTTACGTAATAAAAGCTTGCTGCTAATGTCTAAAGTGAATTGTGGGGAGTTCGCGCTAAAAACATATGGCTAAAGGAAAATTCAGCCTTAACTTTGACGCCATCGAGGGTTTGTTCAAGCCCAAGATGCCGCCACTGATCGGCGCCGATATCAGTTCCTCGGCGGTGAAAATGGTCGAGATCGCGGACGCTGGCAAAGGCGTCTATCGCCTTGAGCGTTATGCCATTGAGCCACTGCCCACGGAATCCGTTGTTGAAGGCAATATCAACAACCTCGACGCCGTGATCGAAGCCGTCAAGCGCTGCCACAAAAGGCTCGGCAGCAATTTCAAGAATCTCGCGCTCGCCCTGCCCAACGCGGCGGTCATCAGCAAAAAAGTGCTGGTGCCGGCCGGGCAATCGGATGACGACCTCGGTCTTGAAGTCGAGCGGGCTGCCAACGAATACATTCCGTTCTCTATTGACGAGGTCAACCTCGACTATCAGGTTCTGGGCCCCGCGCCGAACAGTCCAGAAGACGTTGAAGTGCTGATCGCGGCTTCGCGCAAGGACAAAATCGAGGATCGCGTGGCAGTCGCCGAAGGCGCTGGCCTGAAGGCGATCGTAATGGACGTTGACCTTTTCGCCGCCCAGTCCGCATTCGAACTGATTGAGGCCTCGCTGCCGGAGCGCGGTCGCGATCTCAACATCGCGGTCGTCGATATCGGCGCCTCGACCATGAATGTCAACGTGATCCGCAATGACCAGTCGGTCTACATGCGTGAACAGCCCTTCGGCGGTGTACAGCTCACCCAGGAAATTCAGAACAAATTCGGTCTTTCCGCGGAAGAAGCAGAAGCGGCAAAACGTGCCGGCGGCTTGCCGGAGAACTATGAGTCAGAAGTGCTGCTGCCCTTCATGGATACCCTCGGCCAGGAAGTCGCGCGCGCGATCCAGTTCTTTTTCTCTTCTACACAGTTCAACAAAGTGGATTACATCGTGCTGTCCGGCGGTTGCGCCGCAATCCCCGGCATGGATGAGGCCGTTGCCAAGCGCACCCAGGTGGAAACCTCTGTTGCCAATCCGTTTTCCAGCATGTCCATGTCCAGCCGTATTCGCGAAAAAAACCTCAAACAGGACGCGCCGTCGCTAATGGTCGCCTGCGGCCTCGCCATGAGGAGGTTTGATAAATGACGACCCGCATCAATCTCCTGCCGCATCGCGAGATGCGGCGCAAGCAGCAGCAAACCCAGTTCTTCATCATGCTGGGCGTGGTTCTCGTGACCAGCGCCGTCATCTGGGGCGTGGTGCACACATACCTCGACGGCCAACTGACCAACCAAAAAGCCCGCAACAGCTATCTTGACGGCGAGATCGTCAAGCTCGACAAGGAAATTGCCGAGATCAACAAGCTGAAAGAGCAGACCGCAGCACTGCTCAAACGCAAGCAGGTGGTGGAAACCCTGCAAAGCAACCGCGCTGAGGTCGTGCATCTGCTCGACCAGCTGATCCGGCAGCTTCCGGATGGCATGTATCTGAAATCGATCAAGCAGCAAGGCACCAAGGTGGCCATCAGCGGATATACCCAGTCTCAGGCGCGTGTTTCAACGCTGATGCGTAACCTTGAGGGTTCGCAGTATCTGAAAAACGCCAATCTGGTGGAAATCAAGGCTGGGTCAGCAGGCGGCGCTCGCATCAACGAATTCACAATGAATATTGATGTCGTGCGTGAAGTCGAGTCGGATGCCAAAAAAGGCGGGAAGAAGGGCTAAACCATGACTTTGGACGAACTCAAAAGGCTGGATCCCAACAGAATCGGCAGCTGGCCGATTCTGCCCAAGCTCGGTGTTCTGCTGCTGCTGTTGCTGGTATTGGTGTTCGCGAGCTACTGGTTCGACTGGCAGGACCAGATCACCCAGATCGATGGCGCAAAAGCCAAGGAAGAACAGCTACGCACCACGTTCCTGAGCAAGAAAAAGCAGGCGATTGACCTGCCTGCCTACCGCAAGCAGCTCGTGGATATCGAATCACAATTCGGTGCCCTGCTGAAGCAACTCCCGGGCAAATCGGAAATGGATGCCCTGCTCACCGACATCAACCAGGCGGGCCTCGGCCGCGGCCTGCAGTTCGAACTGTTCCGCCCGGCGGCTAATGAATCGGCAAGTGAATTTTATGCAGAATTACCGATCACCATCCGGGTCACCGGCAATTATCACGACCTCGGTGCGTTTGCCAGCGATATCGGAAAACTCTCGCGCATCGTCACCTTGAACGATATTTCGCTGAGTGCGGCCAAGGACGGCCTGACTCTGGACGCCACCGCTAAAACCTTCCGTTATCTTGATGAAGGCGAAATTTCAGCCCAGAAGAAAAAACCGGGCGCCGGAGCCAAAAAATGAATGCCAAATCGGCACTTTTTATTGCTTCGTGTGCGCTGCTGTTGGGCGCGTGCAGCGGGGAAGAGCATTCGGATCTGCGCGAATTCGTCAAGGAATCCGACAAAATACCGGGCGGACGGATCCCGCCGCTGCCTGATGTCAAACCGTATGAACCGTTTGCGTACAACGCCTATGATCTGACCGATCCATTCAAGCAGCGCAAGATCGAACCGCCGAAAACGACGGCCAAGGGCGGCATACAACCTGACTTCAACCGACAACGCGAAGCGCTGGAAGCATTTCCGCTCGAAAATCTCGCCATGGTCGGCACCTTGCAGCAGAAGGGCAAGATTTTTGCACTGGTCCGGGCGCCGGACAAAGGGCTATACCGCGTTTCTTCAGGCAACTATCTGGGCCAGAACTTTGGCCGGATCATGGGTATCACGGAAACTGACATCAAACTTAAGGAAATCGTTCAAGACAGCGGCGGCAACTGGGAAGAAAAAGAACAGGCGCTGATGCTGCAAGAACAGGAGACTAAAAAATGATCCGATTTTTCGAGTTAATGACGCGTGTTTCCAGTCTGGTCGCCGCAACAGGCTTTGCCCTGATGGCCACGACCACCCATGCCCAGAACAGCATCGAAACGGTCAACGTATCCGGACAGCAGGGCGGCGTGACGTTGGTCAAGATCACTCTCAAAAGCGCGCCGGCTGCAACCCCGGCCAGTTTTGCGGTCAACAACCCGCCGCGTATCGCTTTTGATTTCCCGAATACCACCAACGGCTCTGGCAAAAACGTGCAGGAAGTCGGCGAAGGGGATGTCCGGCGCGTCAATATCGTGCAAGCCGGCGATCGTTCCCGCATCGTGCTGGAAACCGCGCGGCCGCTGGGTTATGACGCAAAAATTGAAGGCAACACGATCATGATCACGCTGGGCGGAGTCGCTTCGGCCAGCGCCACGCCGGCACCGATGGCACAGACTTTCGCCCAAGCAAAACCCAATGATGGCAAGCACAGCCTGCGCGACATTGATTTCCGTCGCGGACGGGCCGGTGAAGGGCGGGTGATGATCGACCTCTCGGACAACCAGGTCGGCATCGATCTGCGGACTCAGGGCCGTTCGCTGATCATCGACTTCATCAACACCGCGGTGCCGAAAAACCTCGAGCGCAAGCTGGATGTTGTCGATTTCGGCACTCCGGTGGATACCATTGAAACCTTTACCCAGGGCAACAACACGCGCATGGTCATTACCCCGCGCGGCGCCTGGGAACACTCGGCTTACCAGACGGACAACAAGTTCATCCTCGAAGTCAAAAAAGTTGCGGATGACGCCAACCGGCTGGTGCAGCCGGGTTTTGCCGGCGAAAAACTGTCGCTGAACTTCCAGAACGTCGAGGTTCGCGCAGTGCTGCAGGTCATCGCCGACTTTACCGGCCTCAACGTGATTACCAGCGACACTGTCGGCGGCAGCCTGACGCTGCGCCTGAAGGATGTGCCATGGGATCAGGCGCTGGACATCATCCTGCAAAGCAAGGGTCTGGACATGCGCAAGACCGGTAACGTGGTGTGGATAGCACCGCGGGATGAACTGGCCACCCGCGAGAAACTGGCACTGGAAGCCCGCGCGCAGATTTCCGACCTTGAGCCGCTGCGCACGGAAAGCATGCAGGTCAACTATCAGAAAGCGGCTGAATTCCAGAAACTGCTGTCGGATCCGGTGCAAAAAATCCTGTCCAAGCGCGGCAGTGCAGTAGTCGATGTCCGTACTAACACCGTGTTCGTGCAGGACACGCCGACCCGACTCGAGGAAATCCGCAAGCTGCTGAAGCAAATCGACATCCCGGTCCGTCAGGTGATGATTGAGTCGCGCATCGTTGAAGCCACCGATACCTTCAGCCGCAACCTCGGCGCACGGCTGGGTTTCAACGACACGACTGCGCAAGGTTTCCGCATCGGCAGCGGCAATGGCAGCAATGGCCTGTTTGGCGGCAGCCTTGCCAATACTGCTGCAGCCACCGGTCAAAGCACCACCGCCGGGACTTTCAACGACAGCTTGTTTGTAAACCTACCGGCACCAGGCCTGTCCGGCGCCAATCCGGGGGTGTTCTCGTTCCTGCTGTTCAATGACAAGAGCACCAAGTTCCTGAATCTGGAACTGTCCGCGCTGCAGGCTGACGGCAAGGGCAAGATCATCTCCAGCCCGCGCGTGATTACGGCTGACAAGATCGAAGCGACCATCGAACAAGGCACGGAGATTCCGTACCAGCAGGCCACCTCCAGCGGTGCAACCAGCGTGTCGTTCCGCAAGGCCACGCTGTCGCTGAAGGTCAAGCCACAGATCACCCCCGACGACAACGTGATCATGAACCTGAAGGTCAACAACGACAGCGTTGGCCAAAACACTCTTTCCGGTCCTGCCATAGACACCAGACAAGTGGTGACCGAAGTACTGGTCGAAAATGGCGGTACCGTCGTCATCGGCGGCATTTACACGCAGGACGAACGGTCGACGACGACCAAAGTTCCCGTGCTCGGCGATCTGCCCTATATCGGTTTTCTGTTCAAGAACAATCTGCGCGTGGATGATCGCCGCGAACTGCTGATCTTCATTTCGCCGAAGATTCTGAAAGACGGTGCTTCGCTGCGCTAATCTGCAGTAACCCAGAAAAGGGGCGGCGCCACGGCGCCGCCCCTTTTGTTTGGCGAGACCGATTTGTTCGAGTCCACGCTTGCTAGAATCACACCATGTCCGAGCAACACAGCACTCAACTTCCCGCCGCTTTCCCGCAGAACATATTTCTGGTGGGTCTGATGGGTGCCGGAAAAACCTCCGTCGGCCGCATGCTCGCCAAACGGCTGAACAGGGATTTCTACGATGCTGATGCTGAAATCGAGCGCGCCACCGGAGTCAAAATCCCGGTGATTTTCGACATCGAGGGTGAATCGGGATTCCGCGTCCGCGAAGAAAAGGTGATCGAACGGCTTACTGCCCTGCGCGACATCGTGCTGGCGACCGGCGGCGGCGCAATATTGTCGCCGGCAACCCGTGCCCGCCTGAAGGAGCACGGGCGCGTCATTTACCTGCGCGCCACGCCGGAAGACCTGTGGCGGCGCACCCGGCGTGATCGAAACAGGCCTTTGCTGCAAACAGCCAATCCGCTGGCCAAGCTGAAGGAATTACACGCCCAGCGTGACCCTTTGTACTCGGATGTCGCAGATCTGGTGGTCGACACGGGTGCGCAGAGTGTGGGTAACCTGACTACACATATCCAGCAACTGCTCAGCGGTCTGGAACAGGGTGCTGGTCAGAATCAAGACTGAGGATTTCAAGACATGCCCGCACAACATCCCTTGACGTCACTGACCGTCAACCTTGCCGACCGCAGCTACCCGATACACATTGGTCCGGGTTTGCTGGCGCGCGGGGAATTGATCGCACAGCACCTGCCCCAGCGCAAAGCCGTGATCGTGACCAATACCGTGGTTGCCCCGTTATACCTGCAGGCGTTGCAATCGAGCCTGGCGCAACAGCAAATTGCGGTGCAATCCATCGTGCTGCCCGACGGCGAAGCACACAAAGACTGGCGCACACTGAACGAAGTGTTTGATGCCTTGCTGACCCACCGTGCGGAGCGCAAGACCACGCTGATTGCACTGGGTGGCGGCGTCATTGGTGATCTCACCGGCTTTGCCGCAGCGGTCTTTCAGCGCGGCGCGCCGTTCATCCAGATTCCGACCACCCTGCTAGCCCAAGTTGATTCTTCAGTCGGCGGCAAGACTGCGATCAACCATCCTCTCGGCAAAAACATGATCGGTGCGTTTTACCAGCCCCGCGTTGTCATCGCCGATACCGACACGCTGAAAACCCTGCCCGATCGCGAACTCTCGGCCGGCATTGCCGAAGTCGTCAAATACGGACTGATCGGCGACACCAAGTTCTTCACCTGGCTGGAAGCCAACATGGATCGCCTCGTGGCGCGCGATCCCGCCGCGCTGACTCATGCCATCGAAGTCGCCTGCAGCAACAAAGCCGTCGTAGTCACCAACGATGAGCGCGAGGAAGGCGTTCGCGCCATGCTGAATTTCGGCCACACCTTCGGCCACGCCATCGAGTCCGGCCTCGGTTACGGCAAATGGCTGCATGGCGAAGCCGTCGCCGCCGGCATGGTGATCGCAGCCCGGGTGTCACAGAAAATGGGGCTGGTGGATACGCAGGGTGTCGAACGCACTATCCGGCTGCTGCGCCGCGCGCGTCTGCCGGTGCTGGGGCCGGCGCTGGGCGTGGATCGCTACCTGGAATTGATGGGCCACGACAAAAAAGTCGAAGGCGGCAAAATACGCTTCATATTGCTGCGAAGCATCGGTGATGCATTCATCAGCGATGCCGTTCCGCGCGATGTCCTGAATGCGGTGCTGAGCGGGGAGGGCGTTGATGGCTGATGACAAAGTGCCCTACGCCGCAGGCCCGGCCAATTCTCGCGGCCGGCAGTTTCGTGAACCCGCACCGCGCGGTCGTTCGGAGTATCAGCGCGACCGTGACCGCATCATCCACTCCACCGCGTTCCGCCGCCTCGAATACAAAACACAGGTCTTCGTCAATCACGAAGGTGACCTGTTCCGTACCCGCCTCACGCACAGCCTTGAAGTCGCGCAGATCGGCCGTTCGGTGGCGCGCCATCTGCGTCTCGACGAAGACCTGACCGAGGCCATCACGCTGGCGCATGACCTGGGGCATACGCCCTTCGGTCATGCCGGACAGGATGCGTTGAACGCCTGCATGAAGCCCTACGGCGGATTCGAGCACAACCTGCAATCGCTGCGCGTGGTCGATGTGCTCGAACAGCGGTACGGCGCTTTTGACGGCCTCAATCTGACGTTTGAAACCCGCGAAGGCATACTCAAACACTGCTCATTGAACAACGCACGCAACCTCGGCGATATCGGTGAACGCTTCATCAAGCGCCAGCGTCCCGGCCTCGAGGCGCAGATCGCCAATCTGGCCGACGAGATTGCCTATAACAATCACGATATCGACGACGGCCTGCGCTCCGGACTGCTGGACTTGGAGCAGTTGTCCACCGTCGCCATTTTCCGCCGCCACCAGCGCGCGGTGCTGCGCGAATTTCCGAAAATCGAGGGCCGCCGCCAGGTGCATGAAACCGTGCGCCGCATGATCGATACCCTGATCACCGATCTGAACCGCCAAAGCGCTGCCAGCATCCGTGACCTTGCACCGGAGTCCATCGCCGATATCCGGCGCGCCCCGGCCTTGATCCGTTTTTCCGATCGCATCCGCGACGAGCAGGCCGAGCTCAAACGTTTCCTGCACAGCAATCTTTACCGGCATTACCGCGTATCGCGCATGAGCAGCAAGGCACGGCGGATAATTTCCGATTTATTTCAGGCATTTATGAATGAGCCCGGATTGCTGCCCCCGGAATTCCAGGCGCGCGCGCAAGCCGACACGCCACGCGCCATCGCCGACTATATTGCCGGCATGACCGACCGCTACGCCATCGTCGAACATCGGCGTCTGTTTTCTATCGACATCAGCTGAGTTTTTTTAGTGGGTTTGGCCCGCGGCGGCGGTTGAAGCAACCCCTTGATGCAGGTAGACTTATCCGGTTTCACCCGGTTTTTCGCGTGTGGATCGCCAAGATTTGTGGCGGCGCAGCAAAATAGTATGTAAATTATTGATTATAAACATGTTTTGACGAGGCTCTTGATGGCTCACCCGAATCTGCCGGAACCCCAAGGTCTGTACGACGGAGACCACGAACATGACGCCTGCGGCGTCGGGTTTGTTGCCAATATCAAGGGCAAGAAAAGTCACGACATCGTCGACCAGGGTTTGACCATACTGCGCAATTTGACGCACCGGGGTGCGGTAGGCGCGGATCCCAAGGCCTCCGACGGCGCGGGCATTTTGATCCAGATTCCGGATACTTTTTTCCGCGAGGAAATGGCCAAGCAGGGCGTCAAACTGCCGCAGCCCGGCCAATACGGCATCGGCATGGTGTTTCTGCCGCGTGAACCGGCATCGCGTTTGGCCTGCGAATATGAAATCGAACGCGCAATCAAGGATGAAGGACAACTCCTGCTCGGCTGGCGTGACGTGCCTGTCGATAGCGAAGATCTCGGCGAGTCGGTCAAAAAAGTCGAGCCGGTGATCCGCCAGGTGTTCATCGGACGCAGTTCCGCGATTCGCGTCACCGATGCACTCGAACGAAAACTCTATGTGATCCGCAAAAGCGCAGGCCACGCCATACGCGCGCTGAAACTCGCCCACGGCACCGAATTCTGGGTGCCGTCGATGTCGGCGCGCACCATCGTCTATAAAGGCATGCTGCTGCCGTCGCAGGTCGGCACCTACTACAAGGATCTGCAGGATCCGCGCGTGGTATCAGCACTGGCTCTGGTACATCAGCGCTTCTCGACCAATACCTTCCCGACCTGGGATCTCGCACACCCTTTCCGCATGATTGCCCACAACGGCGAAATCAACACCGTGCGCGGCAACGTCAACTGGGTACGCGCGCGCCAGGGCGCAATCTCCAGCCCGGTGCTCGGCAACGACTTGAACAAACTGTGGCCACTGATTTATCCCGGCCAGTCGGATTCGGCATCGTTCGACAATGCGCTGGAACTGCTGGTGATGGGCGGTTATTCGATTGCCCATGCGGTGATGATGATGATCCCTGAAGCGTGGGAAGGTCACACCCTGATGGACCCCAGCCGCCGCGCGTTCTACGAATACCACGCCGCGATGATGGAACCGTGGGACGGTCCCGCAGCGATCGCGTTCACTGACGGCCGCCAGATCGGCGCTACACTCGACCGCAACGGACTGCGCCCGGCGCGCTACATCGTCACTGATGACGACCTGGTGATCATGGGTTCGGAGTGCGGCTGCCTGCCCATCCCCGAAGAAAAAATCATCAAGAAGTGGCGCCTGCAGCCGGGCAAGATGTTCCTTGTCGATCTCGAAAAAGGCCGCATTATTGATGACGAGGAACTAAAGGAATCCCTGTCCTCGAGCAAACCGTATGTGGAGTGGATGGAGCGCATCCGCGTCAAACTCGACGACGTCGAAAGCCAGAAAGCACAACCTGAACGTAGCGCAGTACCGCTGCTTGATCGCCAGCAGGCCTTCGGCTATACCCAGGAAGACCTGAAGTTCCTGATGATGCCGATGGCGGCCAATGGTGAGGAACCCATCGGCTCCATGGGCAACGATTCGCCGCCTGCCGTTTTATCCAATAAAAACAAGAATTTATACCAGTATTTCAAGCAGCTGTTCGCGCAGGTTACCAATCCGCCGATCGATCCAATCCGCGAGGAACTGGTGACGTCGCTGGTGTCATTCATCGGGCCAAAACCCAACCTGCTCGGCATTGATGAAATGAATCCGCCGATCCGTCTCGAAGTCAGTCAGCCGGTGCTCGATTTTTTCGAGATGGAAAAAATCCGCCACATCGAAAGCTATACCGACGGCAAATTCAAATCCTGCGAACTCGACATCACTTATCCGGTGGCCTGGGGCAAGGAAGCGATTGAAGCCCGCCTCGCCAGTCTCGCCGCGCAGGCGGAAGACGCCGTGCGCACCGGTTATTCGATCCTGATCATTTCCGATCGCAAGGTCGATCGCGAACACCTCGCGATCCCCACTCTGCTGGCGCTGTCAGCCATTCATCACCACCTGACCGACAAGGGCCTGCGCACCAGCGCCGGCCTCGTCGTCGAAACCGGGTCGGCGCGTGAAGTGCATCACTTTGCGCTGCTCGGCGGTTACGGCGCTGAAGCCGTACATCCGTACCTCGCGCTGGAAACCGTGCTGCAGATCGCTGAAAGCGGCCAGTTCGGCGCCAATATCGACGGTCACAAGGCAATCAAGAACTTCGTCAAGGCCATCGGCAAGGGTCTGCGCAAAGTGATGTCAAAAATGGGCATCTCGACCTACATGTCGTACACCGGCGCGCAGATTTTCGAGGCCATCGGCCTGTCGCGTCCGCTGATCGAAAAATATTTCACCGGCACCTCATCCAACATCGGCGGCATCGGCCTGTTTGAAGTGGCGGAAGAAGCGATCCGCACGCATCTCGGCGCCTTCAGCGGCGATCCGGTGCTGGCCGGCGCACTCGACACCGGCGGCGAATACGCCTGGCGGGTACGCGGTGAAGACCATATGTGGACCCCGGACGCCATTGCCAAGCTGCAGCACGCGACACGCGCCAACAGCGCCGCGACCTACCGCGAATACGCGGACATCATCAACGATCAGTCGCAGCGGCACATGACCTTCCGCGGTCTGTTTGAGTTCCGTTTCAACCACTGCACGCCGGTGGACATCGCCGAAGTCGAGCCGGCTGTAGATATCGTCAAGCGGTTCTCCACTGGCGCGATGTCGCTGGGTTCGATTTCAACCGAAGCCCACGCTACGCTCGCTGTCGCGATGAACCGCCTCGGCGGAAAATCCAACACCGGCGAGGGCGGTGAAGACCGCAAGCGTTACGCACCGATCAAGGCCGGCGAAACCATGGCTTCGCGCCTTGGCGCAGACCGCGTCGTGCGTGACATCCCGCTGCTCGCGGGCGACTCACTGAAATCGAAAATCAAGCAGGTGGCCTCGGGCCGCTTCGGCGTCACCGCCGAATACCTGGCCAGCGCCGAGCAGATCCAGATCAAGATGGCGCAGGGCGCAAAACCCGGCGAAGGCGGCCAACTGCCCGGTCGCAAAGTCTCCGAGTACATCGCCGAGATCCGTTATTCGACTCCCGGCGTCGAACTGATTTCACCGCCCCCGCACCATGACATTTATTCGATCGAGGATCTTGCGCAGCTGATCCACGACCTGAAAAACAGCAATACCGGGGCTTCGATCAGCGTCAAACTGGTCTCTGAGGTCGGCGTCGGCACCGTAGCCGCGGGTGTGGCCAAAGCCAAGGCCGACCACGTGACGATCTCCGGCCACGACGGCGGCACAGGCGCCAGCCCGTGGTCATCGATCAAACACGCCGGCACGCCGTGGGAACTCGGTCTCGCCGAAACCCAGCAGACACTGGTGCTGAACCGCTTGCGCGGCCGCATCGCGGTGCAGGTCGATGGCCAGATGAAAACCGGGCGCGACGTGATTATCGGCGCGCTGCTCGGCGCCGATGAATTCGGTTTTGCCACCGCACCGCTGGTGGCCGAAGGCTGCATCATGATGCGCAAATGCCATCTCAACACCTGTCCGGTGGGTGTGGCGACGCAGGATCCGGTGTTGCGCCGGAAATTCACCGGCAAGCCCGAACATGTCATCAATTACTTTTTCTTCGTCGCCGAAGAAATCCGCGGACTGATGGCCCAGTTGGGCATCCGCAAGTTCAACGACCTGATCGGCCGCGCCGACCTGCTCGACATGCGCAAGGGCATCGAACATTGGAAAGCCCGCGGCCTCGATTTCAGCCGGATATTCCATCTGCCGCAGATCGGCCCCGAGGTTTCGCGTTTCCATACCGAAACCCAGGAACATGGGCTCGACAGGGCGCTGGATCACCGGCTGATCGAACTGGCGGCGTCTGCGCTGGAACGCGGCGAAAAAATCACCATCGAAATGCCGATCCGCAACATTAACCGCACCGCCGGCACCATGCTCTCCGGCGAAGTGGCCAAACGCTACGGCCACGAAGGACTGCCGGATGACACCATCCGCGTGCGTTTCGCCGGTTCGGCGGGACAAAGCCTGGGTGCGTTCCTGTCGCGCGGCATCACGCTGGAGCTGATCGGCGACACCAACGACTATTGCGGCAAAGGACTGTCGGGCGGCCACATTACCGTTCAGCCGTCGCCGAAATTCCGCGGCGATGCCCTGCACAACATCATCACCGGCAATGCCGTGCTCTACGGCGCGATTGCCGGCCAAGCCTATTTCCGCGGGGTTGCCGGCGAACGTTTTGCGGTGCGTAACTCAGGGGCTCAAGCCGTGGTCGAAGGCGTGGGTGACCATGGCTGCGAATACATGACCGGTGGTACGGTGGTCGTGCTCGGAGCCACCGGCCGCAACTTTGCCGCCGGCATGTCGGGCGGCATCGCTTATGTCTACGACGAGGACGGCAGCTTCGCCTCCTACTGCAACACGGCGATGGTCAAGCTGGAGCCCTTGCTCAGCGAGGCCGAGCAGGACGCCAAGCTGACGCGTGATGTATGGCACATGGGCGAAGCCGACGAGACGGTACTGCGGCGGCTCGTTGAAAATCACGCCCGCTACACCGGCAGCACCCGCGCGCAACAGATCCTTGCTGATTGGCCTGCCTCCCGCAGCAAGTTCATCAAGATATTCCCCAACGAATATCGCCGGGCGCTGGGTGAGCTCTCGGCAAAGGGCAAGAAGATCGCCGCCTAATCAGCATAGACGGGCGACACTGCGCAGGAATTAATTTTTTTGCCCTCACGGGCGTTATGTTTCAGGGGTTGGACAGTCATGGGAAAAGTAACCGGATTTCTGGAATTCGAACGGCTGCATGAAGCTGCGGATCAGCCGCAGGAACGGCTCAAGCACTGGCGCGAATTCATACACCCGCTGACCAGCGAGGCCGCCGGCATCCAGGGCGCGCGCTGCATGGATTGCGGCACGCCGTTTTGCATGAGCGGCTGCCCGGTCAACAACATCATCCCGGACTGGAATGACCTGGTGTTCAAGCAGGACTGGCAACAGGCGCTGGACACCCTGCACTCGACCAATAATTTCCCCGAATTCACCGGCCGCGTCTGCCCGGCGCCCTGCGAGGCCGCCTGCACGCTGAACATCAACAGCGCGCCGGTCGGCATCAAATCCATTGAACACGCCATTATCGACAAGGGCTGGGAATCGGGATGGGTAGTGCCACAGCCGCCCGCCAAAAAAACCGGCAAGCGTGTCGCGGTGATCGGTTCCGGTCCCGCCGGACTCGCAGCCGCACAACAACTGGCGCGAGTCGGGCACGATGTCGTGGTGTTTGAAAAAGCAGACCGCATCGGTGGCCTTTTGCGTTACGGCATCCCCGATTTCAAAATGGAAAAACACCTGATCGACCGTCGCATGTCGCAGATGCGTGCTGAAGGCGTCGAGTTTCGTGTCAATCAGGATATCGGCGGTGCAGTCCCGGCCAAAAAGCTGGTCGATGAATTCGACGCCGTGGTGATGGCCGGTGGTGCGGAAAAACCACGCGACCTGCCGGTGCCCGGCCGCGACCTCGCCGGCGTGCATTACGCGATGGAATTCCTGCCACAGCAAAACAAAGTGGTTGCCGGCGACAAGATCGCAGGACAACTCAAGGCCACCGGCAAACACGTGGTGGTGATCGGCGGCGGTGATACCGGCTCCGACTGTGTCGGCACATCGAACAGGCACGGTGCTGCGTCCGTCATGCAGTTCGAACTGCTGCCGCAGCCGCCGGAGCAGGAAAACAAACCCATGGTCTGGCCATACTGGCCGGTGAAGCTGCGCACCTCAAGCTCGCACGAAGAAGGCTGCCAGCGCGACTGGGCTGTAGCGACCAAACGTTTCGAAGGCAAAAACGGCAAGGTCGAGAAACTGGTGGCCGCGCGGGTGGAATGGAAAGACGGGCAGATGCGCGAAGTGGCGGGATCTGAATTCACCATCAAGGCTGATCTGGTGCTGCTGGCGATGGGCTTCACTGGGCCGGTCCAGGGCGGGTTACTTGAGCAACTGGGCGTGGCCAAGGATAGCCGCGGCAACGTCAAGGCAGACACCGACAAATACCAGACTTCCGTTGGCAAGGTGTTCACCGCCGGCGACATGCGCCGCGGGCAGTCTCTGATTGTGTGGGCGATTCGCGAAGGCCGTCAGTGTGCGCGATCGGTTGATGAGTTTTTGATGGGGTCGACGGAACTGCCGCGTTGAAAATCCGGATTGGGGAATGAGGATTGAGTCGTCCGCGGTGACGAATCCGCTTTATCCTCAATCCTCAATCCTAACGGCTCAATCCTGATGTTAAAAAACGACACCCTGATCCGCGCGCTGCTGCGGCAACCGACGCCGTATACCCCTGTCTGGGTCATGCGCCAGGCCGGGCGTTACCTGCCGGAATACAACGCCACGCGCAAACGCGCCGGCAGTTTTCTCGCGCTGGCCAAAAATCCCGACCACGCCACTGAAGTGACGCTGCAGCCGCTGGCGCGATTCAAACTGGATGCGGCCATCCTGTTTTCCGACATCCTGACCGTGCCCGATGCGATGGGTCTGGGCCTGTATTTCGCCGAAGGCGAAGGCCCGAAATTCGAGCGGCCGTTACGCGATGAAACGGCAATCCGCAAACTGGCTGTGCCCGATCCCGGCGAACACCTGGGTTACGTGCTGGATGCGGTGAAACAGATTCGCCGCGCGCTGGACAACTCGGTACCGCTGATCGGATTTTCCGGCAGCCCGTACACCCTCGCCTGTTACATGATCGAAGGCGGCGGCAGCGATGATTTCCGCACCATCAAAAGCATGCTCTACACCCGGCCCGATCTGCTGCACCACGTGCTCGACATCAACGCCCGCGCGGTGATTGCCTACCTGAACGCGCAGATCGAAGCCGGCGCACAAGCCGTCATGGTATTCGACACCTGGGGCGGTTCGCTGTCCGATGCTGCCTACCGCGAATTCTCGCTGGAATACCTGCGCCGCGTGATTGCCGGCATCCATCGCGAGTGGGACGGACAAATCATTCCCAACATCGTCTTCACCAAGGGCGGCGGCCTGTGGCTGGAAGACATCGCGGCCATCGGCTGCAATGCCGTGGGCCTCGACTGGACCGTCAATCTCGGCGCCGCCCGCCGCCGCATCGGCAACCAAGTCGCGTTGCAGGGCAATCTCGATCCGATGGTGTTGTTCAGCAACCCTGCCGCCATCAGCACGCAGGTCGACGCGGTGCTGCGCCAGTTCGGCACGGGACACGGACATGTCTTCAACCTCGGACATGGCATTTCGCAGTTCACCCCACCGGAGCATGTGGCCGCGCTGGTCGATGCCGTGCATGAGTTGAGCCGCCAGTACCACTGAACCCCGCAACCGGCATAAGTCCAAAAAGCTTATGCACAGCAAGGAGTTAGCGGGTCATGGCCACAACCCGTACTGAGCTCCACCACCAGCGAAATGATATAAGTATTTGATTTTATTGATATTTTTATAAGGTTGCGGCTGTCACTGCAGCGTGGCAAGGTCACAGGATCAAATAAAAATTCCGCCCAGACCGATTTGATCAACAAGCTTATCCACAAGCCCGATTCCTGAAAAACTCTTGCAGGTACACAAGTTGGCGGCCTTTCCGATAATTCTGCTTAAGTTCACGCGCTAACTTTTTTCGCCCCTTCAATCCCGCGATGAGCCTGATCCGTGTTGCGCTTGATGTACCGGTAGCGCGCCTGTTCGATTACCGCTGCGATGACCGCACAGCGCAGATCGGCGCGCGGGTGCTGGTGCCGTTCGGGCGACAGAAACTGATCGGCATCATCGTCGCCAGACCGGATACCAGCGAAGTAGCGGAAACAAAACTCAAACGCGCCATTTCAGTACTGGATGCGGAGCCGCTGCTGGGCCGCGCCGACCTGCGCCTGCTCGAATTCGCCGCCGATTATTATGTACATCCGCTGGGTGCCGTGATCATGGCCACTCTCCCGGCCGCGCTGCGCCGCGTGCGCAGCCGCGAAGAAACACCGGCGGCTTATGCGCTGACTGCGACAGGTACGGCACTGGATGTGACCACATTGTCGCCACGCGCGCGCGCGCAACGCGACCTGCTGGCGTTACTGCAAAGCCGGCCTGTGATTGACCACAGCGACATCTCCGCGCTGGGCGCTGCAACACGCAAGGCACTGCTGGCCTTCATCGCGCAGGGCTGGGTGCAAACCTGTGCGCGGCCACAGGAAGCGCCGATGACCCTGCCGGCACCGTCTACTGGGCCCACACTGACTGCGGATCAAAGCGCTGCGGCCAAGGCCATCGCGGCGGCACTGGGAAGCTATCAGCCGATCCTGCTGTGGGGCATCACCAGCAGCGGCAAAACCGAGGTTTACCTGCATGCCATCGCCGTAGCACTCAGCCGCGGCAGCCAGGTGCTGCTGCTGGTGCCGGAAATTGCGCTGACGCCGCAACTGGAATCATTGGTCATTGCGCGGTTTCCCGGCATTCCGGTCGCCACACTGCACAGCAGCTTGGCTGATGGCGAACGCAACACACGCTGGCAGGCTGCGCGCAACGGCCGCGTACGCATCGTGCTCGGCACACGGCTGTCGGTTTTTACACCACTACCCGATCTCGGCCTGATCATCGTCGATGAAGAACATGACACCTCGTTCAAACAGGGCGAAGGTTTTCGTTATTCGGCACGGGATCTGGCCGTGGTCCGCGCCCGACACACCGGCGTGCCGGTGGTGCTCGGTTCGGCCACGCCGGCGCTGGAAACCTGGCGCAATGCCGTTGACCACCGATACCAGTTGCTGAATTTGCCGGAGCGAATCAATGCCCGGCCACCGGTGATTTCATGCGTCGATCTGCGCCATGAAAAAACCACGGACGGCTTGTCCGCCCGGCTGATCACGGCCATCGGCAAGCGGATTGATCGTGGCGAACAAAGCATGGTGTTCATCAACCGCCGCGGTTACGCTCCCGTGCTGATGTGCGGCAGTTGCGGCTGGATGTCCGATTGCAAACGCTGCTCGGCCAAACTGGTGGTGCATTTGCGTGATCGTCGGCTGCGCTGTCACCACTGCGGCCATGACGGCGCCGTGCCCAGCGCCTGCCCCGAATGCGGCGACGCCGATCTGTCACCGGTCGGGCAGGGCACGCAGCGCATTGAAGCTGCACTGGCGAAACAATTTCCAAAAGCCCGCATCCTGCGCGTTGACCGCGACACCACAAGGCGCAAGGACGCCTGGCAGGCCATGCGCAGCCGCATTCGTGAACGCACGGTTGACATCCTCGTTGGCACGCAAATACTCGCCAAGGGCCATGATTTCCCGCACTTGAATCTGGTCGGCGTGGTCAACGCCGACGGCATGCTCTACAGCAACGATTTTCGCGCGGCAGAGCGGCTGTACGCCCTGCTGACCCAGGTCGCGGGACGCGCCGGCCGTGGCGACCAGCAGGGCGAAGTACTGATACAGACCGAGTTTGCCGAACATCCACTGTATGCAGCGCTGCGTGACCAGGATTTCGACGCCTATGCGCGCAGCCTGTTGGCAGAACGGCAACAGGCGGGGTTCCCGCCCTATGTGCATCAAGTGCTGCTGCGCGCCGAAGCGCGCACCGTAGGCGTTGCCTTGCAGTTCCTCGAACAGGCCGCGCTCAGTGCCCGCCACCTCAAACCGGCGGTAACGGTTTACGATCCGGTGCCCGCCAACATGATGCGCAAGTCCGGGCGCGAACGCGCGCACCTGCTGGTGCAGTCGTCTTCGCGCGCCGATTTGCGCACATTCCTCAACGCCTGGCGTCCGTATCTGGCAGAGACTGCCAGCACTGCGGCTCGCTGGTCGCTGGAAGTGGATCCAGCGGAGTTCTGAGTCATGGAAGAAGGTCACCGGAGAGATGCGCCATGTTAGAATTCGGCACTTTTTCGCAGACAAAACCCGACGTGACGCATCGCCTGACAGTGCTCCGGCACCTGTTGCTTTGCGCAATAACGCCATCCTGAAATGACCCCTACTCACACCGACGCCAGAACGCTGCTCGCTGGTCTGCTGCAGCAGGCATTGGCACAGGTGGTGCCCGCAGGCACCAGTGCCGGCATCGTGTTGGATCGCCCCAAACTGGCGCAGCACGGCGACTTCTCCTGCAACATCGCGTTGCAATTGGCGAAAGAGTTGCGTGGAAACCCACGCGCCATCGCACAGCAACTGGTCGCAGCACTCCCGGCATCGCCGGACCTGGAAAAAGCCGAAATCGCCGGCGCAGGATTCATCAACCTGTTTCTGACTCAATCGTACAAACAGCAGGTGGTCGGCCGCGTGCTCAATGCTGGTGAAAACTACGGCACCAGTATTTTGGGCCAGCGCAAAAAGACCCAGATCGAATTTGTCTCAGCCAATCCCACCGGGCCGCTACATGTTGGCCACGGCCGCGGAGCGGCTTATGGCGCCAGCGTCGCCACCATACTCACCGCCGCGGGATTTGATGTTTCGCGCGAATATTATGTCAACGACGCCGGCCGGCAGATGGACATCCTGGCGCTGTCGACCTGGCTGCGTTATCTGGAGCTGAGCGGTGAAACCGTCAGTTTTCCACCGAATGCCTATCAGGGCGACTATGTGCGCGCGATGGGGGCGGAATTACTTAGAGCTGATGGCGCGCGTTATCTCAAACACTGGACTGAAGCCGCAGCCGGCGCAGTCGATGTCGCCACCGATGCGGAAAAACACCTCGATGACCTGATCAGCAACGCCAAAGCCCTGCTTGGCGCAGACTATGAACGCGTGCACCGTCATGCGCTGCAACAGCAGTTGGCCGACTGCAAAAACGACCTGGAAGAATTCGGCGTCACCTTCGACCAGTGGTTCTCCGAACGTTCGCTGTACACCTCCGGCCAGGTTGAGCGCGCGGTGCGTGAACTGGCGCAGCGCGGGCATCTCTATCTCAAGGATGGCGCACAGTGGTTTCGCTCCACAGATTTCGGTGACGAAAAAGACCGTGTGGTGCAGCGGGAAAACGGCCAATACACCTATTTCGCCAGCGACATCGCTTATCACCTGGAAAAATTCGCCCGCGGCTTCGACGTGGTCATCGACGTCTGGGGTGCCGACCACCACGGCTATATTCCGCGCGTCAAAGGCGCATTGCAGGCGCTGGGCCTGGAACCGACACGGCTGAATGTGGCACTGGTGCAGTTCGCCGTGCTCTACCGCGACGGCCAGAAAGTTTCAATGTCGACGCGCTCGGGCGAATTCGTCACGCTGCGCGAACTGCGCCATGAAGTCGGAAACGACGCCGCGCGTTTTTTCTATGTGCTGCGCAAAAGCGACCAGCATCTTGATTTCGACCTAGACCTCGCCAAGGCGCAGAGCAACGACAACCCGGTGTATTACATTCAGTACGCGCATGCCCGCGTCTGCAGCGTGCTGGAACAATGGGGTGGTGATGCCGCGACCCTGCACGACGCCGACCTGGCACCACTGGCCTCTGTGCACGAAGCCGGATTGCTGAAAAACCTGATGGAGTATCCGGACATCATCGAAAGCGCCGCGCGCGAACTGGCGCCGCACATGGTGGCGTTCTACCTGAAGGATCTGGCCGGGGAATTCCACAGTTATTACAACGCCGAGCGTTTTCTGGTCGAAGACGCTGACCTCACGCGCGCCCGACTGGCGCTGGCGCTGGCGGTGCGGCAGGTGCTGCGCAACGGTCTCGCCCTGCTGGGTGTCGGTGCCCCTGAAAAAATGTAAGATTGCCGCATGAGCAGAGACTACAAAGGCAGTGAACGCAAGAGCAGCTCCCGCAGCAGCGGGGGTTCGCTGTTCATCGGTATTCTGATCGGGCTGGTGCTGGGCTTGGGCATTGCACTGGGCGTAGCCTGGTACATCAACAAGATGCCCAATCCCTTTCCGCAAAAAGCGCCATCAGCAAAATCGGAACCGGCGAAAACTGCCGACCCCGCAAAAACTCCGGATAAGAGCGGCAAACCTGCAGCAGACGCCAAACCGCGCTTTGATTTTTACAAGATCCTGCCTGGCGTTGAAGAGCCTGCCACCGACCAGCAACTGCGCGATGCCAAGGGCGCAGCCAAGGAATCCTTTTACCTGCAGGCGGGCGCCTTCCAGAGCGCGCCCGACGCCGACAACCTGAAGGCCCGGCTGGCGCTGCTTGGCATGCAGGCCTCAATCCAGACCACGACCCTGCCCGAGCGCGGGGTCTGGCACCGGGTACGCATCGGTCCCTACGGTAATGTCGAGGAACTGAATCGCACCCGCGACACTCTGAAGAAGAATGGCATCGACACCACCTTGATCAAAGTGCGCGACGCCGATAGATAATGCCGTTTACTGCGAACGCTGTTTACTGCGAACGCCGTTTACTGTGCCGTTTACTGAATAACGCCGTCCACTGGAGTCTTTCATGCAGTCAAGCCGTTTTTTCCTGCGTATGCTGCTGGCCTTGGGTCTCAGTCTTATTTTTGCCACTGCCCATGCCCAATTGACCGCCGGCAAGGATTATTCGGTGGTGAAACCGCCGCAGCCCACCGAAAGCGGCAACAAAATCGAAGTGCTGGAATTTTTCTGGTACGGCTGCCCCCATTGCAACAATCTGCAACCGTCGCTGGAAGCCTGGCTTAAACGCAAACCGGCCGATGTTGAATTCAAGCGCGTACCTGCGGTGTTCCAGGATTCGTGGATCCCGCTGACCAAGGCGTACTACACCATCGAAACCATGGGCCTGATCGACAAGCTGCACCAGGAAATGTTCGCCACGCTGCACAAACAGCGCGCCCCCCTGATTGACGCCAATGCGATTTTCGACTGGGCAGCGACCAAGGGTGTCGATCGCAAAAAATTCGCTGATGTCTACAACTCGTTCGGGATCAACGGCCGCACCCAGCGGTCCATCGAGCTGACCCGCAAATATGACATCCCCGGCACGCCGGCGGTGGTCATCGATGGCCAGTATCTGACTGCGCCTTCGCGGACGCTGAAAGCCGACCGCAGTGTCGACTACGAGCGTTTTTTCCAGGTCGTTGACGGCCTGATCGCCGAAGCGCGGAAAAACAAAGGGGCGAAATAAGCATGCTGCGGGCGCCGGTAAAGTTGTTTGGCTGCGCGCTTGCCGTACTGTTTTTTTTCACTGGTCCGACAGCCGCACAGCAGCCGGTACGCGCTGAAATCGAATACCGGGTCATCAAGCCGCAGCCGGTCAGCGTATCAAACGGCATCGAAGTCATCGATTTTTTCTGGTACGGCTGCCCGCATTGCCACAACCTGCAGCCGGCGCTGGAACGCTGGATCAGCCGTAAACCCGCCGATGTCACCGTTCGCCGCATACCCGCGATATTGCGTGATAGCTGGGCGCCGCACGCGCGCATCTATTACACGCTGGAAGCACTGGGCGAAGTGGAACGCCTGCATCAGCGTGTCTACCATGGTTATCACGTGGAAGAACTGTCCATGAGCAAACCCGAAGTGATGTCCGAGTGGGCGTTGCGCAACGGTATCGCCCGTGAACGCTGGGATGAGGCCTACAATTCACTGGCGGTACAGCGCAAGGTGGAAGAAGCCGCCAGGTTGAGCCGGGCTTACAGCATCGCCGGGACCCCTTCGCTGGTAGTCAATGGCCGCTACCTGACTTCCGGCAGCATGGGCGAGTCGCTGAACAGCACCGTGCTGATACTCGATGGACTGGTGCAGAAGGTGCGCAGCGAAGCGGCCCTGCGCTGACGCAGCCGGTCTTTTACTCGACGGTCACGGACTTCGCGAGATTGCGCGGCTTGTCGACATCGGTGCCACGGTGCAGGGCCGTGTGATACGCCAGCAATTGCAGCGGCACCGTATGCAGGATCGGTGACAGCAGGCCGGCATGGCCGGGCATCGAAATCACGTGCACACCGTCGCTTTCGGTAATACGCGTATCCTGATCGGCGAGCACATATAACTCGCCGCCGCGCGCACGCACTTCCTGCAGATTGGATTTCAGTTTTTCCAGCAGCGCATCCCTGGGCGCGACCGCCACCACCGGCATGTTGCGATCGACCAGCGCCAGCGGCCCGTGTTTGAGTTCGCCAGCGGCATAGGCTTCAGCATGGATATAGGTGATTTCTTTCATTTTCAGCGCACCTTCCATGGCGATCGGGTAGTGGATGCCACGGCCGAGGAACAGCATGTGTTCCTTGGCGGCAAAAACTTCCGCCCACTGTGCAATTGCCGGTTCGATCTGCAGCACTTCGGTCAGTGCGGCAGGCAAGTGGCGCAACTCGTGCAGCAGTTCCGCCTCGCGTTCCGCTGTCAACCGCCCACGCTGTTTGGCCAGCGCCATGGTCAGCAGCACCAGAGCAGCCAGCTGCGTGGTAAAGGCTTTAGTCGATGCCACACCGATTTCCGGGCCGGCGCGGGTCAGGAAACGCAGTTCGGACGCGCGCACCAGCGCGGATTCCGGCGCATTGCAAATACTCAGGCTGTAGCGATGGCCGCGTGCTTTTGCGTACTGCAGGGCCGCCAGCGTGTCCGCGGTTTCACCGGACTGCGACAGGGTCACCACCAGCGTATCCGGGTCGTTCACCGTTTCGCGATAGCGGTATTCACTGGCAATCTCGACATTGCATGGCAAACCGGCAACAGCTTCTATCCAGTACCGCGCGACCATGCCGGCGTGATAACTGGTACCGCAGGCAAGTATTGTTAAACCATTGATTTTATTTAATATTTCATCGGCACCTGCGCCGAACAACTGCGGCACTATGGCGCGTGCACTGGTCACCATTTCCAATGTGTTAGCCACCGCCATCGGCTGCTCAAAAATTTCCTTCTGCATGTAATGCTGATACGGCCCGAGTTCGACCGCGGCAGCCGTCAGCGCGGTGATTTGCTCACGGCGCACGACCGCCTTGCCGTTACCATCAAATATGCGCACCTGTGCACACGTCAGTTCTGCACAATCGCCTTCTTCCAGATAGACGACGCGCTGCGTGACCTGCACCAGTGCCGAGGCATCCGAGGCCGCGAAGTTTTCACCCTTGCCCAGACCCAGCAACAACGGCGCACCCATGCGCGCCACCACCAGCCTTGACGCATCGGCTGCGTTGACCACCGCAATCGCATACGCGCCGATCAGCTCATGCAAACTGTTCTGAACCGCCTGTAGCAAATTCCCACTTAGCTGCAAATGCAGATGCACCAGGTGCGCAATGACTTCGGTATCGGTATCCGACACAAATTGATAACCGAGGCCACGCAGCTTTTCGCGCAGTTCGTCGTGATTTTCGATGATGCCGTTATGGACTACTGACACAGCACCCGAGACATGCGGATGCGCATTTTTTTCCGACGGTGCGCCATGTGTCGCCCAACGGGTATGCGCAATGCCGATGTCGCCCGTAACATGCTCCTCTTGCGTCATCTGCTCCAGCGTCGCGACACGCCCGGTACTGCGTATCCGCTGCAGTTCGCCGTTGATCACGGCGATGCCCGCGGAGTCATAACCGCGATACTCCAGCCGCTTCAGACCTTCGATCAGGATGGGCACGACATCGCGCGCCGCGATGGCGCCGACGATTCCGCACATGCGCTAGTTCCGTCCCGTTTTCATTTGCGCTTGGCTGCCTTGCGCGGGCGCTGCCAGCCGGCACGGTATTCCTGGGTTTTTGGATTGATCGCCAGCCCTCCGGGCGGAATGTCTTTCCACAGCGTCGTACCAGCGCCTACCGTGGAGCCGCGCGCCACCCTGACCGGCGCCACCAACTGCACGTCGGAACCGATGTGCACATCATCTTCGATCACGGTACGGTGTTTGGCCGCACCGTCGTAATTGCAGGTAATGGTACCGGCACCGATGTTGACGTTGCGGCCGACGCTGGCATCGCCGACATAGGACAGGTGATTAGCCTTGGAGCCGTCACCGACATCGCTGGCCTTGATTTCAACAAAATTGCCGACATGTACTTCCGCTCCCAGATGCGTGCCGGGCCGGATGCGGGCATAGGGGCCGATGCGACAGTGCGCGCCGATCTGAGCGCCGTCGATATGGGAAAACGGTTCGATGCGGGTGCCCGCGTCTATGCGGACATTCTTCAGTATGCAATGCGCGCCGATGCTGACGTTGTCGCGCAGCACAATCTCGCCTTCGAATACGCAATTGATGTCGATCTGCACATCGCGGCCGCAGTGCAACGTGCCACGCAGGTCGAAGCGCAAGGGATCCACCAGCGTGACGCCGGCATCGAGCAGTTCCGAAGCCTGCAGCCATTGATAGGTACGCTCGAGCTGCGCCAGTTGCGCACGGCTGTTGACGCCCTGGATTTCACCGGCGTCTTCTGCTTTGAGTCCTGTGACCGGCACGCGATCCTTGACCGCCAGCGCGATGATGTCGGTCAGGTAATACTCTTTTTGCGCGTTTTTGTTTTTGATCTGTGACAACCACTTCGCGAGCCGCGCCGTGGGCAGCACCATGATGCCGCTGTTGATTTCGCTGATGCGACGTTGCGCGGCGCTGGCGTCTTTTTGTTCGACAATTCCGGTCACGCGACCGGCCTTGTTGCGACCGGCCTTGCTGCGCAGGATGCGACCGTAGCCCGTCGGATCATCCAGTTCAGCGGTCAGTATTGCGGCGCCTTTGCCGGCCGCCTTGAGCAGGTCTTCCAGTGTCTCGGGATGCACCAGCGGCACATCGCCGTACAAGACCAGCGTCAGCGGGGCTTTGGTCAGTTTGGGCAAGGCCTGTTGCAAGGCGTGGCCGGTACCCCGTTGTGGTGATTGCAGCGCATAGGCCAAATCCTCACCCGAAAGCGCGGCCTGCACCAGATCACCGCCATGGCCATGCACGATACAAATCTGTTCCGCATCAATGGCGCGTGCGGCAGCAACGACATGGGCAATCAGCGGTTTGCCCGCCAGCGGATGCAGCACTTTGGGCAGATCGGAGTTCATCCGTTTGCCCTGGCCGGCGGCGAGTATGACGACTTGGGGGCGCATCGGAAAATTATCGCATAAACATCAACTTGCACGGCCCGTGATCTGTGCTGTCCAACAAAAAGGGCGGCTGGAGGCCGCCCTTGTTATCTGCTGTACGGTGAAATCAGCGTTTACCGCGCAATTTGCGGATGGCGGCGAGTTGAGCCGCGAGTACCGCCAGTTCGGCTTCGACGGTCGCCACTTCCTGCTTGCCCTCGGCGTTTTTGCGCGCTTCCTCGGCCTGTTTCTGCGCCTCAGTGGCTTTGGCTTCATCGAGATCGGCGCCGCGGATCGCAGTATCAGCGAGCACGGTGACCATCTTCGGCTGCACTTCCAGCACGCCGCCAGCGACAAAAATGAATTCCTCAGGGCCACCGCCCGCCGGTTTGATACGCACTTCGCCGGGTTTGATGCGGGTAATCAGCGGCGTGTGGCGCGGATAAATACCCAGTTCGCCCGCTTCGCCGGGCAGCACGACAAACTCCGCCTCGCCGGAATAGATCTGCTCTTCCGCGCTGACGACATCGACGTGCATGGTATGAACCGCTTCGGCCATGATTGTATTTCCTTAACCCGTATCTCTTACCCGTTACGCTTACCCGTTACTGCAGGGTTTTCGCCTTTTCGAACGCTTCTTCGATGCCGCCGACCATGTAGAAGGCCTGTTCCGGCAGCGCATCGCATTCACCGCTGACGATCATCTTGAAACCTTTGATGGTGTCTTTCAGCGACACGTATTTGCCCGGTGAGCCGGTGAACACCTCGGCCACGCTGAACGGCTGCGACAGGAACCGTTGAATCTTACGTGCACGCGACACCGCCAGTTTGTCTTCGGGCGACAGTTCGTCCATGCCCAGAATCGCGATAATGTCGCGCAGTTCCTTGTAGCGTTGCAGCGTCGCCTGCACAGCACGTGCGGTGTTGTAGTGCTCTTCGCCGACGATATGCGGGTCGAGCTGGCGCGAGGTCGAATCCAGCGGATCCACGGCGGGATAAATACCCAGCGATGCGATGTCGCGCGACAGCACCACGGTCGAGTCCAGATGGCCGAAGGTGGTCGCGGGCGAGGGATCAGTCAAGTCATCCGCCGGCACGTACACGGCCTGGATCGAGGTGATCGAACCGGTCTTGGTGGAAGTAATACGTTCCTGTAGACGGCCCATTTCCTCGGCCAGCGTCGGCTGATAACCCACCGCCGACGGCATCCGGCCGAGCAGCGCCGAGACTTCGGTACCGGCCAGGGTGTAACGATAGATGTTGTCAACAAAGAACAACACGTCACGGCCTTCGTCGCGGAAGGCTTCCGCCATGGTCAGGCCGGTCAGCGCCACGCGCAGACGGTTGCCCGGCGGTTCGTTCATCTGACCGTATACCATTGCCACTTTGGATTTTGACAGGTCGTCCTTGTTGACGACGCCGGCATCCATCATCTCGTGGTAGAAGTCATTGCCTTCGCGGGTACGCTCACCGACGCCGGCGAACACCGACAGGCCCGAGTGCGCCTTGGCGATGTTGTTGATCAGTTCCATCATGTTCACGGTCTTGCCGACGCCGGCGCCGCCGAACAGACCGACCTTGCCGCCCTTGGCGAACGGGCAGACCAGATCGATAACTTTAATCCCCGTTTCGAGCAGATCCGTCGACGGCGACAGTTCTTCATAGGTCGGCGCCGTGCGGTGGATGGACATGGTTTTTTCGGCACCGATGGGGCCGACTTCGTCGATCGGGCGGCCCAGCACATCCATGATGCGTCCCAGTGTTTTCGGGCCGACCGGCACCATGATCGGTGCGTTGGTGTTGGTCACCATCATGCCGCGGCGCATGCCGTCGGAGGAGCCCAGCGCGATGGTGCGCACGATGCCGTCGCCGAGCTGCTGCTGCACTTCCAGCGTCAGCTCCGTACCATCCATTTTCAGCGCGTCATAAATATGCGGCATCTGGTCACGGGCAAACTCGACGTCAATCACCGCGCCGATACACTGAACGATTTTTCCTGCGGCTGAACTCATAATATCCTCTGCTGATTTAGGAGACGGCGACCAATTACTTCTGGCCCTCTCCAGTTAATTCATTCACAGTGACTTTTGCAAACTCTTCGTAAAGCCAGTCCATGCGAGCGCTGTCTTGTCCGCCCGCCAATCCGCCCAGCGCGTATGACGCAGAGCTTTCAAATTTGTTAAGAATTTTTCCAGTTTTGTCTTTAACGTAAACGTTGGCAGCAACACTATCGCTGCCAGCCATAAAGCCAAACATGATTGCTGAAAAATTTGAGCGTACCCGAATATCTGTAATTTCCACATCTAACTGTGCCGCTGCATCTGTAGAAATCAGATTTTTGGCGTTCAACGTACGCTGCAAGGTGCTTTGCAAAGTATCCGGATTAAACTTGATATTATCCGCGAGTAGTTTTTTGGCATCTTCCGTCAAATAAACCTTTAAAGCGCTGACCTTGGTAATTTGTGGCACAGCAGATGCTTGGACGCTCGAGTCTCGTTTCACACCAGAAGCGCAGCCAAACAACGATAGTGCAATCATGCAGGCCACGATCAATTTCAGAGTTTTCATTTTTTCCCCTGTTATCGGTTAAACCGCAGCTGCGCCGGCGACAATCTCCGACAACTCTTTGGTAATCGAAGCCTGCCGCGACTTGTTGTAAATCAGCGTTAATTCTTCTATCACTTTGCCGGCGTTGTCCGAGGCCGCCTTCATCGCCACCATGCGCGCCGACTGCTCGGAAGCCATGTTTTCGGACACGCCCTGGTAAATCAGCGCCTCGACATAACGAGTCAGCACCTGGTCGAGCACCGACTTGGCGTCCGGCTCATAGATGTAGTCCCAGGAACCTTCCGGTGTGCCCAGTGCATCACCCGACAGCGGCAGCAGCTGTTCAACCACCGCTTCCTGCTTCATGGTGTTGACGAACTTGGTGTAGACGATCAGCAAGCGGTCAAAGCGATCCTGCGTGTAACCGTCGAGCATGATCTTCAGCGCGCCGATCAGCTTGTCCATCTGCGGCTTGTCGCCCAGCCCGGTGACTTGCGAAACCACGTTGGCACCCAGACGCTGCATGAAACCCAGGCCCTTGTTGCCGAGTGCACACACTTCAATCTCTTCGCCCAGCGCTTCCCATTCTTTGATCTTGTTCAACGCCAGCCGCAGGGCATTGGTATTCAAGCCGCCGCACAAACCCTTGTCGGTGGTGACCACGATCAGGCCGATGCGTTTGACCGAGTCGCGCGACACCAGGAAGGGATGACGGTATTCCGGATTGGCATGACTGATATGCGCGGCAACGTTGCGGATTTTTTCGCCGTACGGCCGCGACATGCGCATGCGTTCCTGCGCGCGGCGCATTTTCGAGGCCGCGACCATTTCCATCGCCTTGGTGATCTTGCGCGTGTTTTGCACGCTCTTGATCTTGGTGCGGATTTCCTTCGAGCCGGGCATGTTATAAGTATCTGATTTTAAACAATTATTTTATAGTCTGTGGAGCGCTTAGTAGGAACCGTTCTGCTTCCAGTCCTTGATCGCCGCCGTCAGCTGTCCTTCGTCATCCTTGGACAGATCCTTGGTGTTTTCGATGCGTTTCACCAGATCGCCGAACTTGCTCTCGATGTAATCGCGCATCGACTTTTCGGCCGCCAGCGCTTTCTTCACTTCGACATCGTCCAGATAACCGCCGCTGACTGCAAACAGCGTCAGCGCCATTTCCCACACCTGCAGCGGTTCGTACTGCGGTTGTTTCATCAGTTCCGTGACCAGGCGGCCGCGCTCCAGCTGCTTGCGGGTGGCTTCGTCGAGGTCGGACGCAAACTGCGCGAAGGCCGCGAGTTCGCGATACTGCGCCAGTGCCAGACGCACACCGCCGCCGAGCTTCTTAATGACTTTGGTCTGCGCAGCACCACCGACGCGCGATACCGAAATACCGGCGTTGATCGCGGGACGGATACCGGCGTTGAACAAGTCGGTTTCGAGGAAGATCTGGCCGTCGGTGATCGAGATCACATTGGTCGGCACGAAGGCCGTCACGTCGCCAGCTTGGGTTTCAATGACCGGCAACGCCGTCAGCGAACCGGTTTTGCCCTTGACCGCACCTTTGGTAAATTTCTCGACATATTCTTCATTGACCCGTGCCGCACGTTCCAGCAGGCGCGAGTGCAGGTAAAACACGTCGCCAGGATAGGCTTCACGGCCCGGGGGACGACGCAGCAGCAATGACACTTGGCGATAGGCCCAAGCCTGCTTGGTCAAATCGTCATAAATAATCAGCGCATCCTGGCCGCGGTCGCGGAAGTATTCGCCCATGGTGCAACCGGAGTAGGGGGCAATGAACTGCATCGCGGCGGACTCGGAAGCCGTTGCAGCAACGACGATGGTGTATTCCATCGCGCCGTGTTCTTCGAGCTTGCGCACCACGTTTTTGATCGACGACGCCTTCTGGCCGATCGCGACGTAAATACAGAATAGGTCTTTGCCCTTCTGATTGATGATCGCGTCCAGTGCCACCGCGGTCTTGCCGGTCTGGCGGTCGCCGATGATCAATTCGCGCTGGCCGCGGCCGACGGGCACCATGGCATCAATCGATTTCAGCCCGGTCTGCACCGGCTGCGACACCGATTTACGCTCAATCACGCCCGGCGCGACTTTCTCGATCACGTCCGTCATCTTGGCGTTGATCGGACCCTTGCCATCGATCGGCTCGCCCAGCGAGTTGACCACGCGGCCAATCAGTTCGGGACCCACCGGCACTTCGAGAATGCGGCCCGTGGTCTTCACGGTGTCGCCTTCGGAAATATGCTCGTAGGCGCCCAGAATCACCGCGCCGACCGAATCACGCTCAAGGTTCAGCGCGAGGCCGAAGGTGTTTTTCGGAAACTCCAGCATTTCGCCCTGCATCACGTCGGCGAGGCCGTGGATGCGGCAGATGCCGTCGGTCACCGAAATCACCGTGCCCTGGGTGCGCGCTTCCGCGCTGCCGCCCAGATTCTGAATCCGGCTCTTGATGAGTTCGCTGATCTCGGAAGGATTGAGTTGCATGTGTTACTCCTAGTGGGTAAGCGCGGTGGCCATCGCATCCAGCCTGCCACGCACCGTTGCATCGATGACTTTGTCGCCGACGACGATTTTCACGCCGCCGATCAATTGCGGATCAATTTCGACTTTCGCCGTGATCTTCCGCATGAATTTTGTTTCCAGAGCAGCCACCAGCGTCTTCACCTGCTCATCGCTGATCGGCAATGCCGAAATCACGCTCGCTTCGAGCGTACCTTCATGCTCGCGTTTGAGACTCTCGTACACGCCGCGTATATGCGGCGTCAGTTCCAGCCGGCCGTTCTGCACCAGCACCTGGATGAAGTTGCGCGCCTCATTGGCGACACCAGCATCGAGTTTGTCGCCAATCACGCCCAGCACCAATCCTTCGAGTTGCTGCGCGCTGACGTTCGGGTCACTGATGATCAGTTGCACGCGGCTGTCGCCAACCACGCCATCGAGATTGGCCAGCGCGTCCGCCCACTGCGTCAGCGTGTTTTTCTCGCAGGCGAGTTTGTACACTGCTTCAGCGTAAGGTCGCGCGATGGTTACTGGTTCGGCCATTGTTTGAGGGTCTGTCTTACAGTTGGCGCTGCATCGCCGCGAGCATCTCGGCATGCGCCTTGGCATCGACTTCGCGCTTGAGGATCTGTTCGGCACCGGCCACGGCCAGCGTGGCCACCTGTGTGCGCAGCATTTCCTTGGCGCGCGAAACTTCCTGCTCGATCTCGGCCTTGGCGCCGGCGACCAACCGCTCGCCTTCGACTTTGGCCGTGGATTTCGCCTCTTCGATCATCTGGCTGACCCGTTTTTCGGCCTGCGCGACGATCTCGCTGGCACGACTACGCGCCTGTGCGATCGCCGCATCAGCATCCTTGGCTGCACGCTCCAGCGACTGCCGGCCTTCTTCGCCGGCGGCCAGTCCGTCGGCAATCTGCTTCTGACGGGCTTCCAGCGCGCGGATCAGCGGCGGCCAGACGAACTTGGCGCAAAACAGGATGAAAACGAAAAACGTGATTGCCTGCGCAATCATCGTAACGTTCAGGTTCATGACTTTCCCCTACGGACAGCGGTTCGTAACAAGCTTTACCTTGTTTACTTAGTTCATTAGTTCAGACTGGCGAGCAGGGGATTGCCGGTGGCGAACCACAGTGCGAGGCCGACGCCGATAATGAACGAGGCGTCGATCAGGCCGAGCAGCAGGAACACTTTGGCCTGCAGTTGCGGCATCAGTTCCGGCTGGCGCGCAGCACCCTCGAGAAAGCGGCTGCACATGATGCCCACACCGATACATGCGCCGGCAGCGCCCAGGCCGATCATCAGACCGATACCGATACCGGTATACGCCTGGATCATCGCAACAAGTTGCAGCTTGTCCATCAGAATCTCCTTTTTATAACTATCAAATGAAACGTTTGCTTGGTTAATGACTTTCGTGGGCCATCGCCATGTAAACGGCGGTGAGCATCATGAAAATATAGGCCTGCAGCACAACAATCAGGATGTGGAAAATCGCCCAGCCCAGCGCCAGCACACCGCCGAAGACTGAACCGACCAGACCGGTCGCGGCCCACATCCACAGCAGCATGAAAATGATTTCACCGGCGTAGATGTTGCCGTAGAGCCGCAGCGAATGCGACAGCGGCTTGGAAATGTATTCAACGAGGTTGAACAGGAAATTGAAAATCCACAGCAGGGGATTGCCGCCGAAGGGCGTGCAGAACAATTCGTGCGTCCAGCCGCCGATACCCTTGACCTTGACGTTGTAGAACAGCATCAGCAGCCACACCGACAGCGCCAGCGCGAAGGTGGTGTTGATGTCTGAGGTCGGCACCGGCTTCCATTCATGCTGCTGCAGCACATTGCCGGTAAACCACGCCACGAGATCCACCGGGATGAAGTCCATGGCGTTCATCAGCAGCACCCAGACGAACACTGTCAACGCCAGCGGGCCGACAAATGCGCGATTGCCGTGGAATATGCCTTTGACCTGGTCGTCGACGAATTCGATCAGCATTTCGACGAAGGCCTGGCGTTTGTTCGGCACGCCTGAAGTGGCGCCGCTCACCACCCACCACATCAGGCCGAAACCGATGACGCCGAGTGTGAACGCGGTCAGGAACGTATCGAGGTGCAGCGTCCAGAACGGGCTATCGCCCAAGGAAACCGTACGGTTGGTCAGATGATGACCGATATAGCTGGTCGGCGTCAGTTCTTGTCCTGCGGCCATCTCTGCTTGTCCCTGAACCTTGTTTATTCTTTGACCAGGATCGCCATCCGGAAAACCACGACCGAAACGGCGAACGTTATGAAAAACACCGGATGCACGACCTCTTTGTAGGTCGTCAACACCCATCCCATCTGTAACACGATCAAAATGATACGGGCGGCTTCGGCCCGGAACAGTGCGCGCAAGGTATTGCCCGCCGTCCTGACCCTGCTACCGGAAACCAGCATCGCATAAGCCAAATCCGCGATCTGGTTGATGATGCCTCCCAGCACCGCAGAAACCGCGCCATGCACGCCGATAAAAAGCCCTGCCAGCAACCCCAGACCTGCGGTGGCGTAAATCTGCCAGCGCATTGCGGTGCGCATGGGCTTGCTGTCGATGCGTACTAACACCCGGACGGCCCCTGCAAACCGTGGAATTTTAATGGTTAGGCCGCTACCGCGTCAAACCATTCTGCGCCGCACCATTAACGGCTTTCACGGGTCAAGCGGGAAATCAGCCCGTCCAACTGGTCGAGACTGCCGTAATCAATGACCAGGCTGCCCTTGCCCTTGCGTTTGGCCTTGATCTGTACCCGGGTCCCGAGTTTCTCGGCCAGGGTTTCCTGCAGCCGCAACACATCACGATCTGCGGCCGGGCGGCTGCGGGTTCCGCTGCGACTCGTCAGCAGGGCGGCGACGCGCTGCTCGACTTCGCGCACCGACAGCCCTTTGGCGGCAGCTTCGTTGGCCAGTTCGACCTGGCGCACGGCCGGCAAGGCCAGCAGGGCGCGGGCATGGCCCATTTCGATGCGGCCTGCGCCCAGCAGCGTTTTAACCGGCGGCGCCAGTTCCAGCAGGCGCAGCAGATTGGTCACGGCAGCCCGCGATTTGCCGATGGCATCAGCCACCGCCTGGTGGGTCAGTGAAAATTCGTTGATCAGGCGCTCGATGCCGGTGGCTTCTTCCAGTGCATTGAGGTCTTCGCGCTGGATGTTTTCGATCAGCGCCACCGCCAGTGCCTGCTGATCGGGCACATCGCGCACCAGCACCGGCACGCTGCTCAGCCCGGCGATGCGCGCTGCGCGCCAGCGTCGTTCACCGGCGATGATTTCATGGTTGCCGCCACCCACCGGCCGCACCAGGATCGGTTGCATGATGCCCTGGGCTTTGATCGACGCGGCCAGCGCATTCAGCGCTTCCTGATCCATGCGCGAGCGCGGCTGGTATTTGCCCGGCTGCAGTGCAGCAATCGGCAGTGTGGTCACCGCGTCAGCGCTGCTGCTGCGCGACGGCGCGGTATCGCCGCCAAGCAGGGCATCGAGGCCGCGTCCCAAACCTTTGGGCTTAACCATAATAATCCTTTAAAATCAAATACTTATATATTATTTGAGTGGCTTATTTATGTAACTTTGGCGCTGCGGTTCAACATTTCGCCGGCCAGCGCCAAGTAAGCCTGCGCGCCTTTGGAGGCGCGATCAAACTCCAGCGCCGGCAAACCATGGCTGGGCGCTTCCGCCAGACGCACATTGCGCGGAATCACCGTGCGATACACCTTGTCGCCGAAGTGCTGCATCAGCTGCGCAGACACCTGTTGCGCCAGCATGTTGCGCGGGTCGTACATGGTGCGCAGCAGGCCTTCGATTTCGAGATCGGGATTGAGGTGCTCGCGCACACGCTTGATGGTACTGACCAGATCCGACAAACCTTCCAGCGCGTAGTACTCGCACTGCATCGGAATCATCACCGCCTGCGCTGCGGTCAAGCCATTCACCGTCAGCAGGTTCAGCGCCGGCGGACAATCAATGAGGATGAAATCGTAATCGGCAGCGACCGTTTGTAATGCTTCCTTCAATCGCGTTTCACGATGGTCGATGTCGACCAGTTCGACTTCGGCACCGGCCAAATCGCGATTCGACGGCAGCACATCGTAACCAGCTGCCGCGCGCAAGCGCACTTCGGTAATCTGTTTTTCACCCAGCAGCACGTGATACACGGTCATCGACAAACTGCGTTTGTCGATGCCGCTGCCCATGGTCGCGTTGCCCTGCGGATCGAGGTCGACCAGCAGCACGCGGCGATGTGTCGCCGCCAAACTTGCTGCCAGATTGACGCCGGTGGTGGTTTTACCGACACCACCTTTCTGATTGGTGATGGCGATGATGCGGGTCATGGGTTTGGTCATGATGGTTACGCCGGCTGCAGGACTGCGGCATGACGCTCCGCGCCCAGACCCGGCACGTTCAGCGACACCACGTTGCGCAACTGGAAATCCTTGGGCACCTGCAGCAGCTCTTCATGCGGATAAACACCTTTCATTGCGACCACCACGCCAGTTTTGGCGCATAACTTTCCTGCCAGCGTCAGGAATTCAGGCAGATCCGAAAAGGCACGCGATACTACGGTGTCAAAAGGCTGCGGTGATGCCCAGCTTTCGACACGATCACAAACCACATCGACATTGTTCAATTTGAGCTCAATCGCCGCCTGGCGCAGGAAAGTGGTTTTTTTATGATTCGAATCGAGCAGCGTGAATTGCCATTGCGGGCAGGCCAGTGCCAGCGGAATACCGGGCAAGCCTGCACCGCTGCCGACATCGAGCACCCGCGGTCCGCGCACATGCGGCAACACCGACAGCGAATCGAGCAGATGGTGGGTGAGCATTTTCGCGGGCTCACGCACGGCAGTGAGGTTGTAGGCCTTGTTCCATTTTTCGACCAGCGCCAGATAATCGAGCATGCGCTGCTGCGCCTCCGGCGCGACATCCAGTTTCAGTGCTGTGATGCCTGCGGCCAGTTCACCAGCGAGACTCATGCGCTTTTCTGCAATGCGCCGTGCGCGTGTTTCAGATGCACCAACAGCACCGAAATCGCTGCGGGTGTGACGCCGGAAATACGCGAAGCCTGACCAATGGTTTCGGGTTTCGCGCGATTGAGTTTTTGCTGGACTTCAATCGACAGGCTGCGCACCTGCGTGTAATCGAGATCTGCCGGCAAGCGCAGATCATCCTGCTGTGCGCGATGTTCGATTTCTGTTTTCTGGCGTTCGATGTAACCCTGATACTTGGCCTGAATTTCCACCTGCTCGGCGACCTGCACATCGGCAACACCAGGACCCGCGCCCGGCAGGGTCATCAGCGCGGGGTAAGACAGCTCCGGCCGCCGCAACAGATCGGCAAGTGAATGCTCACGTTCCAGCGGTTTCCCGAGCAATTGCGTCGCCTGATCCGCGGACAAAATTTGCGGATTCACCCACACCGATTTCAGCCGTTCCTGCTCCAGTGCAATCGCATCGCGTTTGCGCGCAAACGCTTCCCAGCGCAGGTCATCCACCACACCCAGACGTCGTCCCGTTTCCGTCAGACGCAGATCGGCATTGTCTTCGCGCAGGGACAAGCGATATTCGGCACGGCTGGTGAACATGCGGTAGGGCTCGGACACGCCACGGGTGATCAGGTCGTCAACCAGCACACCCAGATAGGCCTGATCACGCGTCGGCGACCAGGCTGCTTTTCCACTGACCTGCAATGCTGCGTTGATCCCCGCCAGCAAACCCTGCGCCGCGGCTTCTTCATAACCCGTGGTGCCGTTGATCTGGCCGGCGAAAAACAATCCGGCGATGGCCTTGGTTTCCAGTGAAGCTTTCAGTCCGATGGGATCGAAATAATCGTACTCGATGGCATAACCCGGTCGCGTGATGTGCGCATGTTCCAGTCCCTGGATCGAGCGCACGACCGCGAGCTGCACGTCGAACGGCAAACTGGTTGATATGCCGTTGGGATAATACTCGGAGACCGTCAGGCCTTCGGGCTCGAGGAAAATCTGGTGCGATGATTTGTCGGCGAAACGATGGATCTTGTCTTCGATCGATGGACAGTAGCGCGGCCCGACACCTTCGATGACGCCGGTGAACATCGGCGAGCGATCGAGTCCGCTGCGGATGGCATCGTGTGTGCGCTCATTGGTGTGGGTGATCCAGCACGACATCTGCGCCGGATGCTGCTCGCGTCGACCGAGGAAAGAAAACACCGGTGCCGGATCGTCCCCCGGTTGTTCGGTCAGTTGCGCAAAATCGATGCTGCGTCCGTCAATGCGCGGCGGCGTGCCGGTTTTCAAACGGCCCACCGGCAGTTTCAATTCGCGCAGCCGTGCAGCCAGACTGACCGATGGCGGATCGCCGGCACGACCACCCTGATAATGCTCGAGTCCGACATGGATCAGGCCGGACAAAAAAGTACCTGCGGTCAGCACCACGCTGCGCGCTTCGAAACGAAGGCCGATCTGCGTCACCACGCCAGTCACGCGATCGCCCTGCACCACCAGATCGTCGACGGCTTGCTGGAATACCTGCAGATTGGCCTGTTGCTCGATGCGGCCGCGGATGGTCCGGCGGTACAGTACGCGGTCGGCCTGGGCCCGGGTGGCCCGTACGGCAGGGCCTTTGCGTGAGTTAAGGATGCGGAACTGGATGCCGGCTTCGTCAGTCGCGGCTGCCATGGCCCCGCCCAGCGCATCGACCTCCTTGACCAGATGGCCCTTGCCGATACCCCCGATAGACGGATTGCAGGACATCTGACCCAGCGTTTCGATGCTGTGCGTCAACAGCAGCGTACGACAGCCCATGCGCGCGCTGGCCAGCGCGGCTTCGGCACCAGCATGGCCACCGCCAATGACAATTACATCAAATTTTTCAGGGTATTGCGTCATTTTGCGCGGCCTGCCGGAGAACCTTGGGCGACTCCAAGGTCGGGCGCGCATGATAGCGTAATTTTGCCATGCAGCGAAAGGCGCGGCCCGGCGGGAATGGAATGTTTCACGTGAAACGACGACAAAACAGTGATTAGCTGCCCCGGTTTGTTCCACGTGAAACCACCGGGAGGTTTACTTGCCGATACAGAATTTCGAGAAGATTTCGCCTAGCAGGTCATCCGGGGTGTATTCCCCGGTAATACCGCTCAACGCCTCGTGCGCCAGCCGCAATTCTTCGGCATACAGCTCGAGGCGGCCAGTCACCCCTGCGGCGGCAGACAGATGACGCTGTGCCGCCTGCAAGGCTTCGATATGGCGTGTCCTGGCCGTAAATACCCCCTCCCCGCAGGGATGCCAGCCGGCCTGATCCCAAATCGCCTGTTTCAGCAATTCCAGACCTTCGCCAGTTTTTGCAGAAACCCAGACGCGCCCTTCAGTCCCGATCTGCTCGCGGGCCGCTTTGCGCTGGGCCATGTCGATTTTATTCATCACCCGGATTCGCGCCAGGCCAGCCGGCAGGCGGTCGATGATTGCATTGTTGGCGCTGTCATTCTCCCGCCCGACATCGGACACCAGCAGCGCCAGATCGGCCTTTTCAATCATCGCCCAGGTGCGGCTGATACCGATGCGCTCCACAGCATCCGTGGTTTCACGCAAACCGGCGGTATCAATGATGTGTACTGGCAGACCGTCGATGTCGATCTGCTCGCGCACAGCATCCCGGGTCGTGCCCGGGACTTCGGTGACGATGGCCACCTCTTCACCGGCCAGACGATTCAACAGGCTCGATTTGCCGACATTGGGTTCACCGATCAGCACCACTTGTATGCCCTCGCGCAACAGGCTGCCCTGGCGCGTCGCCGCAAGCGTCGCATCCAGTTGTTCGCGAACCGCGGAAAGCTGTTGCTGTGCGCGGCCAGCCGTCAGGAACTCCACTTCTTCTTCGGGAAAATCCAGCGTCGCTTCCAGTAAAGTGCGCAAGGCGACGATTTTATTTGTAAGTATCTGAATTAATTCAGAAAAGTCTCCCTGCAGAGAGCGCAAGGCAGCGCGGGCCGCCAATGCGGTTGAAGCCTCGATCAGATCAGCAACACCCTCGGCCTGGGCCAGATCCATGCGCCCGTTCAAATAAGCGCGTTCGGTGAATTCCCCCGGTCGCGCCAGCCGTGCACCCAGCTCCAGACAGCGCTGCAGCAGTTGCCGCATCACAACCGGACCGCCGTGACCCTGCAACTCGAGCACGTCTTCACCGGTGTAGGAATGTGGCGCGGCAAAAAACAACAGCAGGCCATGGTCGAGCGGCTGGTTTGCCGCGTCAAGGAAGGTCGTGAGCAGTGCATGCCGCGGCTCGGGTGCGCGTGGCGTCAGTCCCGCGGCGAAGCGCGCGAGTTGCGATCCTGAAATGCGGATGACGCCGATACCGCCACGCCCCGGTGCGGTGGCAATTGCCGCAATGATGTCGCGATGAATCATGCGCGGCGAGTATAGCGCCGCATCGGGATGCCTACGCTCAGGCCTTCGGCTTGACCTGCTTTGTCGCGAGCTCCATGGCCCGGGTGATATGCCATTGCTGCGCGATCGAAAGAACGTTGTTGACCAGCCAGTAGAGCACCAGCCCCGCAGGGAAGAAGAAGAAGAAAATGCTGAATGCCACCGGCATGATTTTCATGATCTTGGCCTGCACCGGATCCGGCGGTTCCGGATTGAGCCGGGTCTGGATGATCATGGTCGCGCCCATCAGGATGGGCAGGATGTAAAACGGATCAGCGACGGACAGATCCTTGATCCACAGCGCAAACGGTGCCTGGCGCATTTCAACGCTGCCGAGCAGCACCCAGTACAAGGCGATGAATACGGGAATCTGCACCACGATCGGCAGACAGCCGCCGAGCGGATTGATTTTCTCGGTCTTGTACAACTCCATCATCGCCTGCTGCATGCGCTGCCGGTCGTTGCCGTACTGATCCTTCAAGCGTTGCAATTTCGGCGCCACGATGCGCATCTTGGCCATCGAACGGTAACTCGCCTCCGACAGAGGGTAGAACGCGAGCTTGATGAAAATGGTCAGGATGATAATGGCCACGCCCCAGTTGCCGGTCCAGCCATGGATCCACTGCAGCACCCAGAACAGAGGGGCTGCAATGACGGTCAGCCAGCCGTAATCGACCGCCAGATCCAGCCCTGGCGCCAGGGCTGCAAGCTTTTCCTGCTCCTGCGGACCGGCATACAGCGGCATCGCCAGCGTCGTGCTGGCGCCCGCCGCGAGCGTGCCGGCCGGAATAATGACACCGGCCGCGTACAGTCCCTGGGGTATCTGGCGGGTGTAGAACTCTCGCGGCGCGCCCTGCTTCGGCAGCCATGCGCTGAGGAAATAGTGTTGGAGCATGCCGATCCAGCCGTCGTTACCGTTCTTGGGATAGGGAACCTTGCCCTTCTCGATATCACCGAACGCGACTTTCTGGAATTTGTCCTTCTCGGTATACACCGCAGCACCGGTATAGGTCGGCACCATTGCGGAATCCCCATCGGGCAGCTTCGAATCCCGCACCAGCTGGAAATAGGCAAAAGCTTCCACTGGTGCTGCACCGGTATTGGTTACTTCATGCACCACATCAATGACATAGCTGTTGCGGTGAAAACGATAAATCTTCGCGGCTTTTGCGCCACCGACAGCTTCCAGCCGAATTTCAAGATCGGCAGCGGCATCCGCCAGCCTGTATTCCGTTCGCTGCGCGGCATACGCTGTCTGGTGATTCGGCAGGTTGCTGCCGATCAGACCCGATTGCGCCATGTAAACATGCTCACTGGAACGCGCAAACAACAGGAAGTTTTTCGTCCGGTCCAGTGTGCCGCCATGCTTCAGCAGTTCGAGACGGACCAGATCACCGCCGCTGGTGCTGATTTCCGCGCGGTAAACATCAGTTTCAACCTTGATGATCTGTCCCCGATCAGCCGCAACGGCAACCGGTGGTGCTGACGGGTTCGGAATCAATGCTGCGCTGGGAGCGGGCACTGTGCCGACAGCGGGCTGGGCCTGGGTTATCCCCGGTGTAGGCGTCGGGGTTACCGAGGCCGATGCCGCGGTGGCTGCGGGCGATTGTTGATGGTCACGCTGCCAGGACTCATACAGCAGGAACACCGACATGGTGAATACAAAGAAGAGAACCAGCCGTTGCGAATCCATAAGCTTTTTTTCTCAGCCGAGCCACTACGGTTATTGTTTGCCCGGTCCGAGCAATCCGCGCAGCAACTCCTGCAATTCCTTGAACAATGCCGCGTTATCGCTGCTGCGGGGGCTGCCCCGGAGTTGTACGACGACATCCAACGCATCCAGCTCTGCCGCCAACTCACGATGCACGATTCTGATCAGGCGCTTCACCCGGTTACGATCCACTGACCGGGGTGCCGCCTTCTTGCCGACGATCAATCCGAGTCGCGGGCCGTCTCCGGCATTGGGCAACGCCCGCGCCAGGAAACATTTGCTGCCTGACCGGCGTCCACCGACGAGAACGGCTTCAAACTGCGCTGCTTTGGTCAGGCGAATAGACCGTGCGCTACTGCTTTTGTTGCAAACTGCGGAATTGATCAAACGCTGAGACGGGCACGGCCTTTGGCACGGCGCGCACGGATGACAGCGCGACCGCCGCGCGTTTTCATGCGCACACGAAAGCCATGGGTGCGTGCACGACGCGTTTTTGAAGGTTGGTAGGTGCGCTTCATGATCGATCCTAAATTGGTCTTCGGGAAACCCAATATTAGACCCCGACAGGCCTCCCCCTGTCAATCTTCGGGAAGGCAGACCATCTGCCGTCGTGGTTGCCGTATCCTCCGCAGCCTTTGTTGCCGCCACCAATAAGGGGTAAAATCGGGGGTCAATTCCCCCGCATTTTCGCGCTTTTTCGTTAACCACGCCGTTGCTACACCCGATAGGGACGAATGAACGATTTCTGGCAACATTGTCTCGCGTTTTTCGCAAAAGAACTCGGGCAGCAGCAGTTTGTCACTTGGATACAGCCACTGAAATGCGCCATCACCGGGGCTGTAGTGACGGTAACGGCTCCCAATCGTTTTGTGCAGCGCTGGGTCAAAGACCGCTTTCAGGCAACCATGTTGAAGATTGCCCGCGAGCGTCTGGGTGAAAGTGCTACGGTTGAACTCATCCTTGCAGAAAAATCAGCACGGCCTGTCGCGGCGTCCATAACTGCCGTGGAGCCGGTGATCTCCCGACCCGCACCGCCGGTGCGCGATGTTTCCAGGCTCAATCCCGGCTTTACGTTTGACACCTTCGTCACCGGCAAAGCCAACGACCTTGCGCGCGCCGCAGCCCGTCAGGTCGCGGAAAAACCTGGAGCTGCATACAACCCGTTGTTTGTCTACGGCGGCGTCGGCCTGGGCAAAACCCATCTGATCCATGCCATCGGCAACCACCTCAGGGCGCATGCGCCGGAAAGCAAGATTCGTTACATCCATGCCGAGCAGTATGTATCCGATGTGGTGAGGGCTTACCAACACAAAGCGTTTGATGATTTCAAACGCTACTACCATTCTCTGGATCTGCTGCTGATTGACGACATCCAGTTTTTCAGCGGTAAGAATCGCACACAGGAAGAGTTTTTCTACGCCTTCAACGCACTGGTTGAAGCACACAAACAGGTCATCATCACCTGCGATACCTATCCCAAAGAAATCTCCGGCATGGAAAACCGGCTGATTTCTCGCTTCGGCTGGGGCCTCACTGTTGCCGTTGAGCCCCCCGAACTGGAAATGCGGGTCGCCATCCTGCTCAAAAAAGCGGAAGCAGACGGTTTGACGTTGGATGAAAATGTGGCCTTTTTCATTGCCAAGCATATCCAGTCCAATATCCGCGAACTGGAAGGAGCACTCAAGCGCGTGCTGGCCTATTCCCGCTTTACCGGGCAACCCATCACCGTGGATCTTGCGCGCGAAGCCTTGCGCGATGTACTCGCCTCACAGAACCGTCAGGTCAGCATCGAAAACATTCAACGCACAGTCGCCGACTATTACAAGATCAAGGTGTCGGAGATGTATTCGAAAAAACGCACCCGGAATGTGGCGCGTCCGCGACAGGTTGCGATGGCCCTGGCCAAGGAACTGACCCAGTTGAGCCTGCCTGACATCGGTGAAGCCTTTGGCGGCAGGGATCACACGACGGTACTCCATGCCTGCCGCAAGATTGCCCAACTGAAAAGCACCAGTAACGAAATGACCGTGGATATCAGTTCATTGCTGAAGGTATTACGCAGTTGAAAACCTGTGCATCATTTGTGCATAACCAGGCAAAAAACGAATCCACCTGTTTTTCATCCTTTTCTGTCCACAGGAAGTTAGCGGGCAATACAGAACATCAAAGACAGAATTTCTGTTTTTAATACAAGGTTCAAGTGCAGCTCTCAACAGAACAAAGCCTTTTCTATTAGTTACTATTAATTTATCTAAAGAAAAACCACTAATATGAAACTCGTGCAATTACCCCGCGATGCGCTGTTAAAGCCACTGCAGGCAGTAACCGGAATCGTTGAACGGCGCCATACGCTGCCGATTCTGTCGAACGTATTGATTGAACGTACTGCAGACACCCTGCGATTCGTCGCCACAGATCTGGAATTGCAGATTGCAACCTCTTGTCCGCTCGATAAAAAAGGCGGGGAAACTCTTGCCGTCACGGTGTCCGCTAGAAAGCTGGTTGATATACTCCGGGCCTTGCCTGATGAAAGCGAAGTAACACTCGAAGTCGCCAACAACCGTTTACAGGTCAAGGCCGGCAAAAGCCGCTTTAATCTGCAAACCTTGCCTGCTGCGGATTTTCCGGCGCTCGCGGACCCCGGCAATCCGCAAAGCAGTTTCCAGATATCCCAAGGGGTCGCGCGCAAGCTGCTTGGCCTGGTGCAATACGCGATGGCGCAGCAGGACATCCGGTATTACTTGAATGGACTGTTGTTGATCACCGAAGACAAGGAAATCAAGGTCGTTGCCACAGACGGGCACCGGCTCAGTTATGCCGTAACAGGGCTCAAGGAAAAACAGGACAAAAGCGAAGTCATCCTGCCGAGAAAAGCCATATTGGAACTGACGCGACAACTGGTGGAAGGTGACGAACCACTCGACATCGCCATTCATGCCAACCAGGTTCGTTTCCGTTTTGGTGATGTTGAACTGACAACCAAGGTCATCGACGGCAAGTTCCCGGACTACCAGCGGGTGATTCCGACCAACTACGAAAAAGGCATCAGCCTGGACCGGGACGAGTTGCAGCGCGCACTGCAACGGGCCGCCATTCTGTCCAATGAAAAATTCCGTGGTGTGCGCTGGATGCTGACCAAGGACAGTCTGCGCATTTCCTGCAGCAATAACGAACAGGAAGAGGCCCAGGAAGAACTGGAAGTCGAATTCGGCGGGGACCCCCTGGATGTGGGATTCAACGTGACCTACCTGCTGGATGTCCTCAGCAATGTGCCGGCCGGCAAAGTGGTGTGCTCCTTCGGCGACGCCAACAGCAGCATGCTGATCACGCTGCCCGGGCGCGATGATTTCCGTTATGTCGTCATGCCGATGCGGATTTGATAAAGCTGCGGGACCCGACAGAAAACAAGCAAGAACCCAAGCGGGAAAATAAGGACGAAAAGAAAAGCAATGAGCGAAAAAGAACAGCGCACCGGCAACGAATATGATGCAAACAGTATCAAGGTACTTAAAGGCCTTGAGGCGGTGCGTAAACGTCCGGGAATGTACATCGGTGACACCAGTGACGGCACGGGTCTGCATCACACGGTTTTCGAGGTGGTGGACAATGCGGTTGATGAAGCGCTGGCGGGGCATTGTGATGAAATCACCATCATCATCCATCCGGATAATTCGATCAGCGTGGCCGACAACGGTCGCGGCATTCCTACCGAAATTCATCCGGACGACGAGGAAAAGCGCTCAACCGCCGAAGTGGTGATGACCGAGCTGCATGCCGGCGGAAAATTCGACAGCAACTCCTACAAGATATCTGGTGGTCTGCACGGCGTCGGCGTGTCCGTGGTTAACGCCCTGTCGGAATGGCTGCGCCTGACCATCCGCCGCGACGGCAGGACGCATCAGATGGAGTTCCGCATGGGTGAAGCCGTGGCGCCGCTGAAGGTGACCGGCAAAAGCGAGCGCCGCGGCACCGAGGTGCACTATCTGGCGAGCAAGGAAATTTTCGGCAACGTTGATTTTCACTATGAAATCCTCGCCAAACGTCTGCGCGAACTGTCCTTCCTGAATCACGGCGTGAAAATCACGCTGACCGACCAGCGTTCGGGCAAGGAAGAAAAATTTGCGTTCAGCGGCGGCGTCAAAGGTTTCGTCGAATACATGAACCGCGCGAAAAGCGTGCTGCATCCGAACATCTTCCATATCCAGGGCACCAAGGACGGTATTACCGTCGAGGTGGCCATGCAGTGGAATGATTCCTATCAGGAATCGATGCAATGTTTCACCAATAACATTCCGCAGCGTGACGGGGGCACCCATCTCACCGGTCTGCGCGCGGCGATGACGCGCACTTTGAACAACTATATCGAATCGACTGATCAGGCGAAAAAAACCAAGGTCGAGACCAGCGGTGACGATATGAAGGAAGGCTTGACCGCGGTGTTGTCGGTCAAGGTTCCGGAACCCAAGTTTTCGTCGCAGACCAAGGACAAGCTGGTGTCTTCGGAAGTGCGCCCGGTAGTTGAGGAAATCGTCGGCCAGAGGCTGATGGAATTTCTGTTGGAGAAGCCGAACGATGCCAAGATCATCTGCGGCAAGATTGTCGATGCTGCCCGCGCCCGGGAAGCTGCGCGCAAGGCCCGCGAACTGACGCGCCGCAAAGGTGTGCTCGACTCTTTCGGACTGTCCGGAAAATTGGCCGATTGCCAGGAACGCGATCCGTCGAAATGCGAGCTGTATCTGGTCGAAGGTGATTCTGCGGGCGGTTCCGCCAAGCAGGGCCGCGACCGGAAAAACCAGGCCATTCTGCCGCTGCGGGGCAAGATCCTCAACGTTGAAAAAGCGCGTTTCGACAAAGTGATTTCATCGACGGAGATCACCACGCTGATCAGCGTGCTTGGCACCGGCATCGGCAAGGATGAATACAACCCGGACAAGCTGCGTTATCACCGCATCATCATCATGACTGACGCGGATGTCGATGGATCACACATCCGCACCTTGCTGCTGACGTTCTTCTACCGGCAGATGCCGGAACTGGTCGAGCGCGGACACATCTATATTGCGCAACCGCCGCTGTACAAGGTCAAACACGGCAAGCAGGAGCGTTATCTGAAGGACGAGCATGAACTCAAGCAGTATTTGCTCAAGCAGGCGCTGGCCGAGGCGGAACTCTATACCACGGTCGGTGCGCAGCCCTTGTCCAAGGACGCGCTGGAAGAAGTGGCGAAGCATTACCTGCTGGCCGAAGCGGTCATCGAGCGCGAAAGCCGGATCATCGATTCGGAAGCCCTGCACGGACTGCTCAACAACCCGGTGACATTGGATCTGGGCAATGAAGCGGCCGCTCAGAAAAGTGCAAAAGAACTCGCTGGTCTTTATCGGGATGCGAAGAACATCAAGATCGATGCGGTGTTCGACGAAAAGAATGAGTCGTACACGCTGCGCATTGCCCGCACCCAGCACGGTGTTTCCCGAAACAGCATGATCGATGTCGATTTTCTGCACAGCGGAGATTACGCGCAAATCCAGAAAACGGCGCAGATGCTGCATGGTCTGCTGGGCGAAGGGGCTTACATCAAGCGCGGCGAACACATGCATCCGGTCAAAGAATTCCGAGAAGCGATCGAATGGATGCTTGCGGAAGTGCAGCGCGGCATCGGTATCCAGCGCTACAAAGGCCTGGGTGAAATGAATCCTGAACAATTGTGGGATACCACAATGGATCCGAAAACCCGCCGCTTGCTGAGAACGCAGATTGAAGACGCTATCGGCGCCGACGAAATTTTTACGACGCTGATGGGCGATGCCGTGGAACCGCGCCGTCTGTTCATTGAAACCAACGCACTGGGCGCACGCAACCTGGACGTCTGAACAAGCTTCGTTCAGGGCAAAAAATTACGGCCAAGGTCGCAACCGCGATATTGACCGTAAATATTTGTTTTAATTGATTATTTTTTACTGCGGGCAGCGCGTTTTTTGGCTGGCACGGCAGTTGCCGTTTCGGGTTTAGCCGCTACAGCGGCTTTTACCTTGGCTGGTTTTGCGGCCTTACCTGCGCCGGAATCGGCATCACCCTTGGCGGCGCGCGGTGCAAATTCAAACCCCACTTTGCCGTCCGGTTGTTTCGCCAGGAAGGCTTTGAAGCGCCGGCCATTGCGGTTGGAAAAAAAACCGTCGAGCAGGTCGGTACGTCCGGAGGACAGCAGTTTTTCCATCTGCTCGCGCTGAATTTCCTGGCGCAGAATCACTTTGCCGGAACGGAAATCGCATTTCTTGGCCGGCGTGTTTTCGCACAAGTAGTTCATGCCGTGTTCGTAGACCTGGCCTTTGCATTTCGGGCAGGGACCCAGTGCCTGCTGTTCGCTGAAATCGATTTCCTCGGCTTCGTCATCATTCCCCTGCCCGAAATCAAATTCGAGTTTGAGGTTGTTGCTTTCCTTGTCCGGCACGATGCGCAGGATGGCTGCAAACGGCCGGCCCATTTTGGAGCGGAAACCCTGCAAGGGGCCGATCGTGCGTTCGCGCAGCAGCAACTCCACTTCGTCGATCTCGAATTGGCGGCCACCCGGGATTTTGGAAATCGAAAACTCGCAGGCTTCGCAGGCGAAACGCCGGTAGTTTTCCTTGACCGTGCCGCCGCAATGCGGGCACGACGTCTGCAGTGTCGCGTAATCGCCGGGAATGGTCTCGTTGTTGTATTCCTTGGCGCGCTTGACGATGCGCTCGGTGATGGTGGCGATTTCCTTCATGAAGGAGGTGCGCTTCAACTTGCCGCGTTCCATCTGCAACAGCTTGTATTCCCACTCACCCGTCAGTTCCGGCTGCGTCAGCTCGCTGACGCCCAGTCCGTTCAACAAGGTCAATAACTGGAACGCCTTGGCGGTCGGGATCAGTTCGCGGCCCTCGCGCACCATGTATTTTTCGGCGATCAAGCGTTCGATGATCGCGGCGCGGGTCGCCGGCGTGCCGAGACCCTTCTGTGCCATCGCATCACGCAGTTCATCGTCGTCGATCAGCTTGCCGGCGCCTTCCATCGCGCTCAGCAGTGTCGCTTCCGAATAACGTGCAGGCGGCCGTGTCGCCAGTCCGACTGGATTCACGGCATTGACCGGCGGATCTTCACCCTTGGCTACCGCCGGCAGATTGGCGCTCTCCTGCTGCTCATCCTTGCCGTAAATCGCCAACCAGCTCGGTCTGACCAGGATCTTGCCTTCGGTCTTGAACTTGTGTGTTGCGACTTCGGTGATGCGGGTGGTGACCAGGTATTCGGCCGGCGGGAAAAACACAGCCATGAAACGGCGCACGACCAGGTCATAAATCTTCTGCTGCACTTCGTTGAGGTTTTTCGGCGGTTGCGGCGTCGGAATGATCGCGAAGTGATCTGAAATTTTGCTGTTGTCGAAAATGCGCTTGTTCGGCTTGATCCACTTGCCCTTGACGATTTCTTTGGCAAACGGACCGAACCCCGGTTCACCGCCGAGAGCATCCAGCGTGGTCTTGACCGTCGCCATGTAATCTTCGGGAAGATGCTTGGAGTCGGTCCGCGGATAGGTCAGTGCTTTGTGCCGCTCGTACAACTCCTGGGCGATCGACAGCGTGGTTTTCGCCGAAAATCCGAATTTACCGTTCGCTTCGCGCTGCAATGAGGTCAGATCGAACAGCATCGGTGACAGCTGCGACGACGGTTTTGATTCTTCGGTGACTGTGCCGGTTTTGCCGCGGCAGGCCTCGGCAACTTTTTCCGCGGCTTTGCCGTCCCACAGGCGGCTGTCGCGTTTTTCTGCGTCGTTTTCATCGCGTTTGAATGACGGGTCAAACCAGCGGCCTTCATAATCACCGGCTTTGGCACCAAACGTTGCCCGCACTTCCCAGTAATCACGCGGCACAAATTTACGGATTTTCTGTTCGCGGTCGACCACAATCATCAAGGTCGGTGTTTGTACGCGACCGACGGTGGTCAGGTAAAAACCGCCGCCCTTGCTGTTGAAGGCGGTCATCGCGCGCGTGCCGTTGATGCCGATCAGCCAGTCGGCTTCGCTGCGGCTGCGCGCAGCGTCGGCCAGTGGCTGCATTTCCTCGTCGGAACGCAGGTGTTCGAAACCCTCGCGGATCGCGGCCGGCGTCATCGACTGCAACCACAGCCGGGATACCGGTTTGTTGGTCTTGGTTGCCTGCGCGATGTAACGGAAAATCAGTTCGCCTTCGCGGCCCGCGTCGCAGGCATTGATCAGCTTGGTGATGTCCTTCCGTTTCAGCAGCTTGGCCAGTACTTTCAGCCGGGCTTCGCTTTTGACGATCGGATTCAGATCAAAATGCGGCGGAATGACCGGCAGATTGGCGAAGGACCATTTACCGCGTTTGACTTCGAATTCTTCGGGCGCGGCGATTTCCAGCAAATGGCCGACTGCAGACGACACCACATAGTTGTCGTTTTCAAAATATTCGGCATGTTTCGTGAACCCGCCCAGAACGCGAGCGATGTCGCCGGCGACCGAAGGTTTTTCTGCAATGATGAGCGTTTTCGCCATGTAAACCGTTGAATTTGCGGATTAATACCGCTGCAGATGGGGCGCCGGACTGCCGCGCCGTGGAAAAGAGCGCCCGATGATAAGAACAATCCCCGGCCAGCGCAAGCCGGGATCACAGGCCGTTGAAAAAGTGATGAGCGAGCGCGTCGGGAGCGTAGCGACCGAGCGCATACGCCTTCAAGTCATTGATTAAGTGAGCCTAGCATCACCATCAAGGCCTGGCTCTTTTGCGCTAACAACGTTTTCAATGCACGCGGTCAGGACAGGCGTTGCCAGCGCCCCCCCGGCAAGGCTTCGATCAATCCCGCCAGTTCGAGGTCGGTCAGCGCGGTGTTGAGCGCTCCGATCGCGAAGCCGCAGCGTTGTTGCAGCGTATCGACATCCACCGGATCAAAACCGATATGCACCAAGAGGGGATGATCGTTCGTGGCATCCAATGCTGCTTCGGCAACCGGTCTTACGGGCTGCAACAGTCCCAGTTCTTCCAGTACATCCTGCGCCGATTCCACCAGCTTGGCGCCCTGTTTGATCAGTGCGTGACAGCCTTTGGCCAGCGGTGAGTGTATGGATCCGGGAATCGCAAATACCTCCCGACCCTGATCAGTGGCGAGGCGTGCGGTGATCAGTGAGCCGCTGGATATTGCGGCTTCGACCACAAGACAGCCTTGGGATAATCCGCAAATCAAACGATTGCGCCGTGGAAAATTGGCTGCCAGTCCCGGCGTGCCCAGAGAAAATTCCGATATCAGCGTGCCGTGTGCGGCAATACGGTGGGCCAGATCGCGATTGCGTGCCGGGTACACCGTATCAAGTCCGGTGCCGACGACGGCAATTGTTGAGCTGCTGCCGTCGAGTCCGCCGCGATGCGCTGCCGCGTCGACACCCAGCGCCAGCCCGCTGATGATGGTAAGGCCGGCATTGCTGAGCGCAGCGGCAAAGGCTTCAGCGTTAGCCAGGCCCTGCGCAGTGGCATTGCGGCTGCCGACGATGGCGAACCCCGGCCGGTTCAACAGATCCAGCCGTCCTTTCACATAAATCAGCGGCGGCGGATCGGGGATTTGCAGCAAGGCTTGCGGATAAGTGGCATCCGCCAGTGTAATGATGTGATTGGCAGGATCATCCAGCCAGGATCCAACGGCGCTCCAGCTTGCCGGATCGGCGCCGCCGTTGCGAATGGAGATGGCGAGTTTTTCGCCGACGATGCTGCTCAGCTCACGGTGACTGGCGGCCAGAATGTTTGCCGGCGTACCCAGCGCGACCAGCAGTTTGCGCAGGGATTGATGTCCGAGCCCAGGCAGCAGGCTCAGGCGGAGCCAGACTTCCAGATCCGCGTCGACGGACATCAGAGGATGCTGACAGCGGGAGCAGGCTCCCGCCGCGGCAATCAGGGATTTGTTACGTAATCGGAGACAGTGACCGGGCGGCTGGCTTCCATCACCAGCGCAAATGACGCGCGGTCAAAGGTGCGGAACACCATCACCAGACCATAGCGCTGGTCGGGCAGTTGAGCGATGTCCTTATTGGTGATGGCTTCACCCCGCTCCGTCAGGGTGGCACGCGGCGGAATGGTTTCACTGTAATAGGTACGCGGCGCTTCGCTGCCGGAAGGACCGGTACGACCGAACAGCGGCGCGGTACGCTGGCTGTAACGCGTGCTGGTTTGGCTGCGTTCGATGGCCAGTACGGTGCCCACCTGCAATCCGTCCCTGCTGCCTTTGGACAAGGTCACGATGGACAGCGGTCCAGTTTCCTGCAGGCCGCCATAAGTCGAAATGATGCGGCCCTTGACCGGGGATTTCGGCGGCTGTGGCACATAAGCGAATACCGGTGTTTGTTTGCCCAGCGGCAGAAGGCGGTCATTGCGATAGATTTCCTGCACGGATTTGGTGATTTCCACCGTCGCGACATCGCCATGCTGACGCACCAGAGCTTCACCCAGATAAACGGCTTCGTAACCGAGAATCTGATTGTTATCGGGATCGACCAGCGGATCGCCACGGCGGAAAATCTGCCACTGGTTACCCTTGTCTTTGGTGATGCCCTGAGCGAAGGCGCGATCGCCGGGTCCCAGCGTGACACGGTCATCGGCAGTGGCAACGATTCTGGGCGCGGCGTCGAGCTCGTTCTCACCGACAACCATTGGCTTGGACAGGAACGGCTCAATGACGGATGGCAAAATGCTGGGTACAGCACTGTTTGTGCTCGGTTCGCTGCGTACTCTGGGTCCCAGTTTCGTCGTATCTAGCTGGACCAGGCTGAGCCTGGGTTCGCCACTGCTGCGGTCCAGCACGATGACGTCACCGGGGTAAATCAGATGCGGATTTTTCAGCTGCTCCTGATTCATTTTCCACAGCTCCGGCCAGCGCCAGGGCTCCTTCAGGTAGCGTCCGGAAATGCCCCACAAGGTGTCCCCTCTTTGTACCGTATAACGCTCCGGAGCGCTGTCCTGCAAGGACGCAGGCTGGGCCGCGACCAAGGTCGGAGTTATCAACAAAATCAGGGATATAATTGCTTTTCGCATGTGGAGCCCCACCTTAATGTGAGCGTCGCCGGCGTACTGTGCAGAAACCGCAGCCGACGTAAGAGTTTGGTTTAAATTCTGCATCTAGCTGATTAAATTGGCAAGTTTTTCATGGCTTTACTCCCCATATTGCACTACCCCGATCCGCGCTTGCACAAGATTGCAGCACCGGTGAAGCGGGTGGATGACAAAATACGCAAAATAATCAAAGACATGGCTGACACCATGTATGCTGCCCCGGGCATTGGTCTGGCCGCAACACAAGTCAACGTGCACCTGCGGGTCATCGTCATTGACATTTCTGAAATCCACGACCAGTTACAGGTGTTTATCAACCCGGAAATCATCGGTGCCGAAGGAGAAGCGGAGTGTGAAGAAGGCTGCCTGTCGGTGCCCGGGATTTTCGAAAAGGTCACGCGTGCCGCCAAAGTCACGGTGTCCGCGCTGGACGAACACGGGCGCAAACGCCAGCTCGAGGCCGATGGCCTGCTGGCAGTCTGCATCCAGCATGAAATGGATCACCTGATCGGCCGTGTTTTTGTCGAAAAACTGTCCCGCCTGAAGCAACAGCGCATCACCGCCAAGCTGGTCAAACAGCAGCGGCAGGCGATGTAGACCGCACTCGCGGTCAAGCTTCCTTTGAAAATCCCGTTTTGAAAATTATTTATGCAGGTACACCGGCGTTTGCGGCGGCGGCGCTGGCAGCGCTGCTCGATGCCGGGCATGACGTGGTACAGGTGCTGACGCAACCCGATCGCCCGGCCGGCCGTGGCCTGAAACCGCAGGCTTCCGCAGTGAAGGAGCTGGCGCTGGCCCGTCTGCTCCCGCTGTCACAGCCCGCGACGCTCAATGACAATGCGCTGATTGCGCAGCTGGCGGCTTTGCAATCCGAAGTCATGGTGGTCGCTGCTTATGGGCTGATGATTCCGCAATCCCTGTTGCAATTACCGCCCCGCGGCTGCCTGAATATTCATGCATCGCTTTTGCCGCGGTGGCGTGGCGCAGCACCGATTCAGCGCGCCATCCTCGCCGGTGATCGCGAGAGCGGCGTCACCATCATGCAGATGGATGCGGGGCTGGATACCGGCGCCATGCTGCTGGCACAGGCGGTGACGATTAATGCGGACGACACTGCACTGACCCTGCATGACAAACTGGCAGCCACCGGTGCGCAACTGCTGTTGCGCACATTGCAGGAACAGCCGCAGCCGGTGCCGCAGGACAATGCAAACGCAAGCTATGCAGCGAAAATCAGCAAGGCCGAAGCGCATATCGACTGGACGCGACCGGCCGTTGAAATTGACAGACTGATTCGCGCGTTCAACCCGGCGCCTGGTGCATACACGAGCTGGAACGGGCAGGTGCTGAAAATCTGGCACGCTGAACCGGCGGCGGTTACTGCCGTTTCCGGCACTCTGGCTGGCACCGTCGTGCAGGCTGACAACAATGGTGTAGTGGTCGCCACCGGTGCGGGTACCATCCGCTTGCTTGAGTTGCAGCGCGCAGGTGGCAAACGGCTCGCACCGCGGCAGTTTCTCGCGGGAACCCCTATTGATGCAGGTACCCGTTTTGAAGCCTGACGTTTTACGTTCTGATGATTTTCGGGATCTGCATTGAGCATGGAGCGCGTACAGTGCCTGGCGGCGGAAGTTGTGTCGCATGTGCTGGCGGGACGCAGTCTCGATGCCGAACTCGCAGCGACCTGGCAAAGTGAATCCGCGCTGACGCCACAGGAACGCGGTGCGGTACAGGATCTTTCTTATGGCGTGTTGCGCCGCCTGGGTTTTATCGAAGCCATCCTTGGCCAATTGCTGCACCGACCGCCGACGGATGCGCTGGTGCGCAACCTGCTGCAGGTCGCGCTCTACCAGTTGCTCCACAGCAAAGCGCGTCCATACACCATCGTTGATCATGCGGTGCCGGCCTGCGCGCAACTCGGGTTTCCACAGGCGCAAGGTCTGGTTAATGCGGTATTGCGTAACTTTCTGCGCCGCCAGGCTGAACTTGAAACGGTCGCTGCGGCCACCGACGCAGGGCGTTATTCCTATGCGCCGTGGTGGATTGCCAAGCTGGCCGCGCAATTTCCGCAGAACTATCGTGAGATCCTCGAGGCCGGCAATGTCCGGCCGCCGTTGACACTGCGGGTCAACAGTCGCCGCATGTCGCGCGATGATTACCTTGAAATGCTGGCGAGTGCAGAGATTGCCGCACGGCCCGTGGGCCGCCATGGCCTGATCATCGACAAACCGCGGCCGATCGCCCAGATTCCCGGTTTTGCCGAGGGACTGGCCTCAGTACAGGATGCCGGCGCGCAACTCGCCGCAGAATTGCTCGATGTTGCGGACGGCATGCGGGTGCTTGACGCCTGCGCGGCACCCGGCGGTAAAACTGCACACCTGCTGGAACTGGCGGACCTTGATCTCACGGCAGTCGATATCGATGCCGAACGCCTGCAGCGGGTGGCGGACAATTTGACACGATTGTCGCTGCAGGCGCGACTGCTGCAGGCCGATGCCGGAAAACCGGAGCGATGGCGTGATGCCGGCACCTTTGATCGCATTCTGGCCGATGTGCCCTGTACGGCGTCTGGTGTGGTGCGTCGTCATCCGGACATCAAATGGCTGCGCCAGCAGAGCGACATCAAGGCCCTGGGTCTTCGGCAGGCACGTATTCTCGACACGCTTTGGCAGTTGCTGCGCAGTGGTGGTAAATTGCTGTATGCAACCTGCTCCGTTTTTAGGGAAGAAAACAACCTGCAGGTCGAACAATTCATTGCCCGTCATCCCGATGCGCGGCAACTTTCCCTTCCGCTGCTCGCTGACGGCTTAAAACATATCGACGGCCAACTGCTTCCTGACGCAGCGCATGATGGTTTTTTCTACGCCCTTCTGGAAAAAGTTTGAGTTTGCGGCACTGCTGCTGGCGCTCGCTCTCGCGATGCCGGCGCAGCTCGCCGCGCAGACCCATGGCATCGACGTGCGCCGTGCCACGGTCACCACGGCAGATGATCATTATCTGCTGGAAGCTGATATCGACATTATTCTGTCCGCACCGCTTGAAGACGCGCTGCACAAGGGTATTCCGCTTTATTTCTTGCTTGAATTCGAGATGGTTCGTTCGCGTTGGTACTGGTTCAACGACAAGGCCGTAAGCCGGCAACAGCAGTACCGCCTGCAATTCAATGCGCTGACGCGCCAGTACCGCATTGGCGTCGGCGCGTTCTATCAGAATTTTCCGACTCTGGCCGAGGCGCTGCAGATCATGACCAGGGTGCGGCGGCGGGAAGATCTGGAGCTTGGCACGCTGAGCAAAGGCACCAGTTACATGGCCGGCCTGCGGCTGCGGCTTGATACCTCGCAACTGCCCAAGCCCTTCAACCTGAATGCGCTGGGATCCCGGGAATGGAATATCGGCTCGGATTGGGCGCGCTGGGCGGTGACGCCATGACCACCATTTCCGGCAAACTGCCGCGAACCGGCGCAGTCATGCGTTGTCTGCTGCTGCTGTGCGTCGCACTCGGCGTGATTGCGGTATTCCTGCTGGCGTCGGTGAGCACCAACTCGGCCTTGTTCTCCGAGTACTATCCGACGTTGCTGGGCGTCAACCTGGGAATCGCAGTGCTGCTCGCCGGCATGGTTGCGTATCAACTGGTCAGCCTGCGTGGACGCCTCAAAGCGGGGGTGTTTGGCGCCAAACTGACGCTGCGTCTGGTCGCCCTGTTCGGGCTGATGGCGGTGCTTCCCGGCGCGCTGATTTACGGCGTGTCCGTGCAGTTCGTGTCGCAGAGCATCGAATCCTGGTTCGAAGTGCGGCTGGACAGCGCATTGGAAAGCGGCCTCAATCTCGGTCGCCGCACGCTGGATGGTCGCCTGAAAGAACTGGCGGCCAAAGCCGACCGGATGGCATTGACGCTGTCGATGCGGCCGGCATCTGAACACATCACCGCACTGAACGAACTGCGCGAACAGGCTGCGGTCGATGAAGCCACGCTGTTCAGCCCGCGTGGCAGGGTGCTGGCATTTTCCGGAAACGAGAGCAGTGGCATGGTGCCCGAAGGGCCGGGGGCCGCTGCGATGCGGCAGATTCGTTTGCAGCAGATCTACAGCGTGATCGAAGCCATACCCGAGCGCGGCTTGTACCTGCGCGCGCTGGCGCCGGTCAATGTGGTGGCGCTGACGGAAGAGATCCGCGTGCTGCAATTGCTGCAGGCGGTGCCCGCGCAACTGGCGCGTGATGCCGAGGTTGTACAAACCGGTTACCGCGAATACCAGGAACTGCAGTTGTCGCGGCGCGGCCTGAAACGACTTTATGCAATCACGCTGACACTGACACTGCTGCTCGCCTTGCTGTCCTCTCTGGGTCTGGCGTTTGTGCTGTCCAATCGTTTGTCGGCCCCGCTGAGCGCGCTGGTCGAAGGCACGCGCGCAGTGGCACAGGGCGACTTCAGCCGTCGCGCCGCAGTGGCCAGCCGCGACGAACTCGGCCAGCTAACGCAGTCCTTTAACAGCATGACGCTGCAACTCGCCGAAGCGCAGGCGCGGGTCGAGCGCAATCAGGCGCAAGTGGCCCATGCCAAGGCCTATCTCGAAAGCGTGCTGGCGCATCTGTCGGCGGGCGTGTTGACGTTTGACGCCGGGCTGCGCCTGCGTTCTGCAAATCCGAGTGCTGCGCAAATTCTCGGCGCTGACCATGCACTGCTGCTGGATGCCGCCTTGAAGGACTGGCCGGCGATGGACGCCACGCTGACACCGCTGGTGCAGGCGGTGACGGATGCCTTCGCCCGCCCCGATGCGGTGGAATGGCAGCGTCAGGTCGAGCGCGAAGTGAAAGGCGGCACACAGGCGCTGTTGCTGCGCGGCACCCGCTTCGGCGAGGGCAGCGACACCGGCCTGATCGTCGTATTCGATGATGTGACGCAATTACTGCAGGCGCAGCGTGATGCTGCGTGGGCTGAGGTCGCGCGGCGGCTTGCCCATGAGATTAAGAATCCGCTGACCCCCATCCAGCTCTCGGCAGAACGCATTCAGCTAAAGCTCGAACCCAAGCTGTCGCCGGCGGATGCCGAAATCCTCGTGCGCTCAACGCAGACCATCGTCAGCCAGGTGGCCGCGCTGAAACGCATGGTCGATGCCTTCAGTCAGTATGCGCGCACACCAGAGCCCGCGCTGCGACCGCTTGATCTGAATGCACTGATCCGTGAAGTGCTGATGCTTTATGAATCACTCGGTTCGAGCATGAAAATCAATCTGGCGACGGCGCTGCCGCCGGTGCACGGTGACGCCACGCAGATCAGGCAGGTCATCCACAATCTGCTGCAGAATGCGCAGGATGCTCTGACCGGCACCGAGGCGCCGTACATCGAGATCGCGACCGCGGTGCGCGACGGCCGCGCCGAACTTTCGGTGACCGACAATGGCACCGGTTTCCCGGAACAACTGATGAAGCGGGCGTTCGAGCCGTATGTGACAACCAAACCGCGCGGCACCGGGCTCGGTCTTTCAATCGTGCGCAAGATCGTCGAGGAACACCATGGCGAAGTCACCATCACCAATGTAGTACCGCACGGCGCCCGTGTGGCAATCATGCTGCCTGCGGCCAATCAGGGCACCGGCGAACGTTCGGCTGCCTGAACAATTTAAACAGACACAGTTACCAACCACTATGCGACAAATCCTGGTAGTAGACGACGAAGTAGGTATCCGCGAACTGCTGTCGGAAATCCTTTCCGATGAAGGCTACGATGTGCGGCTCGCGGAAAACGCCGGGGCTGCTCGCACTTTCCGCACCCAGATCCGGCCGGACTTGGTGCTATTGGATATCTGGATGCCGGATACCGACGGCATCACCCTGCTCAAGGAATGGGCCAGCAGCGGGCAACTGACCATGCCGGTGGTGATGATGTCGGGTCACGGCACCATCGATACCGCAGTCGAGGCCACCCGCATCGGCGCCTATGATTTTCTGGAAAAACCGATCGCCCTGCAGAAACTGCTGGCAACGGTCGGTCGCGCCATTACCCGCGGTGAACAGCGGCCGCATACTGCAGCCGCGCTGGCGATGCTCGGCCGCACGCCGGTGATCCAGGAACTGAAACAACGTCTTGAGCGTATCGCCGCTGGCCGCGCGCCGGTACTGATCCAGGGTGCGCCCGGTTGCGCCTTCGAGGCCTGCGCGCGTGCACTGCATGTGCCGAGCAATCCGTGGCACGTGGTCGATCATGGCACGCAGACCGTGGAGACGCCGCTGGACCTGCTGCAGGCGGCGCGCGGCGGCACCTTATTCGTACGCGATGTCGCCGAATTCAGCAAACTCGAGCAGCGCGGCCTGCAGGTGCTGCTGTCGCAGGCCGAGCGTTACAACGTGCGCGTGGTTTGCGCTGCGACGCGCCCCTTGTCCGGACTGGTGGCTGAGGGCGGCTATGACGACCGCGTCTATCAACTGCTGGGCGCGACCACCATCCAGTTGCCCTTGCTGCGCGATCAGCGTGATGACATACCGGAACTCGCCGGCGTCATGCTCAACGATCTGGTCGAGCAGAAACTGGTGCCGCCGCGGCATTTCAGCACCGCGGCGCTGAATACCCTGCGCACCCATGACTGGCCGGGTAATTTTTCCGAATTGCGCAGCGTGGTGCAGACACTGGCCAACACCGCGGTCGGCGAACAGATTTCGCTGGAAGAAGTACAGCGTGTGCTGCCACAGTCCGCGGCGCCGAATGCAGCGGCATCGTTGCAGCTCGATGCGCCGCTGCGTGACGCGCGCGACGCCTTTGAGCGCGTCTATTTCGAGTACCACCTGGCCCGGGAAGGCGGCAATATCAGCCGGGTGGCCGATGTGGTGGGCCTCGAGCGTACACATTTGTATCGCAAGCTCAAGCACTTGGGCATCAAGACCTCGCGCAAGAACGAGGAGTGATCCGGCCGGCGGCGGCGCGGCGGCCGCAACCCTCGCCGCGGTAATGGCGCTGCCGCTATAATTACGCCTTTTCCGCTCCGCTTTTTCATCAAAATCGTATCGCCAGGATCAAGCAAGCCATGAGTTCCCGACCCGAGTTGGCGAACGCGCTGCGCGCGTTGGCAATGGACGCAGTGCAGCAGGCCAACTCCGGCCACCCCGGCATGCCGATGGGCATGGCGGAAATCGCCGAAGCCTTGTGGCACCGTCATCTGCGCCACAATCCTGCCAATCCGCAGTGGGCCAATCGCGATCGTTTCGTACTGTCGAATGGCCACGGCTCGATGCTGCTCTACGGATTGTTGCACCTGACCGGCTACGACCTGCCGATCGAAGAACTGAAGCGTTTTCGCCAGCTGCATTCCAAAACGGCAGGCCATCCCGAACACGGCATGGCGCCCGGCATCGAGACCACCACCGGTCCGCTCGGCCAAGGCATTGCCAACGCCGTAGGCATGGCGCTCAGCGAGCGTGTGCTCGCCGAAACTTTTAACCGCGGTGGCCATATCGTTGTTGATCATCGGACTTATGTCTTCCTCGGCGATGGTTGCCTGATGGAAGGTGTGTCGCATGAAGCCTGCGCGCTGGCCGGCACACTGAAATTAAGCAAACTGATTGCTTTGTATGACGACAACGGCATCTCCATAGATTCAGAAAAAGGTCAAATAAAACAATGGTTTACAGATAATACCCCGCAGCGTTTCGCGGCTTACGGCTGGAACGTCATCTACGGCGTGGATGGTCATGACACGGATGCCGTTGATGCCGCGATCCGTCAGGCCCAGGCTGAAACCGGTCGGCCGACGCTGATCTGCTGCAAGACCTTGATCGGCAAGGGCGCGCCGAAAAAACAGAACACTGGTGGCGCGCATGGCGCACCACTGGGTGCTGAAGAAATCGCTGCTACCCGCGCCGCAATCAACTGGCCGTATGCACCGTTTGAAATTCCGGAAGCGGTGCGCGCCGAATGGAATGCGCGTGAGCACGGTGCTGCGCGGGAAACTGACTGGAACCAGAAATTTTCTGCCTATGCCGCCGCGCATCCTGAACTGGCTGCGGAATTCAAACGTCGCATGAGCGGTGAATTGCCCGCCGGCTGGCCCGCACATCGTGATGCCTTCATGGCGCAGACCGTGCAAAAAGCCGAAACCATTGCCACGCGCAAGGCTTCGCAGAATGCAATCGAGGGTTTTGCGCCGGCATTGCCGGAACTGATCGGCGGTTCGGCCGACCTCGCCGGCTCCAACCTGACCTTGTGGTCCGGCTCCAAGGGTGTGAGCGCGAGCAGTGGCGGCAATTACATTTATTTCGGTGTGCGCGAATTCGGCATGGCCGCGATCTGCAACGGCATTGCGCTGCACGGCGGCCTGATTCCCTACCACGCGACTTTCCTGGTGTTCTCCGATTACGCACGCAATGCGCTGCGCATGGCGGCGCTGATGAAGCAGCGCGTGATCTGCGTGTTCACCCACGACTCAATCGGCCTCGGTGAAGACGGCCCTACCCATCAGCCGGTGGAACATGCAGCGACGCTGCGCCTGATTCCCAATATGGATGTGTGGCGGCCCTGCGATACCGTCGAAACCACGGCAGCCTGGGCTGCGGCGATCGAACGCCGTGACGGCCCGACCAGCCTGCTGCTGTCGCGGCAGAACCTCGCCTTCCAGCAGCGCAGCACAGAACAGATTGCAGCCATCAACCGCGGTGCTTATGTCTTGTCCGAAGCCGCGGGTGGAGCGGCGCGTGCCGTAATCATCGCCACCGGCTCCGAAGTCGCGATTGCCCTGGCGGCACAGCAGGCGCTGGCCACGGCCGGTGTTGCGGTGCGCGTGGTGTCCATGCCCTGCACCTCGATTTTTGATCGTCAGGACGCTGCTTACCGTGCTGCTGTATTGCCTCGTGGCTTGCCGCGGGTCGCAGTCGAAGCCGGGGTCACGGATTACTGGCGCAAATATGTCGGACTCGAAGGTGCGGTGATCGGCATCGACCGTTTCGGCGAATCGGCGCCGATCAATGAACTGTATAAATTTTTCGACATCACCGCGGACAATGTCGCGACGGCGGTGCACAGCGTGTTGCAGGCATAACGCATTTTCAACCTTATTTTTAACAGAATTTTTTAACGGATTTTCGGAGGACACATGGCAATCAAGGTCGGCATTAACGGGTTCGGGCGTATCGGTCGCATGGTGTTTCGCGCGGCGGTGCAGGATTTTCCCGATATCGAAATCGTCGGTATCAACGACCTGCTGGAACCGGATTATCTGGCTTACATGCTGCGCCACGACTCGGTACACGGCAAATTCAAGGGCGAGATATCGGTTTCTGGCAATACCTTGGTGGTGAACGGCAAAAAAATCCGCCTCACCGCAGTCAAGGACCCCACCGAATTGAAATGGAATGAAATCGGCGCCGACATCGTGATCGAAGCCACCGGCCTTTTCCTCGACAAGGCAACCGCGCAGAAGCATCTGACGGCTGGCGCCAAAAAAGTCATCATGTCGGCACCTTCGAAGGACGACACGCCGATGTTCGTGTTCGGCGTCAACGACAAGACCTACGCCGGCCAGACCATCATCTCCAACGCCTCCTGCACCACCAATTGCCTGGCCCCGGTGGCCAAGGTGCTCAACGACAAATGGGGCATCAAGCGCGGCCTGATGACCACGGTGCACGCCGCCACTGCGATGCAGAAAACCGTCGACGGCCCATCGAACAAGGACTGGCGCGGTGGTCGTGGCATCCTCGAAAACATCATTCCGTCATCCACGGGGGCTGCCAAGGCGGTCGGTGTGGTGATCCCGGAACTGAACAAAAAACTCACCGGCATGGCCTTCCGCGTGCCGACCTCCGACGTGTCTGTGATCGACTTGACGGTTGAATTGAACAAACCCGCGACCTACGCCGAAATCTGCGCCGAAATGAAAGCGCAGTCGATCGGTGCGATGAAGGGTGTGCTGGGTTATACCGAGGAAAAAGTGGTTTCCACCGACTTCCGCGATGAAACCTGCACTTCGGTGTTTGATGCCGAAGCCGGCATCGCGCTTGACAGCACCTTTGTCAAAGTCGTGTCCTGGTACGACAACGAATGGGGTTATTCCAGCAAGGTGCTGGAAATGGTACGGGTCATCGCGAAATAAGCGCAGGGATTCGGCCAGCGCATGAAGTTTCTGAGGCTCACTGACCTGCCGCTCGCCGGCAAACGCGTATTCATCCGTGCCGACCTGAATGTGCCGCAGGACGACGCCGGCAACATCAGCGAAGACACGCGTATCCGCGCCACCATCCCCGGCATCAAACACGCCCTCGCTGCGGGCGCCGCGGTGATGGTGACGTCCCACCTTGGACGTCCGACCGAGGGCACGCTCAAGCCCGAAGACTCGTTGGCGCCGATCGCGAAACGTATATCCGAAGTGCTCGGCCAGCCAGTACGCCTGTTGCAGAACTGGGTTGAGAACGGCGTTGACGTCAAACCCGGAGAAGTCGTACTGCTGGAAAATTGCCGCGTTAATAAAGGCGAGAAAAAAAACGACGAAGCGCTGGCACGCAGGATGGCGGCGTTGTGCGACATCTATGTGAATGACGCCTTCGGTACCGCGCATCGTGCCGAGGCCACGACCCACGGCATCGCGAAGTTTGCGCCAGTCGCCTGTGCCGGTCCGCTGATGGCGGCCGAGCTCGACGCCCTGGGCAAGGCGCTGAGCAATCCGGCGCGGCCGCTGTTGGCCATTGTTGCGGGTTCTAAAGTCTCGACGAAACTGACCATTCTCAAGGCGCTGGCGTCCAAGGTGGACCAGCTGATTGTGGGGGGCGGCATTGCCAATACCTTCATGCTCGCTTCCGGCATGCGCATTGGCAAATCGCTGGCCGAACCCGATCTGGTCGGTGAAGCGCAAGCCATCATCGACATCATGAAGGCGCGCGGCGCCACAGTACCGCTGCCGGTGGATGTGGTGGTTGCTGATGAATTGTCAGCACTGGCGCGGGCCAATCCGATCGCGGCCGATGCCGTGCGACCCGACGATCTGATTCTCGATGTCGGCGCCAAAACCGCAAAAACTTTTGCCGGACTGATTGCCACGGCCGGCACTATCGTTTGGAATGGCCCGGTCGGCGTGTTTGAATATGACCAGTTCGCCGGCGGCACCAAAGCGATTGCTGAAGCCATTGCCGCATCACCGGCGTTTTCCATTGCCGGCGGCGGCGATACGCTGGCCGCGGTTGCTAAATACGGTATCGCCGACAAGGTGTCCTATATTTCCACCGGCGGCGGGGCGTTCCTGGAGTTTCTCGAGGGCAAAACGCTGCCGGCGGTTGAAGTATTGGAGCAGAGGGCAAAATAAGATCGCGCAAATAAGATCGAGCAACATAAGGCAGGGCGGCACGCGCATTCAGCGCGCGCCGGAGGTAGCACTAACAGGTCGTTGAAAAAATGATGAGCGCACACGCTTACAATTTTTTGATTTAACGAGAGTTGGCAATTTCTGATTCATTGATCAGCACCATGAGTACGGCTGTTTTCAATAGTCGCTAACGGAATAGGTGGCGCAGATGATCCGCAGAACAAAAGTGGTGGCCACACTGGGCCCCGCGTCCAGCGACGCCAAAACGCTGGCTCGCATGATCGAAGCCGGCCTCGACGTGGTGCGCATCAATTTTTCCCACGGCACGCCTGATGAACACCGTGCCCGGGTTAATTTAGTACGCCAACTGGCGCGCAAGGCCGGCCGCGCAGTCGGCGTGCTGGTCGATCTGCAGGGCCCGAAAATCCGCATCGGCAAATTCAAGGACGGCAAAATCACGCTGGTCCAGGGTGCGAAGTTCGTGCTCGACGCTGAGTGCAAGCTGGGTGATCAGAACGTGGTCGGCCTCGATTACAAAAACCTGCCCAAGGATGTGCGCACTGGTGACACGCTGCTACTCGACGACGGCCGCCTGGTACTGGGTGTGGTCAATGTACGCGGTCCGCGCATCACCACGGTGGTGGAACAGGGCGGCTTGCTGTCGAACAACAAGGGCATCAACCGCAAGGGCGGCGGCCTGACTGCGCCTGCGCTGACCGAAAAAGACAAACTGGACATCAAACTCGCCGCTGAACTCAAGGCCGACTTCCTCGGCGTGTCCTTCCCGCGCTCGGGCGAGGATGTGCGCTGGGCACGCGACCTGCTGACCAAGGCCGGCGGCCACGGCTTGATCGTGTCCAAGATCGAACGCGCCGAGGCGATTCCGGCGCTGGAAGAAATTCTCGACGCCTCGGATGCCATCATGGTGGCGCGCGGCGACCTCGCGGTCGAAGTGGGTGATGCCGTGGTGCCGGCGCTGCAGAAGAAGATGATCCGCATGGCGCGCGAAAAGCAGAAACTGACGATCACTGCGACGCAGATGATGGAGTCGATGATTTCCAGCCCGATCCCTACCCGCGCTGAAGTATCTGATGTGGCGAATGCCGTGCTCGACGGCACCGACGCCGTGATGCTGTCGGCGGAAACCGCCGCCGGCCAGTATCCCGCTGAAACCATCGCTGCCATGGTGCGCGTCTGCATTGAGGCTGAAAAAGAGGACGTTACTTATCCGGAGCGCATGGGTGGACTCAAAGAGTTCGACGTCGAGCAGACGATTGCCCGTGCCACCGCATTCACGGCCAAGGGTCTGGCGATCAAAGCCATTGCCGCGCTGACACAGAGCGGGCGCACCGCGCTGATGATGTCGCGGATGTTTACCGCGGTGCCGATTTACGCGATGAGCTCAGTGATTGAAACGCGTCGCCGCGTGACCTTGTTCCGCGGCGTGCATCCGGTCCGCTTCAAGGGCGCGCGTAACCCTGAAAAAGCGCTGCTGATGGCGGAGGATGAGCTGTTGAAGCGCGGTGTTGTCCAGACTGGTGATCTGATTGTACTGACCATCGGCGAACCCTTCGGCCGTGCCGGGGGCACCAACACCATGAAAATCGTCAAGGTTGGCGAACATCGGAAAAACTGAATTTCGTGTAGATTCGCGCGTGTAAAATACTGCCCTATTTAGCCCTTATTTCACCCCTTATTTCACCCCTTATTCTCCCCTTTTCACAGACCGTTTTTCCAGACTTTTTAGCAGGAGTTCCCATGTCAGCAAATGATCTCGCCGCCATCGCCCAGGCGATGGTTGCCCCGGGCAAAGGCATACTTGCCGCCGACGAAAGCACCGGCACTATCGGCAAGCGTTTCGACGGCATCAACGTCGAAAACAACGAAGAAAACCGCCGCGCTTACCGCGACATGCTGTTCCTGACCCGCGGCATCGGCGACCACATCAGCGGCGTGATCCTCTACGACGAAACGCTGCGCCAGAAATCGGCCGACGGCAGCTCCTTCGTCAAACTGCTGGGGAAAAATGGCGTTCTGCCCGGCATCAAGGTCGATACCGGCGCCAAACCCCTGCCGTTGTGCCCGGGTGAGACCGTCACTGAAGGACTCGACAACCTGCCCAAGCGCTGCGCCGAATACGTTCAGCTGGGTGCCAAGTTCGCGAAATGGCGTGCCGTGATCGACATCGGCCGCGACACGCCAAGCTCTACCTCCATCGCCGCCAACGCCCACGCCCTGGCGCGTTATGCCGCGATCTGCCAGGAAGCCGGTCTGGTGCCCATCGTCGAACCCGAAGTGCTGATGGACGGCGACCACACGATTGAGCGTTGCGAAGAAGTCACGGAATGGACGCTGAATGCGGTGTACGAAGCGCTGTACCTGAACCGGGTTGTGCTGGAACACACCGTACTCAAACCGTCGATGGTGATCTCCGGTAAAAAATGCGCAAAGCAGGCGCCGGTCGATGAGGTCGCTGCACGTACCGTGCGCGTGCTGAAACGTACTGTGCCCGCAGCCGTGGCCGGCATCGTGTTCCTGTCCGGTGGTCAAAGCGATGAACTGGCGACAGCCCACCTCAATTCGATGAACGCGCAGTTCAAGGGCAATCTGCCCTGGCCGCTGTCGTTTTCCTACGGCCGCGCCCTGCAGCAACCGGCGCTCAAAGCCTGGAAAGGCGCGACGGGTAATGTCGCTGCTGCACAGGCCGCGCTGGCGCACCGTTCCAAAATGAACGGACTGGCCAGCTTGGGCAAGTATTCGGCCGAACTGGAACGCCAGAGTAAAGCCGCATAATAATATTAATAAAATCAATTACTTATATTATAAGTTAGCGCCCACTCCAGCCATGCGGCTGCCCGTCTCCATCATCACCGGATTTCTGGGCAGCGGCAAAACCACGCTGTTGAACCGGCTGCTGCAGGATCCGGCGATGGCCGGTGCCGCGGTGATCATCAACGAGTTCGGCGAGATCGGACTCGATCACCTGCTGATCGCCACCCCCAACGAAAACACCGTGCTGCTGGCCAGCGGCTGCATTTGCTGCACGCTGCGCGGCGACCTGGTCAACACGCTGCGCGACCTCGACAAGCAGCGACGCCAAGGCGATCTGCCGCCCTTCGACCGCGTGCTGATCGAAACCACCGGCCTCGCCGATCCGGTGCCGATCGCGCAAACGGTAGTTACCGATGAAAAGCTGGCGCCCACTTATATTCTGGACAGCGTGATCACACTGGTCGATGGCGTGAATGGGCTGCAGCAATTGGACAGCCAGCCCGAGTCGGTCAAGCAGGCTGCGCTGGCTGACCGGCTGCTGATTACCAAAACGGATTTGCCTGAAGCGACGGTCGTGCCGGCATTGCTCGCGCGTCTGAGCGAACTGAATCCCGGTGCTCAGGTATTGACCGTGGCCCATGGCGAGATCACGCCGGCCCTGCTCTTCGGTGCGGCGATCGCGCCGGAAGCGCGCGCTGCGGAGATCGCACGCTGGTTGCGCGACGGCGAATACGCCCAGGTTGAAACCCGGCAACGCGGCATGATCGCCGGCAAACATGATGCCGGCATCCGTTCGTACAGCATGGTGCTGGAAACGCCGGTGACCCGCGCCGGACTAACCGCCTGGCTGACCGCTCTGGCCTCATTGCGCGGCGCCGAGCTGCTGCGGGTGAAGGGCCTGGTCAATGTCGAGGGTGAACCGGTAGCGGTGCACGCCGTACAGACGCTGATCCACGAACCGGTGACCCTGGAACGCTGGCCCGATGCCGAGCGCCGCTCGCGGCTGGTGTTCATCACCCGCAACATGACGCGCGACGCCGTCGAAGGCACGCTGGACTTACTCAGCTGGCAATCGGAGGCGTCGATCACCGGAGTTCCGAAGCCCGATCCCCAGGCCTACGCGCGATTCCTCGCGGCGATGACCCGGATGCGCTAAGCGGGACGGTTAAAGGCGATTCAAACGTCCACGGGCCGACGCCGCGAAGTGTGCAGCACGCGAAGGATTTCGATTTCACCCTCGCGCACCCGGTAGGGAATGATGTAAGGCAACTGGCCGATGACCAGCTCGCGCGTTCCGATGACCCGCCCGGGCCGCCCCATCGCAACATGGCTCGTGAGCAGGGTTTCCGCCTGGTCGATCAGCTCCAGGATCACCCGCGCAGCGGCGACCGGGCTGTCCTGTCCGATGTAATCCGCAATGTTGTCAAGGTCGGCTTCAGCGAGCCTTGTCCATCGCAGCCGCAAGCTTTTTCTCCCATTTCTTTTTCAGCCGGGCATGGTCGATGAACTGGCCGGCATTCGCCTGCTGCTCGCCCTCGCGGATGGCGGCAATCTGCCACTCGTTCAGTTCCAGGAATTGTCTGACGGCTTCCGCCGCCAGGGCCGAGCGGCTGCGCTCGGTGGTTTTGGCCAGCTGGTCCAGCCGCTTCCGGGTTTCGGTGTCCAGCCGCAATGCCACGGTTTCACTCATCAACGAGACCCTCCTGTAAACATTGTAAACATTTTCAGCAGCAGGATAGTCTTTCACAGCAAAAAAGACACCCCCCATGCAGAAGCGCGCCGGCAAGCAGCAGCGCCAGGATGTCCAGATTCCCGCAGCACACCGACGACCGCCGCTGGCGCCATTGGCGAGGATCGAGAAGGAGGCGGCCGACCGGTATGCGGCTATCGTACGTGCGCACGCCACGAACCATTTTGCAATACACTTCACGACGGTGGGGCGCGTCGTCAGAAGTCGTCGGTGAATGCTACTAATCTAGACCTGACCCCAATGCTTTTGCAAGTCGGTCAAGTTTTGGTGGCGATTGGGTCGTATTTCTGCGGGCCGGCTGCCCCTGCTTGTGCCGCCGCGGGTAGCTATGAAGTGGCGAGGGCTAATGGTGCCTCTGGGTCACAGGCGCTTAGGGCCGGTGTGATTGCTGGTTTGACTACTTGGGCATTCAGCGAAATCGGGCAAGCTGGTAAAGCTGGAAACTGGGGGACCACAGCGTATGTGTTGTCGCATGCCGCAGTGGGCTGTGTCAGTTCTGCTGCTGGCGGTGGCGATTGCGGAGCGGGGGCACTTTCGGCCGGGTTCTCAAAATTTGCAACACTTCAAGGGCCAAGCTTTGGCATTTACGGAGACTTTGTGAAATCTCTGGTTGTCGGCGGAGTAGCATCAGAGCTCGGTGGCGGGAAATTCGCGAATGGCGCAGTTACGGCGGCGTTTGGGTATCTCTTTAACGCTTGTGGCAATGGACGGTGTTTTGAGTTCAATGCGAAAAACGCCGAAGCGTACTATCGGGAAGGTAGTGGTAAGCCGTTGACCGTCGACTTATCCGAGATTCTTGACGTAATAACCGACCCACAGGTTACATGGATACAGGATCCAAAAAATCCAGATCGCTACACATTGAAGACCTTGGGAGTCGATGGGCTAGGGCCTACCTCTAGGTCAAGAGTTCTTGGAGACATAACAGCAATTCAACAGCCCGACGCGACTTTTGCGTTGGGTAACGATTTATACAATTTCAATCAACAGCCAAATCCTCAAGATAGGTTTAGCATCTGGAGAAGGAATGTTCTTACGAAGGGGCTTGAGCGATCCGTTGGACCTGGCAGACAATTTGACATTATCTTTACAGGAACATTCCGGCGATGAAGTCGCGCCTGAAATTAGGAATGTTCATTGTTTTGTCCGTCTTGGCTGTGGGATGTGGCATTTTCTTTTGGCCGACACGACTGATTGATGCGCGTTCCACGTATGCAATAGCACAAAGCGTGTTCATTGATCTGGCGCGATACTACGAATTGGAGGTAAACGATTTCGAGCCCCCACCTCCTCTCAACGAAGTGGAAGGTGCGCGATTGGTTATGCTTGAATGGAGAAGCAAGAGAAATGCAGATTGTCGAATCCAGGTGGATGTTGATCGAAAAGTTCCAAACGCAAGACCGATGTTGGCATGCCCAAAGGTAAAAAAATAAGACAAAACAGGCCAGGCTATTTGAGTATCTCTTTAACGCGTGCGGCAACGGGCGGTGTTTTCAGTTCAATGCGAGGAATGTCGAGCAATACTACCGTGAGGGCAGCGGCAACTTGCTGACGGTCCACTTATCGGAGATAAATGACTTGATCAACGATCCGCAAGTCAGATGGAGCCCGGATCCAGACAATCCTGGGCGGTACGTACTTAGCACACAAGGCATTGACGGCTTGGCGTCCACCTCGCAAGGGCGTGCGCTCGGTGACATCACCGCTGTTCGTCAACCAAATGGTAGCTTTGCGCTACGGAATGACTATTACAATTTCGAACAACACGCCAATCCCAATTTGGATCCGAAAGTCGCCGCACGCAACTTTGCGACGTACTTGGGCGGCAAATATGTGGGGCCGGGCAAATCATTCTTTATTGGGTTTGAGGGAACCTTTAGGCCTTCACGAGAACCTTAGGCTGAACATGAAGAAGATTATTGTGGCGATCACCCTTGTGGGTGCTGCATTGTCGTGGTGGTGGCTAAATTCACTTATCGATGCTCGTTCAACATACTCGATTGCCGAGAGCGCCTTTCACGGGTTAGCAGTACACATGCAGATGTCGACACAAGATTTCGACGCGCCCAGGTACCCGAGGGAATTTGGGGGTGCCCGAAACATAAGATTGAATTGGGTGAGTAAAAAGGATCCCAAGTGTCGCATCGAGGTCGATGTTGATCGCGGACATGCAAATGCGAGGCCAACGTGGGTGTGTCTAGGCGAGAAAGAGAAATAGCTAATTGGGTATCCTTTAATGCCTCGCGAAGCCAAAGGTGCCGGAGTCGAATTCTTCCCCCAGCTAATTGATAAAAATGTCAATAAAAACAATTACTTACATAATTACCCATTTTAACCCCCGCCAATCATTGCTTGATGACCGGATGCTCCGAACCCCGCCATGCCGCGCCGTCCACGCATCCACCTGGCCGATCATCCGCAGCACATCGTGCAGCGCGGCCACAACCGTGCGGCCTGTTTTTTTGCCGAAGAGGATTACCGCTACACCCTGCACGGGCTGAAGCTCGGCGCGGAGAAATACGGCTGTGCGGTGTACGCCTGGGTGCTGATGACCAATCACGTGCACCGGCTGCTGACGCCGGATGCACCGAACGGCATCTCGCAACTGATGCAATCGCTGGGGCGGCGTTATGCCCGGTACGTCAACCGCTGCTGCAAACGCAGCGGCAGTGGGCGCGTGATTTCGCTGCCCGGTGCTTGGGCTTGCTAATGCTAATGGGGTCAGACACCATAAATCTGCTATTCTGACGGTTTTCTTCCCCCAGGCTAGGGGTCAGGTCTAGCAAAGAGCACAGGCTACAGGCTAGGGGTCCAGGCTACAGGCTAGGGGTCAGGTCTAGCAAAGTAGCATGCTTCCTGTTACCCTCAGATCGCCATGTCCCGCCCCATCCGCATCGAGTTTCCCAACGCGCTCTACCACGTCACCTCCCGTGGTGATCGGCGTGAAGACATCTTTGAGGATGATGAAGACCGGCGCGCGTTTCTGCACACACTGGGCCAGGTGGTGGATCAGTTCAACTGGCTGTGTTTTGCCTGGTGCCTGATGGATAACCACTACCATCTCCTTATCCAGACGCCCGATGGCAATCTGTCCAAGGGCATGCGCCAACTCAACGGCGTCTATACCCAGTTGAGCAACCGCCGCCATCACCGCGTGGGGCATCTGTTTCAGGGGAGATTCAAGGCCATCCTGGTGGACAGCGATGCCTACCTGCTGGAATTGGCACGTTACGTCGTGCTCAACCCGGTGCGCGCCGACATGGTCAAACGGCCCGAGAACTGGGCCTGGAGCAGCTATCGTGCAAGCCTTGGGCTTGCGCCTGCAGACGGGTTCCTGGCGGTTGATGCGCTATTGGGGCAGTTTGCCCAGCGTCGTGCCACGGCCCGGGCACGTTACGCAAAGTTTGTGGCTGAGGGCATGAGGGTACCGTCACCTTGGCTGCAGTTGAAGGGGCAGGTATTTCTGGGCGATGAGCAATTTGTCGACCGCATGCAGAAGCGCGCTGGCCGGCAGCAGCGCCAGGACGTCCAGATTCCCGCAGCACACCGAAGACCACCGCCGGCGCCATTGGCGAGGATCGAGAAGGAGGCGGCAGACCGGGATGCGGCTATCGTACGTGCACACGCCACCGGTGCGTATTCGTATCAGGAAATTGCAAACCACTTTGCAATACACTTCACGACGGTGGGGCGTGTCGTCAGAAGTCATCGGTGAATGCTACGAATCTAGACCTGACCCCAACAAGCAACAAGAACAAGGACCCCAACAAGCTATGACCCCAACAAGCTCGCAGCGATGACCAAAATGCATTGAACGGATCCGGACTTTGGCTTGACAAGCCAGAGGTGATTAATTAGCTTCGAGCTTCGCTGCAAACGCTTACATTCTGCAAATTTTGCAGAACGCCTTTGCGAACTTGGCGTTGCAATTGCTGCGCGGAGCAACATGGAGGGGTTTCCTGATGTTTGAATTCAAACCGGCAGAGGCCAAAGGCCCGGTCCGGGTGCTCAAGGGTGGTTTGCTGATCGACGGCAACGGCGGCAAGCCGGTCAAGGATCCGGTGATCCTGCTCGAAGGCCTGCGCATCAAACAGGTCGGTGTCAAAGGCAAGGTCAAGATTCCCGCCAAGGCCGAAGTCATCGATTGCGGCACGGCGACGCTGATGCCGGGGCTGATGGATGTCCATCTGCACACGATGATGTTCAACTGCCTGACTTTCCACAATTACCGTGTCGCGCAGTGGGAAATCACGCCGGAGCTGCAGCAGATGTACGGCCTGTTTCACGCCCAACTGTGTTTCGACATGGGCTTCACCACCCTGCGCGACCTGGGACTCAATTCCGGCCGCGGCCTGCTCACCGCGCACCTGTGCGCAATCCGTGATTCGATCAACGCCGGCGTCATCGAAGGCCCGCGAATGCTGATCGGCGGTTTCACCACCATCACCGGTTCGCACCTCGACCTGATCCAGCCGCGCGCCGCGGTACGTTATGGCTTCCAGACCGCGGACGGCCCGTGGGAATTACGCAAGCTCGCACGCACCAACCTGCTGGCGGGCTGCGACGTCGTCAAAACCTGCGCCACCGGCGGCGGCGGTACCGACAAGGAAGAGCCGGACATCCGCAACATGACGCAGGAAGAAATGGATGCCATCGTTGACGAGGCCCATGCCTTCCACAAAGTCGCCGCAGTGCACTGCTTCACGCCCGCCGGCCAGCGCATGGCACTCGCCGCCGGCGCCGACACCATCGAACACATGGTGTTCCACGAAGACGAAACCATCGACATGATCGCCGAGGCCGGCACCTGGATGACGCCGACGCTGCTGCATCGCACGGACCACGCCATCGAGATGCGCCGCGACCAGGGCACTTCGCAGTTCGTGCTGAACAAGATGAAGGCGCTGCAGCCGTACTGCTTCGAAACCTTCCAGAAAATGCACAAGGCCGGCGTCAACATCGCGCTCGGCACCGACATGGGTTTTGATCCCGAGATGGGCACCAATGCCCGCGAGATGGAGATTTACACCAAACTCGGCATGACCAATATGGAAGCCATCCTGACCGCCACGCGCAACGCGGCGCGCGCGGTCAAGCTGGACCGCGATCTGGGCACGATCGAAGCCGGCAAGTTCGCCGACATCATTGCGGTCAAGGGCGATCCGCTGAAAAACATTCGCGTGCTCCAAGACAAGAAAAACATCCAGCTGGTGATGAAGGAAGGCCGCATCTACGCCGACCGCCGCCCCGGCCACGACAAAAACGTGGTCAGCGTGACGCCGCGCGACTGGAAAAAAATAGATTACCTGTAAGGGTGATGGGTGATTAAAGCCCGCACCGCCACCGTGAAATTACTTAATCACTTAATCACCTAATTACCGAATCTGAGGAGGTTGAGCATGGCCGCAGCAAAAAAAAGCACCGCCAAGACCAAGACCGAAGGCGCAGTCCGCGCCGGAAACGGCAAGTATCATTTCTGCATGTCCAAGCTGAAGAAAGTGCCGGCGGGCACTGGCTATTCGACCTCGCATGGCGGTGTGGTCGAAGGTTCGCGGATCCTCGTCGGATATATACACAAGCCGCGTGGTACCGGTTCGCGCATGCACCAGCACAACAACGAACAACTGAATTACGTGCTGCAGGGCACGCTGGTCGGTTCAGTCAACGGCAAACGCGTCGTCGCTCCTGCGGGCACCTTGATCTACATCCCGGCGAATGCGCCGCATAACCTGATTTCGTCGACCAAGGACGAGGATGTCATTTTTCTCGCGATCAAGGACCTGTCGCAGGGCATCATCGGCAAGGCGGTCGATGGCACGATGAGCGGGCCGCATTACGAAAAAGGCTTTGGCCCGGCAGCCAAGGCCGTGAAAAAGAAGGCGCCAAGACGCGCCACGGCTCGCCGATAAAAGAGTCAATAAAAACAAATAGTTAATAATCTCCCGATGCGCCTGACTGCCGAAGAGAAAAAAATGCTGCGCGGCGACCATGGCCGCGTGGTGCAGGAAGCGCTGCAACTGCAGCTGGATGTAGGACTTTTTTTCGGTGCCCGACGCTTCGTGCCGGTATCGAACGTGCACATGATGGGCGACATTGAGGTCATGGGCGATGCCGGCAAGTCATTCCTCGAACGCGCCGCGCAGTCAGGCGCGAAATGCCGCCAGCCGACCACCACCAACGCGCGTTGCGTGGATTTCGCCTACGTCGACCGGCTGCAGCAGGATCGCGTTGAAGCCGGTAAGGAAAAAGAACTGATCGCTTGTCTGCGGAAGATGGATGTCATCACCGCCGACACCTGCATCAATTACCAGACGCTATACCAGCCGCATCTCGGCGAACACGTGGCCTGGGGCGATACCGGCACGGTGATTTACGCCAATTCGGTATTCGGCGCGCGTTCCAATTTCGAAGCCGGTCCTGCCGCACTGGCTGCAGGCCTAACCGGTCGTGTGCCCGAATATGGTTTTCATCTCGATGAACACCGTCGCGGCACCTTCCAGGTCAGGCTGAAAGCCGATCTGAATGATCTTGCCGACTGGGGCGCCATTGGCAGAATTGTCGGTTCCGGGCACCAGGACTATTACGCGGTACCGGTATTCACCGACGTTAAACGTACGCCAACAGCAGATGAATTGAAGCAGCTCGGTGCGGCGCTGGCGAGTTACGGTTCGATGGGCATGTTCCACATGGTTGGCGTGACGCCGGAAGCGCCGACGCTGAAGGCGGCTTTTGGCGGACGCAAACCAAAAGAAGTGATGACGGTCACCCAGCGTGACCTTGAGCGGGTCTATGCCGGTTACGACACCCAGGGTAATCCGCTGAACCTGGTGGTGTTCTCCGGGCCGCAGCAATCCTTGTTCGAAATGAAAACCCTGGCTGACCTGCTCGCCGGCCGCAAGGTGCACAAAGGCAGCCATTTGTTCATCACCACCAGCAACGGCGTCAAAAGTGCGGCGCGCGAACTGGGTTACCTGAAAACCATCGAAGACGCAGGCGCGATCGTGCTCGAAGGCGTGTGCTTCTACATCCTGCAGAATCTGCCGCAAATGCGGGTGCGCGAAGGCTGGAGCAACCTGGTCACCAATTCAGCCAAGCTGGCCAACATCATCGGCGCGCACAAGTTCAACACCATCCTGCGCCGCACCGCCGAATGCGTGGACATCGCCTGCACCGGCAAGGATGTGCGATGAAGGCTGCCGTGCGCAAGGCCGCGCCGCTGAAAACCATCCGCGTCAAACGCGCCTTCGGCGCGGTGGTCGAAGGCGAGGCGCTGGTCTCAACGGAAGGCTTTTCGCCGCGATACGACCTCGACCGCTGGAGCGGGCTGATCTCGCGACCGGGCCATGCGCTGGAAGGCCACAACATCAAGGGCAAGATTCTGATCACGCCCAGCGCCAAGGGCGGCATTGCCGCGGGCTGGGCGTTCTATGACATCCAGCACAAGGGCATTGCTCCGAAGGCGTTCGTATTCGGCGTCACCAATCCGGTGATGGTGCAGGGTGCCGTATTTGCCGGAATTACCATCACTGAGGGCTGGTCCCCAGACCCGTATGCAATCATTCGCACCGGTGATATTGTGCGTGTCGATCCCGCAAAAAAAACGCTGACCGTGGTGAAGAAAAGATAATCGCGGCCGCATAAACAGCAGGATCAGGAGGAGCCCATGCGAAGCATCAGTTTTCTGAGTCTCGCCGTCCTGCTGCTGTCTGCCGCTGCGCCGCTGGCAGCCCAGAACTATCCCAACAGGCCTATCCGCTTCATTGTCGGGTTTCCGCCCGGGGGCACCAACGACATCGTGGCGCGTCTGTTTGCGCCCAAGTTCTCCGAGGGCCTCGGACAGCAGGTGGTGGTGGAAAACCGCGGCGGCGCCAATACCGCGATTGCCTCGGAAATGTTCGTGCGCACGGCGCCCGACGGCTACACCATCTTGCTCAATGGGCCCGGCCATGCCACCAACCCCTCGATGATCAAGCTCAATTTTGATTCCATCAAGGATTTTGCTTTCATCACATTGATAGCGGAATCGCAGAACCTGCTGGTGGTGCACCCGTCGCTGCCGGTGAAAAATGTAAAAGAACTGATCGCATTTTCCAAAAAACATCCGGGCGAGATCAATTACGGTTCATCCGGCATCGGCACCACGGTGCATCTGTCGGCAGAACTGTTCAAATTCATGACCGGGGTGAAATGGGTGCATGTTGCCTACAAGGGTGGCGGGCCGGGGCTGACTGGTCTGTTGTCAGGTGAAGTCTCGCTGTACTTCGGCAACGTGCCTACGGTCATCAATCCGGCGCGTGCCGGCAAGCTGCGGGCACTGGCGGTGACCGGGGCCAGGCGCTCGTCGGCCGCACCGGATATTCCTACGGTAGCTGAAAGTGGCGTGCCGGGCTACGAGGTCACTTCGTGGTACGGCCTGTCGGCACCGGCCAAGACGCCGCAAGCCATTATCGCGCGACTCAACAGCGAAGCGGTGCGCGCGCTGAACAATGCGGAACTGCGCGACCGATTGCTGGGCCTGGGCGCTGATCCGGCGGGCAATACGCCGGAACAATATGCGGCTTTTATCCGGGACGAAATTGACAAGTGGGCCAAGGTAATCAAGGCCGCCGGCATCAAAAGTGAATGATCATTAAAGGAGATGTTGATGCGAGCATGGCGCAACCCAGGGCTGTTCATGATGCTGTGCGTGTCGATTGCAGCCGCGCACGCGCAGAACTATCCGTCCCGGCCGATACGTATCGTGGTCGCCTATACGCCTGCCGGCACCACCGACATCCTCGCGCGTGCGGTCGGCCAGAAAATGACCGAAGCCTGGGGCCAGTCGGTGATCATCGACAACCGCCCCGGCGCCAACGGCAATATAGGCACCGAACTGACCGCCAATGCCAGCCCCGACGGTTACACCATCACCATGGGCACTGCTGCGACCCATGGCATCAACAACACGCTGTACCCGAAGCTGAAGTGGGATGCCGTGAAGAGCTTTTCACCGATCAGCCTGGTTGCCATCGTGCCGAACATTCTCGTCGTCAACAACGCCCTCCCGGCGAAAAGCGTCAAGGAACTGATCGCCTATGGCGCCACCGGCAAGCTCAATCACGGCTCACCGGGCCAGGGCAGCACCGGTCATTTGTCGGCCGAACTGTTCAAGACCAGCACCGGATTGAAGATGACACACGTGCCCTACAAGGGCAGCGCACCGACGCTGGCTGATCTGGCTGGCGGGCAGATTCAGGTGGTGATCGACAATATGCCGCCATACCTGCCGCATGTGCAGTCCGGCCGGATTCGCGGTCTGGCGGTGACCACGGCAAAACGCTCAGCGGCCATACCTAACCTGCCGACGATGCAGGAGGCCGGTGTTGCGGGTTTCGAGGCGGGCTCCTGGTTCGGCCTGCTGGCGCCGGCCAGCACACCGCGCGGCATTGTGCAAAAACTGTCGACAGAAACCGCGCGTATCCTGAAGCTGCCGGACGTCAGCGAGCGCTTGTCCAGTCAGGGCGCAGAGCCGGTCGGCGGCACGCCGGAGGAATTCGCGAATTTCATCAATAACGAGCAGGCCAAATGGCGCAAGGTCATTGAGCAGGCCGGCATCACGCTGTGACCGTCTGCTGCTGTGAAATGTTGTCGATGCCATGATCCGCGATCCCGAAACATTCAACATCCTGCTCGACACCGTCTCGCGCCTGGTGCGCGAGAAACTGATTCCGCGTGAGGAGGAAGTTACCGAAGCGGATGAAATTCCCGCGGATATCGTTGCCGACATGCGCACCATGGGCCTGTTCGGCCTGACCATTCCCGAAGAATACGGCGGCCTCGGTTTTACCAGCGAAGAAGAAGTGCTGACTTCGATGGCGCTGTGTTACGCGTCCCCGGTGTTCCGCTCGCGCGTCGGCACCAACACCGGGATCGGCGCGCAGGGCATCGTCATTGACGGTACTGCCGAACAAAAACAGAAATACCTGCCGCGGCTGGCCACCGGCGAAATCACCGGCGCCTTCGCGCTGACTGAACCTGAATCCGGCTCCGATGCCGGTTCGCTGAAAACCACCGCGCGCCGCGACGGTGACTATTACGTATTGAACGGGACCAAGCGTTACATCACCAACGCCCCGGAAGCGGGCGTGTTTACGGTGATGGCGCGCACCGATCTGCAATCCAAGGATGCCAAGGGTGTATCGGCCTTCATCGTTGAACGCAACACGCCGGGACTCAGTGTCGGTCCCGCTGACCGAAAAATGGGCCAGCGCGGCTCACATACCGCCGACGTAATTTTTGACAATGTGCGCGTGCCGGTCAGCAGCATCATCGGCGGCAAAGAAGGACAGGGCTTCAAGACCGCGATGAAAGTGCTCGACAAGGCGCGGCTGAATATCGCCGCGGTGTGCGTTGGTGCTGCCGAGCGCTTGCTGGATGAAGCGCTGCGTTATGCCAAGGAGCGTCAGCAGTTCGGCAAACCCATCGCTGAATTCCAGCTCGTCCAGGCCATGCTCGCGGATTCCAAAGCGGAGATTTATGCTGCACGGAGCATGGTGCTGGAGGCCGCGCGTAAAAAAGACAACGGCACCAGCATCACCATGGAAGCGTCCTGTGCCAAATTGTTTGCCTCAGAAATGGTCGGGCGTGTGGCGGACCGTGCGGTGCAGATTCACGGTGGTGCCGGTTATATGCAGGCTTCGGCTGTTGAACGCCTGTACCGTGATGTGCGGCTGTTCCGGTTGTTTGAGGGCACCAGCCAGATTCAGCAACTCGTCATCGCGCGGCACATGCTGCGCGGCGACTGAGCAGCAGGAAACAGAAGCTCGGGAGTCAAATCGATGTAATTATTTGTTTTTAAAGGATAAAATCATGTCTAACTGCGTGGTGAGACTGATCTGGGCACTGTGTGCCGCGCTTGTCACACCGGCAATTGCGCAAACCTATCCGGCCAAGCCGATCCGCATGATCGTGCCTTTCGCACCCGGCGGCACCGGCGAATTCCTGTCGCGCAGCATCACGCCGCGCATGGGCGAACTGATCGGGCAACCGTTCATCATTGATTATCGTCCCGGCGCCGGCACTACACTGGCGGCGGGCCTGGTTGCGACGGCGCCAGCCGATGGCTACACGGTGCTGATCCAGACCTTCACCACGCAGGCCATCAACCACAGTCTGTATGCCAAGCTCAGCTACGATACGCGCAAGGATTTCAACGCTATCGGGTTGATCGGCGTCATCCCCGTAGTGCTTGCCGCCCATCCTTCGTTGCCTGCGCGCACGGCAAAAGAACTAGTGGCGCTGTCGCATGCGCGCGCCGGCAAGATCGATTTCGCCAGTCCCGGCATCGGCACCGCGTCGCATTTCGGCATTGAATTATTCAAGTTGGTATCGAAGGCCGACTTTACGCACATCCCGTATAAAGGCGCGGGCCCGGCGATTGTCGATACCATGGCGGGGTTCGTGCCGCTGGTCACGGACAACATCACTTCGCTGAAGCCGCACATCGATGCGGGCAAACTGCGCGGCATCGCCATCGGCAGTGCCGAGCGTTCCGAAGCGGCGCCGCAGCTGGCGACGTTTGCCGAGTCAGGGTATCCGGGTTTCGAGGCCAGTTCCTGGTGGGGCATCCTGGCGCCCGTGCGCACCCCGACCGCAGTCATTACGCGGCTTAACGACGAACTGAAAAAAGCGCTGGATGACCAGGCGGTGCGCACGCGGCTGCTGACGCATGGCGCAACGCTCAAGCCAGGTACGCCGGCCGATGCAAACGCGTTGCTGATGGCGGAAATCGACAAGTGGGCGAAGGTCGTTAAAGCCACGGGCGCCCGGGTAGATTGATGTGCCGCCCAACAGAACTCGTAGGGCGCAATAAGCGCAGCGCCCCCCAAGGGGACTTCCTCCGGGGCGCATTGCGCCGCATGTCATGTCCCTCAATGATCCATTCCGGACTACCCACGCGACAACCGGCGATAGCCTCGATGAAAACAGCGGGGTTCGTCACCTGTAATTCGCTGCCACCCAAGGTGACTTCCTTCGGGGCGCGCTCCTTATAGGCTACGCTCGGCAATCGGCAGCTCTGCACCTGAGGATGCAATCTGTGTCGTGTCTTGCAGCCGGACCATAAAAAGACTATATTCAGTCCACACAAACTGAAAGGCAAACCATGCGTTACTCGACCCAAGTCAAACCGATCAGCTACCTCAAGGCCAACGCGGCCGAAGTCTTGACGCACATCGCTGAACAACGCGAGCCTCTGGTCATTACCCAGAATGGCGAGGCCAAAGCCGTGCTGCAGGATGTGGCTTCGTACGAGGAAACGCAGGAGACCCTGGCGCTGTTGAAAATTCTGGCAATAGGCAATCTGGAAGTTGTGGCGGGCCAGCTCAAGCCTGCAAAAGAAGTCGTCGCGCGCCTGCGTGCGAAGCGCAATCCTGACTGATGGCCGGCAAGCCGGTGCAATTCCGGGTGCTGCTCACGGGCGGCGCCGAGCGCGATCTCGAAGCCTTGTACGATTACGTTGTTCACAGCGATAGTCCTTCCAAGGCGCATCACTTGCTCGACCGCTTGATGGAAACTGTGGAGAGCCTGGCGAGGTTTCCTGAACGCGGCAGCTATCCGAAAGAGCTGGTCGCTCTCGGCATCAGGGAATACCGGCAGGTTTTGTTCAAGCCTTATCGTGTGATCTACCGGATCGTCGATCATCAGGTCATCATCTACTTGATCGTGGACGGACGTCGTGACATGCAATCGCTGCTGGCGCGCAGACTGCTGGGTGCTTGAGTCTGGCAGCGGGCGGTAACCCCAGCTTGTATGAACAGCGGTGGCACCTTATTTTGTATTATTGTTAACAATCTTCTTGACGACAATAAGTGCCTCAAGCTATGCTTCAGGCACTCAAAATCCCGCTAAATCCGTGCTGAAACAAGAGGAATTGCCGTGGCGTTCGAAAAACTGATCGAAGAATACAAGCAAAGAACCGCAGAAGTGATGGGCATGGGCGGGCCGGAGAAGCTCGCCAAGCGCAAGGCCGAAGGCCATCTGAATGCCCGCGAGCGCATCGATTACCTGATCGATCCGGACTCCTTTATCGAATCCGGCCGCTTCGCCCGCAGCAACCGGCCCGAGGTCAAACACAAGACCCCCGCTGACGGCAAAGTCACCGGCTTTGCCAAAATCGCCGGCCGCGAAATCGGCCTGGTGTCGAACGATTTCACCGTGCTTGGCGCATCCAGCGCGGTGATCAACATGAAAAAGATCAAGCATGTGAAGCAGATCGCGACCAAACGCGGCATGCCGCTGGTCATGCTCGGCGAATCCTCGGGCGCGCGCATGCCCGACCGCATGGGTTCCGCCGGCCGCGCGATCATTGCCCAGGATCCGACCGAGTATCAGCGGCTGCGTGAATCGCCCTGGTGTTCGGCGCTGCTCGGCCAGTGTTATGGCTCGTCGACTTGGTACTCTGCCATGTCGGATTTTGTCGTGATGCGCAAGGGCGCGATCATGGCCATCGCCAGTCCCAACGTAACGTCGATGGCGATCAACAAGCCGATCGAAGCCGAAGACCTCGGTGGCTGGAAACTGCTGACGGGTGTGTCCGGTCTCGCCGACATGGCGGTGGATACCGATCAGCAGGCGATGGATGCGATCAAAAAATTCCTCTCCTATCTGCCCAGCCACAACATGCAGGCGCCACCCGAACATCCGGTGCCGGAAGGTTCGGACGATGCCTGCAAAAACATGTTCGACATCCTGCCGGAATCGCGCGCCAAGGTGTACGACGTGCGCAAGATCGTCGCCGCTGTTGCTGACAAGGATTCGTGTTTTGAGCTGAAGGAACGTTACGGCAAATCGATCACCACCATGTTGGCGCGGGTCGATGGCAAAAGCACCGGCTTCATCGCCAACAATCCGCTGTTCAAGGGCGGCGCACTCGATGCCGATGCGGTACAGAAAGTCATCAGCTTCATGGTGCTCTGTGATTCATTCAACATCCCGCTGGTATTCATGGTCGACGTGCCGGGCTTCCTGATCGGCGTCGAGGGTGAAATCCGCGGCATGCCGGGCAAGGTCATCAACTGGATGAACGCGTTGACCCAGGTTTCCGTACCCAAGCTGACCATCATCATGCGCAAGAATTACGGCCAGGCCTTCATCAACATGGCCGGCGGCAAAAATGCCGACGAGGTCGCGGTGTGGCCGATGGCTGATCTCGGCTTCATGGATCCGGCGATATCAGTCAACGTGCTCTACGGCGTCAAACAGCAGGACGATCCAGAGAGATTCGCCAAGCTGAAAGCGGAAGTCGAGCGCGATACCTCCGCCTGGGGCTTGGCTGAGCTCTACGAAGCGCAGCATGTGCTCGATCCGCGCGATACCCGCGACTGGCTGATTCGCACACTGGAAGTGCATCGCAAGGGCATGAATAACGGCGTGGGACAACATTTGCTGCGCAACTGGCCGACCAGTTATTGAGACAGGAGCCGGCGCGCCACGACGCTGGCCGTTTGCAGGAGGAGAGGGCATGTACAAAATCATCATCGCCGCCGTTGCGGCGTTCACCGCCATCACACCGCTGGCTGCGCAGAATTATCCGACGCGTCCCGTGCGTTTCATCGTGCCCTTCGCACCCGGCGGCAACACCGATGTGCAGGGCCGGCTGATCGCGCAGAAACTGACCGAAGCCTGGAACCAGCAGGTGGTCGTCGACAACCGTGCCGGTGCCGGCGGTACGGTGGGCGTGGAAATGTTGTCCAAGGCGCCGGCCGATGGCTACACCATCGCACTCGCTTCCTTCGGCAATATCCTCGTCGGCCCCAGCCTGTTTCCGAAACTCGGCTATGACCCGCTGAAAGACCTGGCTCCCGTGGTGCTGGTGTCACAGCCACCGGGACTGCTGGTGGTGAATCCGGCGCTGCCTGTGAAAAACGTCAGCGACCTGATTGCCTATGCCAAGGCCAATCCCGGCAAACTGAATTACGGCTCTGCCGGCAACGGCACCTGGAACCATCTGTTTGCCGAGCACTTCAAGGCGCTGACCGGTATCCAGATGACGCATATCCCGTACAAGGGCGCGAATCCCGCAGTGACCGATGTCATCGGCGGGCAGATTCAGGTGTCGTTTGCGCCGTTTCCGGTGGCGGTGCCGCAGATCAAGAGCGGACGGTTGCGTGTGTTGGGCGTGACTTCAGCCCAGCGCTCTCCGGTGTTGCCGGAGGTGCCGACAATTGCCGAAGCGGGCCTGCCCGGTTATTCGGCGGCGACCTGGTTCGCCGTGCTGGCACCGGCAAAAACGCCGCAAATCATCATTGCCAAACTCAACACCGACATCAACGCTGCGCTGCAGCGTGCGGAAGTCAAAGCCGCGTTTGCGGCCGATGGCACCGAACCTGCCGGCGGTACGCCGGAACAACTACGTGACTCCATGCGCTCCGGCATCAAGCAATGGGGTGATCTGGTACGTAACCTGGATGTCAAACTCTGATATGGCCTTTGAAGAACTGATCAAGGAACTCGATGCGCGTAAACAGCGGGCACTGGGCATGGGCGGCCCGGAGAAACTGGCTGAGCGCAAGGCACAGGGGCTGCTCAATGCACGAGAGCGGATCGACCGTTTGTTCGATGCGGGTTCGTTCAGCGAATCCGGTCTGCATGCTGCATCGAGCCGTCCTGAAGACAAGGCCACTATGCCGGCTGACGGCAAAGTGGCGGGTTATGGTCGCATCAACGGTCGCGAAGCCGCGGTGGTGTCTAACGACTTCACGGTCAAAGGCGCGTCCAGCGCGCAGATCAATATCCGCAAGCTGAAGCATATGAAGGGGGTCGCGAAAAAACGTGGCATCCCACTGGTGTTTCTCGGCGAATCCACAGGTGCGCGCATGCCTGACGTGATGGGCGCATCCTCCATCGGCTCCAAGGACGATCCGCAGGAATATCTGCGCATGCGCGAGGTGCCGTGGGCAGCGGGCGTGCTCGGCCATTGCTACGGCTCCTCGGCGTGGTACGGCTCGATGTCGGATTTCTGCGTGATGCGCAAGGGCGCAATCATGGCGGTGTCCAGTCCGCGGCTGATTTCCATGGCCACCGGCAAACAGGTCGACGGCGAAGAACTCGGCGGCTGGCGTGTGCATGCCGATGTCAGCGGCATCGCCGATCAGGTGGTCGATACCGACGAACAGGCCATCGACGCCATCAAGCAGTTTTTGTCCTATCTGCCGAGCAACAATATGCAGCCGCCGCCGGAATATCCCGTGCCTGAAGGTTCGGACGAGGCGATCAAGGACGTGATGAAGCTGATCCCGGAATCGGCCAACCAGGTCTACGACATGCGCAAGGTGATCCAGTGCATCGTCGACCGCGGTTCGATGTTCGAAATGAAATCACGCTTCGGCAAAACCCTGGTCACCGCGCTGGCGCGGCTGGACGGCAAGTCGGTGGGCATCATTGCCAACAATCCGTTGTTCAAGGGCGGTGCCATCGACGTCGATGCCTGTCAGAAGGTGCAGGCGTTTTTTGTACTCTGCGATTCCTTCAACATCCCGATCGTACTGCTGGTCGATCAACCCGGCTTCCTGATCGGCCTCGAGGGCGAGCAGCGCGGTGTCACCGGCAAGGTGATGAACTGGCTGAACGCGATGACGCTGGTTACCGTGCCGAAAATCTCGGTGATTGTGCGTAAAAGCTACGGTCTGGCCGTGTCCAACATGGGTGCCGGTGGCAATACCGATGAACTCGCCTGCTGGCTGACCGCTGAAGTCAGTTTCATGAAACCCGATTTCGGCGCCAAGGTGGTGTTCGGCGTCGACCCGGAAAAAGAGCCTGAAAAATTCAAGGATGCGGTTGCCAAAATGTCCAAAGGCACTTCGCCCTACGACATGGCGGCGATCTACACCGCGCAGGATGTCATTGATCCGCGCGACACCCGCGACTGGCTGATCCGCATGCTTGAAGTGCATCGCATGCGCATGACCAACGGTATCGGGCAGCATCTCATGCGCACCTGGCCCACCAGTTATTAAGTATTCCCTGCAAAATCGTCAGACTTGCCCTGACTGCGTCGGGCGCTGCGTTGCTCCTCGCCTTACCGTCAGGTAATGTCTCGTCGCAGCCCGACGTTATAAAATTCGTCCCTCCTTGTCAGGGCTGCGCCTGACAATTTTTCAGGGCCCTTCTATTTTTCTCAAGACCTGATAACCCCATGAAGCCCACTGACAGCAAACTCACCATCCGTTCCATCGAAGCCATCCCGGTGGTGGTGCCGCTGCTGCAGCCGATCAAATGGGCGCGCGGCGAAATCAAGGACATCGACAACGTGATCGTCGTGGTCACGCTGAGCGACGGCAGCCAGGGTATTGCCGACGCCCCGCCGCGGCCGACCATTTACGGCGAAACCCAGCAGTCGATCACCACCATCATCAAGGATCATTTCGCACCGAAACTGAAAGGCGTCGATGTATTCGATGTAGCGGGGGTGTGGGCGGTGTTCGACCAGTACGCCGGTAATCCCGCGGCCAAGTCCGCAATCGACATGGCGATTTTTGATGCCCAGGCAAAACATCTGGGCATCAGTTGCGCGCAATTACTCGGCGGCACGCCGAAGGCGTTGCCGGTGAACCGCAGGCTGATGCTGGGCTCGAACAAGGAAATGCTCGCCGAGGCTGAACGCATGATCCGCCAGTACGGCTTCAAGGCGTGGAAGGTCAAATGCGGCATCGACAAAAAGCGCGACATTGCGCTGCTGCGCGCCTTGAGGAAGCTGGTCGGTGACGAGCACGAGATCACCATTGACTGCAACCAAGGCTACTCATCGCAGGATCTGCTGGAAACCGCGCCTTATTTTGAAGAGGTCAATGTTGCGCTGATCGAAGAACCGATCCCAGCGCGCGACGGTGCCGGAAAACGCTTTTGTGCCGAGCGCAGCCGCGTGCCGATTTCCGGCGATGATTCCTGCATGACGCCGGACGATGTGCTGCATGAACTCAAACTCGGCGCCATCCGCGCCGTGGTCATCAAATGCGCGCGCACCGGGTACACCCGGTCGCGGCAGGTGCTGGCACTGGCACAATCGTTTTACACACCGGCGCACAACGGCACCCAGGCCGACATGCAGATCGGCTGCGTGGCGGCTGCGCATTTCGCCAGCACCTACACCACGTCGCATGCGCACGAGTTTTCCAGCTTCATCGACGCCAAAGATCACGTCGCCAATGAAGACCCAGTGATCAAAAACGGTAAGCTGCTACTGCCCGCCGGCCCGGGCATCGGGATGACTCTGGACCCACGTAAAATTAAGAAGTATCGTATTGATTTATAAGGAAAATATGTATATCAGTGGGCGCTTACATCAAGACTTGTTAAGGGCTGTTGTGGCAGGCCTTTTGTGGTGTGCGGCTCCGGCGTCAGCCGCCGAAGCTACGGCCAAACCGCCGCTGGATCTGCGTGGCAGCGAGATCCAGATTTTTATCGAAAACGACTCGATTGGCGGCACCGATCGTTACTACACCAACGGTTTAAAGATCGGCGGCGGTATCCCGGCAGACAAGGTCAGCAAGCTGTTCACGCTGGCACCCAATACGCTGCTCGATGCCATCACCGACGGCGCCAGCAACCACTTCGGCCTGTTCATCGGGCAGAACCTGTACACACCGCGCAACATCACCATCGCCGCACCGCAGCCGAATGACCGGCCGTGGGCGGCCTGGGCTTACATCGGCGCGGTTGCGCAAAGCGTCAAGGAAGACCGGCTGCATACTGTTGAATTCGATCTGGGTTTTGTCGGTTCACCCGCGCTGGGCCGGCAGGTTCAGACGTTCTGGCATGAGTATGTCGTCGATGCGGTGGAGCCCAAAGGTTGGGGCAACCAGATCCGCGCCGAACCCGGCATCCTGCTGACTTATGTGCACAAGCGGCGCTACGGCGACAGCAACGGCATCCAGTTCGTACCGCATGCCGGGCTCAGTATCGGCACCATCATGACCCTGGCACGCGCCGGCGGTATCGTACGCTTGGGCCAAAACATGACCGGCTTCGGGCCCGACGGCATCGAACCCGGTGGCGCGCTGCTCAAAAACGCCCGCCGTCAGCAGGATGAAGGACGTTACCAATCCTGGGAATGGTTCGCCTTCACCGGCGTCGATGGCCGGCTGGTCGCGCACAATATTTTTCTCGACGGCTCATTGTTTCGCGACGGCCCGGGTATTGCGCGCAACGACAAGGTGTACGACATTACCGCCGGCCTGTCAGGGCGGATCGACAAAGTCCGTTTGTCGGTGACGCGCATCAAACGTAGCGAGGAATTCCAGACGCCGCTTGGCGGCAGCGGGAAGCAACGGTTTTACTCGATCAATCTTGGCATCGAGTTCTGAGCGAAGAGGAAAACGATGATCCATAAAGGCAGCTGTCATTGCGGCAAAGTCGCATTTGAAGCCGAAGGCGAAATCAAGGGTGCGATGGCCTGCAACTGCTCCTTCTGCCAGCGCAAGGGCGCGCTGATGTGGTTCGTGCCGCGCGACAAACTCCGCCTGCTCACGACCGACAGCGCAGCGGCCACCTACACCTTCAACAAACACGCGATCAAACACCGTTTCTGCGCGGTATGCGGCATACATCCCTATGGTGAGGCCACGGATCCGAAGGGCAATGCCATGGCGGCCATCAACATCCGCTGCCTGGAAGATGTCGATCTGGAGAGTATTCCAGTTCAGTACTACGACGGCCGCTCGATCTGACCGTCAACAACGCTCGAACTCTGAGCCGCGTGTTTTGACGGACTGTTTTGTATCGGTGCTGCCGATACTTGCCAAACATTATATAAATATTTGTTTTTATTGATATATTTGCGTGACGTTCGCCTGCGGCGCGATATCGTAAAACGCCCTGGATTGCTCAACGCGCGGGGTCCCCGGCGCAGAATCCAGCGGGCTGCGACAGCGTAGGGCGGAGCAGTGCCTGCGGGCATAGCCCGTAGGTGCGACCCCGAAGCTGGATGCGCGCGTCGAATACAACCCGCTGTCTTTATGCGCGCCTACGCGGTCGCATCCCCATGGAATGGGGCCCCTGCTCCGCGCTTCGACGCGCACGCCACCACCACCGACCTTCAGCACGTGTGTGTACACCATCGTCGTTTTTACATCGGCGTGGCCCAGCAGTTCCTGCACGGTGCGGATGTCATAACCTGACTGCAGCAAATGGGTCGCAAAACTGTGGCGCAGCGTATGGACCGAAACCGGTTTGTTGATATCCGCGCGCGCAACCGCTTTCCTGATCGCGCGCTGCAGGCGCTCCTCATATAAATGATGACGTCAGCGAACTCCGCTGCGCGGATCGGTGGACAAGGTCGGCGACGGAAAGACCCAGTGCCAGGTCCAGGTTTCAGCAGCACGGGGATACTTGCGTGCAAGTGCATCAGGCATCTCTACACCCGGAACACCGGCTGCCCGGTCTTCGGCCCATAAAGCACGCGCACGTGCGAGTTGTTCGTGCAGGGCCTGGCGCAGCGACTGCGGCAGCATCACGACACGATCTTTCCCGCCCTTGCCTTCACGGACGATGATCGAGCGCCGGTCAAAATCCACATCCTTGACCCGCAGCCGCAAGCCCTCCATCAGGCGCATCCCCGTGCCGTACAAAAGCCGCGCCAGCAATCCGACTTCGCCCTCCATCAAGGCCAGCATCCGTTCAACCTCTTCGCGCGAGAGGACGGTCGGCAGTCGCTCACGCGTCCGGGGCCGCCCGATCTCGTCCAGCCAGGGCAATTCGATTTCCAGCACTTCTTTATAGAGGAACAGCAGCGCCGACAGCGCCTGGCGGTGGGTGGAAGCAGATACCGAGCGCTGGCAGGCAAGCCAGGTGAGATAGGCCTCGACCTCGCGTTTGCCCATTTCGGCCGGGTGGCGCAGCTTGTGCCAGCGGATGTAAGACCGCGCCCAGTAGACGTAAGTCTTCTCAGTCCTTAAGCTGTAATGCAAATAACGGATGCGCTCCCGGAGCTGATCCAGCAGCCGGGTGGACTGTAGGGGCGGCCTGACGGGTTTGGCCTTTTTGTTAAACCTGTACATATATACAGTAGTCTAAGCCAAACTTTTGAATAAAAGCAAGTTCTGGCACGGGAGGCAGGAATGTTAGACCGCAAGCCCCGCTGTTATGCCGCAGTTTTGCGGTCTAAATCACGTTAGGCCTTTCGAAATATTCTACTTGTGTAACCAGTATTTTGTTATTACAATTTACTAGTGACTACTTGGGACGAAGCGAAGCGCCGGAGAAATATTAAGGATCACGGCCTCGACTTCGCCGGTTGCGAGGCCATTTGGGACAACTTCACGATCACGCGCGAAGATATTCGCCACGCTTACGGCGAAAAGCGCTTGGTTACCTTCGGTATATTGGAAGGTGACCCGGTCGTGATGGTGCATACCGAACGCCGCGCAGGCCCACACATCATCTCTTTACGCAAGGCGGAAAAACATGAAACGCGCTACTACTTTAAAGTTGCCAAAGACTACTTCAAATAAACGCGCTGACCCGGACAATCCGCCGTGGTCCGAGGAAATGCTGGGCGCTCCCGTTCTCAGGCGTGGCCGCGGTCCTCAAAAGTCACCCACCAAGGTGCTGACTACCGTTCGTCTCGACGCCGACGTGATGGCATTTTTCAAGTCTCAAGGCCGTGGCTATCAAACGCGAATCAATGAAGAGCTGCGCAAGATTGCAGCGAAGGGTCTAACCGCCGGTTCAAAGCGGACGCAAAAACGCGCCGCTTAACCGGGACGTTAGGCACTATTCACACATGCCCCGGTGGCTTCGAATTGGACTTATATCGTTAGCAGTCATAGTGGGACTGCCCATTGCAGGCTTTTTCGGCATTTGGGCTTGGGTTTGGTGGGACTCACATCCATCCGATATTGTCGGGTTCAAACCCGAGGCCTTTGCAGAGCGTTCAGAGTCGCCTTTCTTCTACTCCATAGGAAACACGTTGAGGTACTCGGACAGCATCGACCATCAAGTGAAGCCAATCCTAGAAGGGCACCTCACACGTGTCCTGGTTGCGCCAGATACAAAACGTGCTGCGGTCGTAGCAGGAAACCAGCTCTTGGTGGTCTCTGGTGATGGCATTTCCAATCACAGCATCACCGCAGTGTCCTCGATCTATCGTGAACCCAAGCCAGTCGGGGAGCAGTTTGTTAGAGACGACGGCTTTCAGTGGTCGAGCGATTCAAGACTGCTGTATTACGTCCGCGATGAATACTACGCGTCAAAGGGGTCACAGCTCTTTTCTCAGAAGGGTGAGCTGTGGCTGTTTGACACCACAACGTTACAATCCAAGCAGGTCATTAAACCGTTTCGGGCGCAAAAATTCTTCTTGGGGGCAGCCGGAAGTGTCTATTTTTCCGAACCGGATGAGAAGGGCAGCCTAGTCCCCAAGTACTTTGATGGAAGCAAGGTTCACGTCATCGCGGAAGCTGTGCCGATTGCCGACGATCGCTCGGCTTTCTTTTATTCCTTTGCGTTACAAGACTATGAGCGAGGCGTTCTTCGAGAGAGGAAAGTAGCCCTCGAACGGAAGTCGGACGGCACCCAGCGGCTCACCCTGAACGGCAGGGAAGCTCTTGCGGTGACACGCGGCAAGGGTTTCAAGGGCCCATATCACTGCATAAATGGCCTGCTGCGAAGCGTGTTCTTGCCTGGCGATAGGTACTTCCTAACCAACGTGCACTGCGGTAACTATCAGGGGCAACTATTAATTGACGTGTCCACTGGGGCATACAAGGTTCTTCCAAAGGAGACACGCGTGTACCCAGTTATGAATACGGAGACCTACCCGAACTACCGAATCACATCGTCAGGAATAGAAGCATGATCGGCGAAGTGCCTAACTACAGGTGGAACGGACGGGCAAACGTCGCCCGCCGTTCACCACAATGTTGGGCGTCATGAAAAGAGCGTCCCGCGCAATTGTTAGGCAGTTCCTCTATGTGCTAACTGGTCTGGTCGCGTTTTCGCTAATCCCATCCGCGCAGGCTGAGAGCTTTCTTTGGGATGCGATTTCGAATAACGACATTGGGAAAGCCAAAACACTGATTGCTTTTGGCGCTGTGACCTTCTCCCCGCCAGCCCTACCAATCTGAAGTAGAGAAGTCCGTCAAATCATGGAGAATGACGGACATGAAGAAGAGCAGATACAGCGAAGAACAGATCATCGGTTTTCTCAAACAGGCCGATG
>JAKFUS010000010.1 GCA_021732605.1 Betaproteobacteria bacterium | reverse complement strand
GGCATAAACGACGGAAACTTTCATCGGGCTCAGGAGCGGTATAGCTGCTCTGCCCGCTTCAGGAAGGCATCCATCATGGTGCCGGCGATGTAACCGAACACGGGCCCCAGCAGTTTCTCCAGCAGGATGCTGGAAAACTCATAGTGCAGATGGAAGTCGATCTTGCAGGCCTGCTCGTCCAGTGGCGTAAACAGCCATTCGCCATCCAGCGTCTTGAACGGGCCTTCGACGAGCCGTATGGTCATTCGCTGCGGAAACTGCTTGTGATTTTCGGTAGAAAAACTCTGCCGGATGCCGTGGTAATTGATAGTTATGGTCGCTCGGGTCGTCGCCGGATCGCGCAAACTCACCGCAGTGCTGCTGCACCAGGGCAGAAATTCAGGATAGCGCTCGATGTCATCCACCAGCCCGAACATCCGGGCGGCGCTGAATTGAACCAGTGCCGAACGGGTGACTTTCATACGGGAATCTGCAGCGCCGTGTCCGGCCCGGTTAAAATACGGCTTGTCATGACTTGGTTACGCAATGAGTATCGTTGAGAACAAAAAGGCGTTTTACGACTATTTTATCGAACAGCGCTTTGAGGCGGGTATTGCCTTGGAGGGTTGGGAGGTAAAAGCGATCCGTGCCGGCCGCGCCCAGTTGAAGGAGGCTTACGTGACTGTGGGCAATGCCGAGCTGTTCCTGATCGGCTGTCACATCAGCCCCTTGCCCACGGCATCAACACATGTACTGCCCGATCCCACGCGCACCCGCAAGCTGCTGCTGCATGCGGAGGAAATCAGCCGCCTGATCGGCAGCGTTGAGCGTGCAGGGTACACCCTGATGCCGCTGAATCTGCATTACTCAAAAGGCAGGATCAAACTGGAAATCGGCCTGGCCAAGGGCAAAAAGCAGCACGACAAGCGTGATACGGAAAAAGACCGGGAATGGCAGCGCGAACAGCAGCGGCTGATACGTGCAAAATAAGTTGGCCGTATTCAGTAGGGTGCAGTAGAGGTATGCACTAAAGCGATATGCGGCAATCAGGGGTGGGGTGGCTGACGGGACTCGAACCCGCGACAACTGGAATCACAATCCAGGACTCTACCAGCTGAGCTACAGCCACCACCGAAACCAATCTAAACACGCTGTTTTGTGGCGCGCCCGGCGGGACTCGAACCCACAACCCCCGGCTTAGAAGGCCGGTGCTCTATCCGATTGAGCTACGGGCACAAATGAGCGGACATGCCGGGAATTTTTCCGCCGGAACCAAAGGCGCGTAATATACTCCGCCCCTGACTCCAGCGTCAATTACGCGCCCCTTGCAACGGGGTGATACACAGCCCCGGGTTTGCTTGCGACGGGTATCGAATTCTGTTATTAAAGCTCTTTTTTAAAGTGCATAATCGTCCTCATGGCCACTGAAATACTCAAGAATTACCCTGCGTACAAGCCCGCGAAGGCAAAAGAGGAGTACATGAATTCGCGACAGCTGGCGCATTTCCGCAAGATGCTTGAGGACATGAAACGCGAGTTGTCCCAGGATATCGACCGCACCGTGCACACGATGCAGGACGAAGCCACCATTTTTGCCGATCCCAATGACCGCGCCAGCCAGGAATCCGACATGTCGCTGGAATTGCGCAACCGCGACCGCGAACGCAAACTGATCAAGAAAATCGATGAGACCATCGGCCTCATCATTGCCAAGGATTACGGTTACTGCAATTCATGCGGCGTGGAAATCGGCCTCAAACGGCTGGAAGCGCGTCCGACGGCAACCCTCTGCATCGACTGCAAGACACTGGACGAGTTACGCGAGCGCCAGGTCGCCAAATAAAACGATCTTTGCGCAGACGGCACAAATAAAAAAGGGAGCCTAGGCTCCCTTTTTTATTGCCCTGCACCGGAATCAATCCCGGCGCAGGCCTGAACAACTTACTGTGCCTGCGCAGGCTGTGCTTCTGCCGGTGCAGCCACTGCCTTCATCGACAGGCGCAGGCGTCCTTTTTCATCAGCCTCGAGCACTTTGACGCGAACCGCCTGGCCTTCCTTGAGGTGGTCAGCCACGCTGTTGACGCGTTCGTTGGCGATCTGCGAAATATGCAGCAGGCCGTCGCGACCAGGCAGCACGCTGACAATCGCGCCGAAATCGAGCAGCTTGAGAACGGTGCCGTCGTAGATGCGGCCGACCTCAACATCCGCAGTCAGTTCCTCGATGCGCTTGCGGGCATTTTCGCCACCTTCCGAAGACACGCAGGCAATGACCACTGTGCCGTCATCCTGGATGTCGATGGTGGTGCCGGTTTCTTCAGTGATGGCGCGGATGACCGCCCCGCCCTTGCCAATGACGTCACGGATTTTTTCCGGCTTGATTTTCATGGTGATCATGCGCGGCGCCCATGCCGAGAGTTCGGTGCGCGGCGCGTTGATTGCGCTGCCCATTTTCTCCAGGATATGCAGGCGGCCTTCACGCGCCTGGCTCAGCGCGGCATGCATGATTTCCTTGGTGATGCCGTTGATCTTGATGTCCATCTGCAGCGCGGTAATGCCGTTCTCGGTACCGGCCACTTTGAAGTCCATGTCGCCGAGGTGATCCTCGTCACCGAGAATGTCTGACAGCACCGCAAAGCGGTTGCCTTCCTTGATCAGGCCCATGGCGATGCCCGCCACTTGTGCCTTCAGCGGCACGCCGGCATCCATCAGCGACAGACAGCCGCCGCAAACCGATGCCATGGAGCTTGAGCCGTTGGATTCGGTGATCTCCGAAACAACGCGGATGGAATAGGCGAATTCCTCAGCGGACGGCAGCACCGCCACCAGCGCGCGCTTGGCCAGACGACCGTGGCCGATCTCGCGGCGCTTCGGCGTGCCGACGCGGCCGGTTTCACCGGTCGAATACGGCGGGAAGTTGTAGTGCAGCATGAAACGCTCGCGGTAAGTACCCTGCAGCGCATCGACAATCTGTTCGTCGCGTGAGGTGCCCAGCGTGGCAACGACGATGGCTTGTGTTTCGCCACGGGTGAACAGCGCGGAGCCGTGGGTGCGCGGCAGGATGCCGGTCCGGATGGTGATCGGGCGCACGGTGCGGGTATCACGACCGTCGATACGCGGTTCACCGTCAAGGATCTGGTTGCGGACGATTTTCGCTTCGAGATTGCCCAGTTCGTTTTTGACGCTATTGATCAGGTCGGGCGAGGCATCGGCCGGCAGCAGTTCGGCGATCACTTTCGCACTGATTTCCTTGACGCGCACGGTGCGCGCCTGCTTCTGCTTGATTTGATAGGCCTGACGCAGGTCGGCTTCGGCGATTTGCGCCATACGCGCGATGAGCGACTCGTCTTTTTGCGGCGGAGTCCAGTTGTATTCCGGCACACCGATTTCATCGACCATTTCGTTGATCGCATCGATGACGGTGCGCAATTGTTCGTGACCGAATACGACCGCACCCAGCATCACGTCTTCCGGCAATTGCTGGGCTTCGGATTCGACCATCAGCACCGCCTGCTGCGTGCCGGCGACCACCAGATCCATCTGCGAAGTCTTCAGTTCGGTAGCGGTCGGATTGAGAATGTACTGGCCGTCGCTGTAACCCACGCGCGCGGCACCGATCGGTCCGTCAAACGGCATGCCGGAGAGTGCCAGCGCGGCGGATGCGCCGATCATGGCCGGAATGTCCGAGTCGATCTCGTTGTTCGAGGACATCACCGTGGCGATGATCTGCACTTCGTTGTAGAAACCTTCAGGAAACAGCGGGCGAATCGGGCGGTCGATCAGCCGGCAGGTCAGGATTTCCTTCTCTGACGGGCGGCCTTCGCGACGGAAAAACCCGCCGGGAATCTTGCCCGCGGCATAGGTGCGTTCCTGGTAGTCAACGGTCAACGGGAAAAAATCCTGCCCCGACTTTGCGTTGCGTGCGCCGACAACGGTGACCAGCACGACCGTATCTTCCATGGTGACCATGACCGCGCCGGAAGCCTGGCGCGCGATTTCGCCGGTCTCCAGCGTCAGCTGGTGGCGGCCCCACATCAATGATTTTTTTACCGGGTTCACAATGAATTTCCTTTTCTTTTTGCACTGCTCAAAATTGCTGTTCTCAAAAACAAAAAGACCGCACACGCGGTCTTCCGGAGGATCACTAAAGGCTAGTTGCCAATGCTCCCCAGCATCAGCTTGCCAACCATGCGCCGTGCGGACTGCGCACGGACGCTGGCATTACAGACCCGCATACGCCTGCTTATTTACCAAGATTACTTGCGCAGGCCAAGACGCTCGATCAGCGCCCTGTACTGTTCGATTTTGGTTCTTTTCAGGTAATCCAGCAGTTTGCGGCGCGTGCTGACCATCCGCAGCAGACCGCGGCGGGAATGATGATCCTTGCTGTGCGCTTTGAAGTGATCGGTCAGATCCGTGATCCGCGCGGTCAACAGCGCAACCTGGACTTCGGGCGAACCCGTGTCGCCCTTGGCGCGCTGGAAATCCTGCAAAACCTGTGCCTTCTGGGCAGTGGTTACAGCCATGTCTTCTATCTCCGACGAAAAATCGCGCTATTCTACCCTGTAACTACCGGATTACTCAAGCCGTTTTGGCTCTGAACCGCAGGTGCCGGTTGGGTCAGCAGGCGGCGCGCCAGCAGCGTCCCCGCGGCCACCTCGCCGATGCCGATAAAAGCCCCTGAGGGCCCGTACAAACGGCACAGTCCCGTCGCAGCTGTGACGCCCAGATCCACCCGCTGGCCGGTGACCAGCCGGCGTTGATCTTCTTCTGCGACATCGAACCGGGGCAGCCCTGCGGCAAAGGTATCGGCCGGGAGCAAGCATTCCAGCCGCTGCGGCAGGGTCATGGCTTCGAGGTCGTCCATGGATACGGTATTGGCCAGATCCAGGCCGCCTGCCGCCTCCCGCGTCAGCCCGCTCAGGTGAGCGCCGCAGCCCAGCGCTGCACCGATGTCTTCAGCCAGCACCCGGATATAAGTGCCTTTGCTGCAGGAGACGCGTAATTTTATATCTTTATCAATAAAATCAATTAGTTGAATAGAATTTATGATAATCGATCGAGGTTCACGCACGATGGTTTCGCCGGCACGGGCGTAGGCATACAGCGGTTTGCCGTCGACCTTGATCGCGGCATGCATTGGCGGTATCTGCTGCTGCGGACCGGTAAACCGCGGCAATACCGCGGTGATCTGCGCCGGGGTCACGGCCACCGGCAGTTCCTGGATGATCTCGCCCTCGGCGTCGCCCGTGCTCGTCACCGCGCCCAGGCGCAGCGTGGCGAGATAACGTTTGTCAGCCTCAAGCAGGAATTGTGAAAACTTGGTGGCTTCGCCGAGACCGATCGGCAGCAGGCCGTCGGCCAGCGGATCCAGGGTTCCGGTATGACCCGCCTTGCGCGCATTGAGCAGCCGTTTGACGCGGGCCACGGCCTGCTGTGAGGTCAGCCCCCGTGGTTTGTCGAGCAGCAGGACTCCGTCAACCGCATCGCGGGCAGCGGCAGCCGGCTTCACGACGGCTGCTTCACGACGATTTTTTTCCCGCAGGGTCGGCAACGGCCTCGTCGATGAGCTTCGACAGTCGCACGCCGCGCTCGACCGAAATGTCGTAGTGAAAGTGCAACTGGGGTACGGTGCGCAGCTGGATGCGTTTCGCCAGTGCGCTGCGCAGGAAACCGGCGGCATGCTCGAGTGCCTTGGTGGCGGCTTCCTGCTGCACGGGCTCGCCGAGCGCTGTGAAAAAAATCTTGGCGTGCGAGTTGTCCTGCGTGACCTCGACGTCGGTGATCGTGATCAGGGCGACGCGCGGATCCTTGAGCTCGAGCCGGATGATTTCCGACAATTCGCGCTGGATCTGGTCGGCGATGCGCCGGCCGCGGGAAAAATCTTTAGGCATTTGGCATGTGGAGATTCTGACCCGATCTGCGGCCAACGATCCGGATGACCATCCGGAACTGCGTTACAGAGTCCTCGCCACTTCGACGACCTCGAAGACTTCGAGCTGGTCGCCTTCCTTGATGTCATTGAAGTTCTTGAGGGACAGGCCGCATTCAAACCCGGCTTTGACCTCGCGCGCATCGTCCTTGAAACGCTTCAGCGAATCGAGTTCGCCTTCGTGGATCACGACGTTGTCGCGAAGCAGCCGTACTTTCGAGCCGCGGCGCACCAAGCCTTCGAGAACATAACAGCCGGCGACGGCACCGACTTTCGAAATGCGGAATACCTGGCGGATTTCGACCAGGCCGACGGCGCTTTCCTTGCGCTCCGGTGAGAGCATGCCGGTCAGTGCCGCCTTGATTTCATCGACCGCGTCGTAAATCACGTTGTAATAGCGGATGTCGACGCCGTTGCTCTCGGCCAGCTTGCGGGCCATGCCGTCGGCACGGGCGTTGAAGCCGATGATGACCGCTTTTGATGCCAGTGCAAGATTGACGTCGGATTCGGTAATGCCGCCGACTGCAGAGTGAACAATATTGACCTTCACTTCATCCGTCGACAGTTTGCTGAGCGCATGTGTCAGACCTTCGAAGGAACCCTGTACATCGGCCTTGATGATCAGCGACAGAGTTTTGACCTCGCCCTCGCCCATTTGCTCGAACATGTTTTCGAGTTTGGCGGCGTGCTGCTTGGCCAGTTTCACGTCGCGGTACTTGCCCTGGCGGAACAGCGCGATTTCCCGAGCTTTGCGCTCATCTCCGAGCACCATGACTTCGGCCCCGGCTGCCGGTACTTCCGACAGCCCGAGCACTTCCACCGGAATCGAAGGCCCCGCCGTGTCTATGGTTTTGCCGGCTTCGTCGAGCAAAGCACGCACGCGCCCGAATACCGAACCGGCGAGCACGATGTCGCCCCGCTTCAGGGTGCCCGACTGGATCAAAATGGTGGCCACGGGGCCGCGCCCCTTGTCCAGACGCGCCTCCACAACAATGCCTTTTGCCGGTACATCGCGCGGTGCTTTGAGTTCCAGCACTTCAGCCTGCAACAGAATCCTTTCCAGCAGACTGTCGATGCCCTGCCCGGTCTTGGCCGACACTTCGACGAACATGGTGTCGCCACCCCATTCTTCAGGGACCACTTCACGTGAGGCCAAATCCTGCTTGACGCGTTCCGCGTTGGCTTCCGGTTTATCAATTTTATTCAGAGCGACTACGATCGGCACTTTCGCGGCTTTGGCGTGGTGAATGGCTTCCGCAGTCTGCGGCATCACACCGTCGTCAGCAGCGACCACCAAGATGACCAGGTCGGTGACTTTGGCGCCGCGGGCGCGCATGGCCGTGAAGGCTTCGTGGCCGGGGGTGTCGAGGAAGGTAATCATCCCGCGCGGGGTTTCCACGTGATAGGCGCCGATATGCTGCGTAATGCCGCCGGCTTCGCCGCTGGCAACGCGGGTGCGGCGGATGTAATCGAGCAGTGAGGTCTTGCCGTGGTCGACGTGGCCCATCACCGTGACAACCGGTGCGCGTGACTCCGATTTGACCTCGGACTGTCCGGCTGATTCGGCCAGGAAAGCATCGGGCTCGTCGAGTTTGGCACGCTTGGCGGTATGGCCCATTTCTTCGACAAGGATGATCGCGGTGTCCTGGTCAAGAACCTGATTGATGGTGGCCATCGTACCCAGTTTCATCAGCGCTTTGATCAATTCAGCGGCCTTGAGCGACATCTTGTGGGCGAGATCACCGACCGTAATGGTTTCCGGAACCATGACATCGCGCACCATCGGTTCGGTCGGCGCCATGAAGCCGTGCGGCTGGTCGCCGTCCTGCTTGTGGGTGGTGCGATGCACTTTACGTTCACGCCAGCCGAGACCGCCGGTGGCATCACCGCGTGTCTTGATGCTGCGTTTGCGCGCTGTGGGATCCTGCCAGATCACCTGCTTTACCGGTTTTTTTGCGCTTTTCTTCGCCTTATTCGCCGCATCAGCGGCCGGCACAGTGGGCTTGTGCAGCGTGCCCTCGACCACGGGATCCGCAACAGCATCTGCGGGGGGCGCAGCAGCAGACTCTGCTTTGGCGACCACCACTTCCGCGGCGGTTTCAACTGCAGCCTGGGCTTTTTTGCGTTTTTCCTGCTTCTTTGCCGCGTCTTCTGCCTGGCGCGAGGCCAGTTCGGCGTGCTGCTTAGCCTCCGCTTCGCGGGTAGCGAGTTCAGCAGCGTCAATTAGGGGTTTCTTGACGACAGGCTGCGGCTCTTCGACCTTCTCCGGTTCCGCTGCCTCGCGTTTGACCAGCACGCGTTTCTTGCGCACTTCGACCTGGATCGTGCGCGCCTTGCCGGTCGTTGCATCAGCTTTCTTGATTTCAGTCGTTTGCCGGCGGGTCAGTGTGATCTTCTGCTTGCTTTCCTTGGCGCCGTGCGCTTCGCGCAAATAATCCAGAAGCTGGGTCTTGTCTTTTTCGGTCAGGGCGGCATCGGCGGTCAATGCCTTGGTCACGCCGGCGGCGCGCAACTGCTCAAGGAGCAGTTCCGGCCGGAGCCCTAATTCCTGGGCAAATTCTTGGACTTTGATCTGGGCCATTGATGATTACTTTTGCAGTCTTTAAGCGTTGGTTTCAGCGAACCACGGCGCGCGGGCCGCCATGATGAGTGTCTTGGCGCGCTCTGTGTCGAGCTCGGTCAGTTCCACGAGATCGTCAGTCGCGTAGTCAGCGAGTTCTTCCTGCGTTGCGATGCCTTTCGAGGCCAGCAGACGTGCCGTATCGTTGTCCATGCCCTCGACCTTCAGCAGGTCTTCGATGTCATGTTCGACTTTTTCCTCGCTGGCGATGGCCTGGGTCAGCAGCGCATTGCGCGCGCGGCTGCGCAGTTCGTTAACGGTGGCCTCGTCAAAAGACTCGATTTCCAGCATCTCGGTGAGCGGCACGTAGGCGACTTCTTCCAGCGTGGCAAAACCCTCCTGCACCAGGATATCGGCCACTTCCTCGTCCACATCCAGCTTTTCCATGAATTCGGCGCGAGTGCGAGAAGTTTCTTCCTCGCTCTTTTTCTTAGCGTCAACCTCAGTCATCAGGTTCAGTTCCCAGCCGGTGAGCTCTCCCGCCAGTCGGACATTCTGTCCGCTGCGGCCGATCGCCTGCGCCAGGTTTTCCTCGTCAACGACGATGTCCATGCTGTGTTTTTCCTCGTCGACGACGATGCTGCTGACTTCCGCAGGCGCGAGCGCATTAATCACAAACTGCGCCGGATCCGGATTCCACAGCACGATGTCGACGCGCTCCTGGGCCAGTTCGGCTGTCACTGCCTGCACGCGCGAACCGCGCATGCCGACACAGGTGCCGATCGGATCAATGCGCGCATCCTTGGAATGCACGGCAATCTTGGCCCGCGAGCCGGGGTCGCGTGCAGCGCCCTTGATCTCGAGCAGGCCTTCCTCAATCTCGGGCACTTCCAGTTCAAACAATCTGGCAATGAATTCCGGAGCCGTCCGCGACAGAATCAGGTGCGGACCACGCGCCAGACGATCAACTTTCCAGACATAGGCGCGAACACGGTCGCCTAAGCGCAAATTTTCCTTGGGAATCATCTGGTCGCGCGGCAGCATGGCTTCCAGGCGGCCGGACTCGACGATTGCGTTACCGCGTTCCATGCGCTTGATGACGCCGGTCACGAGGTGCTCCTTGCGCGCCAGGAAATCGTTGAGAATCTGCTCGCGTTCGGCGTCGCGGATTTTCTGCACAATGACCTGCTTGGCGGTCTGCGCGCCGATGCGGCCGACTTCCATGCCATCGAGCGGCTCTTCGACAAATTCACCGATTTCGTATTCCGGATCTTCCTCCTGCGCCTCGTGCAGCTTGTACTGGCGCGAGGGCAATTCGATATCCTCGTTTTTCACCACTTCCCAGCGACGGAAGAAGGAGAACTCGCCGGTGGCGCGGTCTACCGAGGCGCGAACATCGACATCCTCGGTGAACTTCTTCTTGGCCGCCGAAGCCAAGGCGAGTTCGAGCGCGCCGAACACAATTTCCTTGTCGACGTTCTTTTCGCGCGCCAGCGCGTCAACCAACAACAGAATTTCACGATTCATATCCGTCCCCCGCTCAAAGCACCGGCACCAGCCGCGCCTTATCAATATTGCCCAAGTCCAGTGACAGCAGCAGCCCGTCAACGTCCAGACCTACTTTGCCCACTTCGGTATCGCACAGCACACCGACAAAATTGCGTTGTCCCGCCACCGGCACCCGCAGCTTCAACCGTGCCTTTTGCCCGCTGAATCGTGCAAAATCCTTAGCCGTACGCAGCGGCCGGTCCAAACCAGGTGATGACACTTCCAGACGGTCGTAACTAACGTTCTCAACGGCGAACAACCGGCCCAGATGATTGCTCACCAAAGCACAGTCATCGACATTGATACCGTCGGTTTTGTCGATAAAAACACGCAACAGGCCACCCTGGGTTGAACGTTCCAGTTCCACCAGTTCGTAGCCGAGTCCGGCCAGCGTGCTTTCGAGCAAACCCTGTAAATCCATGCAAAATCACCGGCACAAACAAAAAATGGGCGATCCGCCCATCCGTGTGCGCTGCCCAATTCGTTTCACAGAACTATGAAGTATAACAAAAAAACAGGATTCGTCCAATAATCCGCCTTAACACTGACATCAGTCGGGTCAGCAAGAATATTATTTAAATACAAGCATTTAAATAATAAAAATGCGATAAATTCTGGTTTTTCACAGCCGAGCTCTTGCACATCGCAAATGACTGTATATAATTACAGTCATGGATCATGAAAATCAAGTCGCGAAACGGGTCGAACCGCTGGTTGAACCACCGGTCGAAACTTTGGCCGAAACCCATAAGCCGCTGACGTCCCGTCAGACAGAAATCCTGCGCCTGATCGAGGCTCATGTTGAAGAGTCCGGATTCCCGCCTACACGGGCCGAAATCTGCAGAGCCATGGGTTTCAGTTCACCGAATGCCGCAGAGACTCATTTGCGGGCACTGGAACGCAAAGGCGTGATTGCCATGACTTCCGGCGCTTCGCGCGGAATTCGTCTGACGCAACAACAGGACAGCCTGCCCGTGATTGGACGCGTCGCTGCCGGCAGTCCGATGCTCGCGGAACAAAACGTCGAACAGCGCTATCGCGTCGATCCCGCCATGTTTGAACCGGCGGCCGATTATCTGCTGCGGGTCCGCGGCATGAGCATGCGCGATGCCGGTATCCTTGAAGGCGATTTGCTGGCGGTGCACCGCACGCCGCATTTCAAATCGGGACAGATTGTAGTTGCCCGCCTGCACGATGAAGTCACGGTCAAACGCATACAACGCAATCGCAATACCGTCGAGCTGATTGCCGAAAATCCTGATTTCAAACCCATCGTGGTCGATTTGAAACGGGATCCCCTCGAAATCGAAGGCATTGCTGTCGGCGTCATACGGAATGGCAAGGGACTCTAAAGGCTGCGCCAAGACGAAGCCGCGCTCTGAAGTAGTTCAGGAGTAATCCAGCCCCATAACTTCGCGCACGTCGCGCAGTGTTTCCTGTGCCATCTTGCGCGCCTTTTCGCAGCCATCGGCAATGATGTTGCGCACCAGCGTCGGATCATCAAGATAACGTTCAGCACGTTCGCGCATCGGCTTCTGCTCGGCAATGATGGCGTCGATCACCGGCTGTTTGCATTCGATGCAGCCGATGCCCGCGCTGCGACAGCCCTCCTGCACCCATTTTTTCTTCGCTTCGTCCGAGTACACCAAGTGCAATTGCCATACCGGGCATTTTTCCGGGTCACCCGGATCAGTGCGCTTGATACGCGCCGGATCGGTTGGCATGGTCTTCACTTTTTTTGACACGTTCTCGGGGCTCTCGCGCAAGGAAATCGTGTTGTTGTAGGACTTGGACATTTTCTGGCCATCCAGCCCCGGCATTTTCGATGCCTCAGTCAGCAGCGCCTTGGGCTCGGTGAGAATGACTTTGCCGCCGCCCTCGATATAGCCGAACAGTCGTTCACGGTCGCCCAACGGCAGGTTCTGCGTTTCCTCGAGCAGCGCACGTGCCGCAGCCAGGGCTTCGGTATTACCTTGTTCCAGATAATCCGTACGCAACTGGCGATAGAGTTTGCCGCGGCGTGCGCCGAGTTTTTTGATTGCAGCCTCGGCCTTGGCTTCGAATCCGGGTTCACGGCCGAAGACATGGTTGAACCGACGGGCAATTTCGCGGGTGATTTCGACATGAGGCACCTGATCCTCGCCGACCGGCACCAGATTGGCGCGATAGATCAGGATGTCCGCGCTTTGCAGCAGCGGATAACCGAGAAAACCATAGGTCGCGAGATCTTTTTCCGCAAGTTTTTCTTGCTGATCCTTGTACGTCGGCACCCGTTCCAGCCACGACAGCGGCGTGATCATCGACAGCAGCAGATGCAGTTCCGCGTGCTCAGGCACTTTCGACTGGATGAACAACACGGCCTGCGCCGGATTGACACCGGCGGCCAGCCAGTCCACCACCATATCCCAGGCGTGGTTCTCGATCGTCGCCGGATCGTCGTAATGGGTGGTCAGCGCATGCCAGTCGGCGACGAAGAACAGGCACTGGTGCTCATGCTGAAGTTTGATCCAGTTTTTAAGCACGCCGTGGTAGTGACCGAAATGCAGTGCGCCGGTCGGGCGCATGCCAGATAAAACGCGGTTTTCAAACATGGTGGGGTCCGGAAATTACTACCGGGATGGTCTGGGCACGGAACATGGAAATCCTGCGCCAGAGGCCAAACTTTCATAAAAATTAATAAAAACAAGCGGTTATGTTGCGCGCACCAAACTCAGTGCCGCTCCGTAATGCCTCCGATTTTAACCGAAGCTCCAAATTGCGTCGCAGGTAACTGATTTTTTTGGTTTTTTACAAACCGAATGGCTCCAAACTGCCCTTACCCGCACGGGTCACCAATGGTGCCGCCCCGGTTAAATCCACGACCGTTGTCGGCTCGATGCCGCAGGAACCGCCGTCCAGGATCAGATCAACCTGGTGCTCCAGCCGTTCTCGAATTTCCTCAGCATCGGTATGCGGTAGCTCATCACCGGGCAGCAGCAGCGTCGATGACAGCAGGGGTTCGCCAAGTTCAGCCAGCAGCGCATCCACCACCGGGTGATCCGGAATGCGCAGGCCGATGGTGCGCCGCTTCGGATGCTGCAGTCGCTTCGGTAATTCGCGGGTCGCTTCCAGTATGAAAACGTAACTGCCGGGCGTGATCGCCTTCAACAGCCGAAACTGCTGGTTGTCGACCCGCGCGTAAATGGCCAGCTCCGACAAATCGCGGCATACCAGCGCGAAATGATGTCGCGCATCAACGCCGCGGATCGTGCGTATGCGCTCCATCGCGGTCTTGTCGCCGATATGGCATCCAAGCGCATAACAGGAGTCAGTCGGATACACAATGATGCCGCCGGCACGGATGATTTCCGCGGCACGCCTGATCAGGCGCGGTTGCGGATTGTCCGGATGAATGGAAAAAAACTGTGACAAGGCAAACGGCCAGCCCTGTTAAGGCGGCGCTTAAAACCCGGACCAGACCGGATCGCAGCCCGCTGGCAACACCGGCACATTACCGACGTCGCGATAACCTTCGCCGGGGCCGTGAAAATCCGAACCCGCGGATGCCCGCAGGCCAAAGCGTTTTGCATACCGTGCCCAGACCACGAACTCTTCGGGCGTGTGCGAACCCGTGACCACCTCGACCGCAGCGCCGCCCAGTTCGACAAATTCGCCAAGCAATTTTTCCGCTTGTTGCTGATTCAAAGGATAACGACCGGGATGCGCCAGTACGGCCAGACCGCCACTGCCGGCGATCCAGCCCAATGCATCTTTCAGCGCCGCCCATTGGTGCGGTACATAGCCGGGTTTGCCCGGAGTCAGGTAATTGCGGAACACCGCATTGGTATCGCGCGCATGCCCTGCTTCCACCAGGTAGCGCGCGAAATGCGAGCGACTGAGCAGTTCCGGATTTTTGGCGTAACGGCGCGCGCCTTCCAAACTGCCGGTAATGCCTGCCGCATTGAGACTGTCCGCCATGCGTTGCGCGCGTTGTTCACGGCCTGCGCGGATTGCGGCAAGTCCGTCCATCAGCGGTGCATGGTCAGCATCCACATTGAGTCCGACGATATGCAGGGTTGTTTCTTCCCATTGCACCGAGATTTCGACGCCGTCGATCAGGCGCAGGCCCCAGTGCTGCGCGGCTGCGCGCGCGGCCTCGAGGCCGGCCAGTTCGTCGTGATCAGTCAGAGCCAGCATGTCCACACCGCGCAACACTGCACGTTCCACCAGCTCGGCCGGACTGAGCAGCCCGTCGGAACAGGTAGAGTGGCTGTGCAGGTCAATTTTCATAAAAATCACAATAAAATCAATAAATTAGAGTCTCATTGCAAGCATCATATCAAACCTTCACCGGAATCGCGCAGGTGTAAGTAATTGCGGCCTGCAGCGACTACTGAATATGTCCATCCCACGTAACTTGATCATCTCTGCACTGGCGCTGATGCTCACCAATCCTGCCGGGGCTGCCACTTGCAATGCCGAATCGGGCAAATCCCGCGTGGCCTTGCTGGAGCTCTACACTTCCGAAGGCTGCGACAGTTGCCCGCCCACCGACCAGTGGTTCAGCACATTGCCGCAACGGGGTTACACCCCGCAGCGGGTACTGTCCCTGGCTTTTCATGTCGACTACTGGAATTACCTGGGCTGGAAAGATCCGTTTGCAAAGGCACAGTTCAGCGCCAGGCAGCGTGATGCCAGTCAGCGCAACCGGGCGCGGGTGGTGTATACGCCGCAACTGTTGCTGGATGGTGCCGATTACCGGCGGGGGCTGTTGGGCGATGACCTCGGGCAGCGGATTGCTGCAGGGAAAAACCAGACGCCGGACGCGCAAATCAGTATGACTTTCGATACCGGCGGCGAACTGCCGCGGTTACGTGCCCGCATCGGCACTGCTGTCCATGCAGCGCAGGCCTATGTGGCGATTTACGAAAACAATCTCGTGACTGAAGTCGCGGCCGGAGAAAACCGGGGCAAGCGACTGCGCCATGACTTTGTGGTCCGCGAACTGTACGGCCCGTTTGCACTGACGGCTGCCGCGCCGCTACTGATCGACCAGGGCATCCGCATCGAGCGCGGATGGAAGACAGCGGATCTTCATATCGCCGTTTTTGTGCAAGATAACGGCACCGGCGCCGCATTACAAGCACTCAGCCTGCCATGGTGTCGTGGAGGGTAATCAAGGCTCTTTAAAAACAACGGTTTACCAGTGCCCGCCGGTTGATGATTCGGCTATACTTCAAGCGCCGAAACGCTCAACTCAAGGGACGCGCGCGGGCATGAACAGAAATCAATGCATTGCACTGGGCATTGCTGCGGCCAACCTGCTGTTGATCACGCTGTTTCCGCCGGTTGACCAGTATTCCATCGCATCTTCAGCCATACCGGTATTCGCCGGTTTTTATTTTTTCGCCAGCAAACCTCTGCTGAGCGTCGTCAATACCGACCTGCTGGTGATCGAAATCGTCGTGGTATTGGTCAATCTGGCCATTGCCTGGCTGTTGCTGCGTGACAAATCTGCCGGTGCCAGAACCCGCAGCATGAGCCTGCAAAACGCGTCGATGTTATTTACCGGCATCAATCTTGTGCTGATGCTGCTGTTTCCGCCGATGGAATCGGTATTTGCACTGACCAAGGCGGCGATCCCGACCTTCGAGGGTTTCTTTTTCATTTTTGCCCAGAAGCCCGCGCATGTCATCGTCGAAACCCTGCTCTACCTGGAAGTCATGTTCATCCTGGTCAACGGCGCGCTGCTGTGGCTGATTTTCCGGGAACGGCGCCCGCCTTCGGACAAGGAAATGCTGGCGGCGATGCAGAGTCTCACGCGCAAGTAATTCCGCGCGTCCGCTTTGCCATGGTTGAAGCCTAACGCGGCTGGTGCAGCCGGCTTTGCGCCGGCACGTGTTGCGCCAGAAATTCCATCTGGTCGGCCAGGATGCGCCGGTTGGTTAGAATCAGATATTCGGCGCGGTTCGGCACGTACGGCAGGTAGACCAGTTCCATGCCGGCGCCTTCCGGCGTACGGTCGCTTTTGCGTTCATTGCATGAGCGGCAGGCCGTCACCACGTTCATCCAGGTATCCCGGCCGCCCTTGGAAAACGGCACGATATGGTCGCGGGTCAGGCGCGCGCCGGTAAAGCTGGTCGCACAGTAAGCGCAGATCTGGCGATCGCGATGGAACAGCTCGCGATTGTTCAGCGGCGGCACCTGATTGAACGACTTCATCGCCATCGCCTTGCCTTTGATGGCGATGATGCTTGAACCGCTGATCATCGAACGTTCGCCGGTGATGCGATTCATGCCGCCGTGCACGGTAAACGCAGGGTTGCCCATGCTCCAGGCAATCTGGTCTTTGGCGTAGTAATAACAGGCGTGCTGCCAGCTGATCCAGCGATGCGGCACGCCGTGCGTATCCAGCGTCAGGATCAGCGGGAACGGGCGGATAGTCGCCGGGTCATTCAGTGTCGGGTGATAGCCATCCATTGCGGGCAGTTTTCATCCAAAAATGACGCATGTTGAAGTGCCGCCACAATTTACCAGATTTTTGAATATTTGGAAGTTTTTGGGCTGCGACTGGCCGGAAAGCAGCGCTCGCGCTATACTCTACCAGCGTGATTTACCCTGTTTCATATTCCTGCTCCATATCCCGGTTCACTTACCGGCTCACACCCACATCCGGCGGCGTTGTCGATTCAGCCTTGCGGCTTTGCGCCCTTGCGCCCTTGCGCCTCGCGCCATGATGGCCCGGCCGTTACCGCTTTGTGTTCATCCCGTTTAGCCTTGATTTTTACCACGCCTTTTACTGCGCATTTAATTGATATATGTCCTTCGCCGATCTCAATCTGATTCCTGAACTCCAGCGCGCCGTCGCTGATGAAGGTTATACCGAGCCGACGCCGATCCAGATCAAGGCCATACCGGCCGTACTCGAGCGTCGCGACATCATGGGCTGCGCCCAGACCGGCACCGGCAAAACCGCCGGCTTTACGCTGCCGATGCTGCAACTGCTCGCGCCCTACGCCAACTCCAGCCCGTCGCCCGCACGGCACCCGGTACGGGCGCTGATCCTGACGCCCACCCGCGAACTCGCGGCCCAGGTCAGCGACAGCGTGCGTGGCTACAGCAAACATCTGAAACTGCGCTCAACCGTCGTTTATGGCGGCGTCGATATGACACCCCAGACCAAGGCCTTGCGCGAAGGCATCGACATACTGATCGCCACGCCCGGCCGCCTGCTCGACCACGTGCAGCAGAAAAGTGTGTCGTTGGGCCAAGTCGAAATCCTGATCCTCGATGAAGCGGATCGCATGCTCGACATGGGCTTCCTGCCCGATATCCGCCGCATCATGGCCTTGATCCCGACGCAGCGACAGAGCCTGCTGTTCTCGGCCACTTTTTCCGAAGACATCAAAAAACTCGCCAACCAGCTATTGCGCAATCCGCTGCTGATCGAAGTCGCACGCCGCAATGCACCCGCTGACCTCGTCGAGCACCAGGTGTACGAAACGCCCGCCGCCAGCAAACGTGCGCTGCTGGCGCACCTGATCCGCTCGCGTGAGATGAAGCAGGTGTTGGTCTTTTTGCGCATGAAAAAAGATTGCAACAAACTGGCGCGCGAACTGGAGCGCGACGGCATCAATGCCGCGGCCATTCACAGCGATCGTACCCAGGCCGAACGTGAGCTGGCCCTGGCCGATTTCAAGGAAGGTCGTACCACCGCACTGGTTGCCACTGACATCGCGGCGCGTGGCATCGATATTGCCGAACTGCCATTTGTCATCAACTATGAACTGCCTTACACGCCTGAAGACTATGTGCACCGCATCGGTCGCACCGGGCGTGCCGGACTGCCGGGCGAGGCGATTTCTTTGGTCAGCCCCGACGAAGACCGCCTGCTGGTCGAGATCGAAAAACTGCTGAAACGCCCGATCCCGCGCAAAACACCGGACAACTTTGATCTCGACCGCGGTCGCGAGCAGCGTCCGCGTCGTGAAATACGGGATCAAGCGCCGCGGCGCGAACCGCAGCAGGCTGCACCATCTGCTGCGCCCCGCCCCCAAGCCCACGAACAACCGCAATCACCGCCACAACCGAAACCGCAACGTGCCAGTGATGGTTTCGATTTCAGCAAGCCTTACCAACCTTCCGCCACCGCCGCTACCGGCGCTGCCGCGCAAAAGCCGACGTCCGTGCGCGGACGCAGTCATCGTCCGGCCGCGGCACTGCTCGGCGGTCTGGCGCTCAAAGACAAAAAATAAGCAGTCCCTGATCCGTGGAAGCGCTGACCACCGCGGAACTGCTTTATTTTTGTTTCATCATCGTCATTTCTTACGCCATCCGCGGCAGCGCGGGTTTCGGCGGCATCACAGTGCCGCTGCTGACCTGGATTCTGTCGCTGAAAACCGTGGTGCCGATGGTGACCTTCCTTGGCGTGCTCTCTTCAATTGCGATCCTGCGTACGGACCATCGCCATGTCGTGTGGCGTGACCTGTGGCGGCTGTTGCCGTGGATCGCACTGGGGGTCGCAATCGGCGTGTATTTTTTCAAAATCCTCGATGCCGCCACGCTGGCCCGCATCCTCGGCGGCGTGGTGCTGGCTTACGGCGGCTACGCTTTGTTCCTGACCTGGCGACCGCCGGGCAAGGTGACATTGCCGATGTACGCCATTACGCCGGTGGCCGGCACCTTCGCCGGTTTTGTCGGTACCATGTTCGGCTCCATGGCCGGCATGTTTTTCGCCATTTACCTCGACATCCTGCGCCACAGCCGTGACGCGTTTCGCGCGACGGTGGCCGCGATCCTGTTCGCACTGGGTATCCTGCGCGGCGGCGCTTACATTGCCACCGGTGAATTTACCCGCGACGTGCTGATCGCCTGCGCCGTGGCCCTGCCAATGATGGCGCTGGGCGTTTTCATCGGCAACCGCATTCACGCCAATCTGAACGATGTGGCGTTCAAGCGATTGGTGGCCGTGCTGCTGATCATCAGCGGCCTGCCCCTGTTGTTCCGTTGACAGTTTCGCCGCAGCTATAATCGCGGCTCTATTCGATTGACAGGCAGATTAATGGCACAAGCCCGCTCCATGACCCCCACCGAACTGCAGAACGCCTTGCACGACGGTCGCGAAATCGCGCTGCTCGATGTCCGTGAAGACGGCGAGTTTGGTGAAGACCATCTGCTGTTCGCCACTCCCCTGCCGTACAGCCGGCTGGAAATCGGCATAGCACCACTGGTACCGCGCAAAAACGCACGCATCGTGCTTTGCGATGACGGAGCTTCCGCTGTGGCGCAGCGCGCGGCCGCTCGCCTCGCTGCCCTGGGATATACCGACCTCACTGTTCTCAACGGCGGCACCCACGGCTGGAAAGCCGCCGGTTATGTGCTGTTCAAAGGCGTCAACGTGCCGAGCAAACTGTTCGGTGAACTGGTCGAACACGCCTATAACACGCCGCGGATTACTGCGCAGGACCTGGTGAAAATGAAGGCATCAGGCGAAGACTTTGCACTGTTCGACGGCCGCCCGGTGCACGAACACCACAAGATGACCATTCCCGGCAGCACCTGCTGCCCCAATGCCGAACTGCCGTACCGTGTGGCGAGCATGGTCAAAAACCCAAAAACCAAAATCATCGTCAATTGCGCCGGACGCACGCGCTCCATCCTCGGCGCACAGACCCTGATCAATTTCGGCGTGCCCAACCCGGTGTACGCGCTGGAAAACGGCACCCAGGGCTGGTACCTGTCCGATCTGGAGCTGGAGTACGGCTCAGCGCTGCAGTATCCGGACCGGATTGATCCCGCGGTGCAGCCGGCACAACAACAGGCTGCAAAAGCACTGATCGAACGTTTCAAGGTGCGTACGGTCGCGGCAAACGAGGTCGCCGGCTGGTTCGAGGAAACGGACCGCACGACTTATCTCTGTGATGTGCGCACGCCCGAAGAATTCGCCGCAGGCAGCCTGTCCGGCGCGCAACACACACCCGGCGGCCAGTTGATCCAGGCGACGGATCAGTGGGTGGGAGTGCGCAATGCCCGCATCGTGCTGATCGATGGCGGCGAGAACGTGCGCGCACCGGTGGTCGCCAGCTGGCTGCTGCAACTGGGCTGCGATGCTTATGTGCTCGATGGAGGTGTCCAAGCCCCGCTTGCCGCTGCGCCTGCCGCCAAACCGGCACTGCCGGCATTGCCGCTGATCAGCACCGATGAATTGAAAAAACTCATCAATGCCAAAGCCTGCACCGTGTTCGATGTCGGTCCCAGCATGGCTTACCGCAAGGCGCATATTCCCGGCAGCCGCTGGAGCCTGCGCACGCGCATCGCCAACGATGCCCGGGGCGCGAAAACACCGATCGTGCTGACGTCTGAAGATGGCGATGTTGCAGGACTCGCAGCGACCGAATTGCGCGATGCCGGTATCAGCGATATCCGCTTCTATGCGGGTGGTGCCGCGGCGTGGAGCAAGGCCGGCCATCCGACCGCGGCATCAACCGATATTCCCGCGGATCATGAATGCATTGATTACCTGTTCTTCGTGCACGACCGCCACGCCGGCAATCGTGCCGCGATGAAACAGTATCTGGCTTGGGAAACCGGCCTGATGGCGCAACTCGGCGCGCAGGATAAGTCCGTATTTCGCCTGCCTGTACACGGGTAACTGCATTTTAAATATCAATTAAATCAAATACTTATAAATATTTCCGGGTCACGCACTCAAAGCGCTTTGCGTAAACCCAGAATACCGACCAGCGCATCCACATCGCTGACGTATTCAACCACTGCCGCCACAGTTTTGCCTGCACCAAGGAAATTCCACTCCCATAGATTGGCTTCCAGGTCTTTTTTCCATTCATCCTGCGCCGCCAGCTCGGCGTAACGCGTTTCCCAGAACTTCACGGCAGCGGCGTCCGTACCTTTCGGTGCAATAACAGCACGGAAATTGGTCATGGTGGCTTTGATGCCCTGCTCAGCCCAGGTCGGCACGGCGGCTAATGCGCCGCCCAGGCGTTGCGGTGAAGACACGGCAATCGTGCGTAACTGCCCATTGCGCACATGCGGCACCACCGCGGAAACAGCAGTGGCGACCGCATCAATATGGCTGCCGAGCAATGCGGTGACCGATTCTGCACTGCCTTTGAATGCGACAAACTTCACCCGCCGAGGATCCACCCCGGCCCGCTGCAAGGCCAGTGCCGCCGACAGATGATTGGCACCCCCGATTGACGTCGATACACCGATGACCACCGAACCGGGGTCCTTGAGCAAGCGTGCCGTCAAATCGCGGCCATTGCTGATCGTTGAATCAGCGCGCACCGAAACTGCAAAAAATTCGTCGAACAGCATCGCCACCCAGGTGTAATCGGTGTGTGCGTAGGGACTCAGGCCGATCGCCCGGCTGATCAGCACATTGAAATTGCCGATCATCTGGTAATGGCCGTTGCCGGCGTGTTGATTGAGATAAGACCAGGCAATCAGGTTGCCGCCGCCCGGTTTGTTGACCACCGTGACCGGGCCTTCGTACAGGCCGCGCGTCTGCCACAGGCGCTGGATCAGGCGCGCCGTTTTATCCGGGGCCGCACCGGGTGCGGTACCGACAATGATTTCAACGACACGATCGGGTTTCCAGCCTGCGGGCTGCGCCTGAACGCCGCCGACGGCGAACAGCAGCCACAGCAATCCGCAAATTGATCCGGCACACACTCTCCCCGAAAACATCCGCATCTGGTTCTCCTCATGCCCGGTTGATTTTTATGGTCCAGCCAATGCGGCAAATATAACAAAGGCCTGCGGTGTTAGCATTGCGCCTTTCGCAAATTCCAACCGGACTTTAACGATCATGGATGAATCCGCTGCACGCCAGGCTTTTGAGCAGGCGCTGGCCACTTACGAACAGGACTTCGGCAAATTTTTTCTGGCGCGTCTGTTCGGCCTTGAATTGAATTACACCCCGGATGAATGCCGCATCAACTTCGACCTGAAGGACTTCATGTTTAATCCCCAGGGTGGATTGCACGGCGGCATCAGCGCTTTCGTGCTCGACATCTCGATGGGCCACCTGCTGCACCGGACCAGCGGTCCGGGGGCGACGCTGGAAATGAAAGTGCAGTATCTGAAAGCCGCCAAGGCCGGTCGGTTGACCTGCACCGCACGATTCATCCGCCACGGCCGCAGCATTTCATTCCTGCGTTCGGAGCTGGTGGATGACCAGGGTGAAATGATCGCCTACGCGACCTCGACCTGGAAATCGCTGAAGCCGACCACGGCCAAGGCCGGGTAATCATGCTGCGGCTGGTGCTGGACACCAACATCTGGCTGGACTTGCTGGTGTTTGATGATCCCGGCATCAAACCGCTGCAGGCGGCGGTTGCCGCGGGCGACGCTGAAATCGTCATCAACGCCGATTGCGAAACCGAGCTGCTGCGCGTGCTGGGTTATCCCTTGCAGAAGTGGACGCTGGATGCGAAGCGCCAGGCTGTCTGCATTGCCACATGCCGGACTGTCGCACGCAAGATTGAAACACACTGCAGCATCACCCTGCCTGCCTGCGCCGATCCCGATGACCAGATGTTTCTTGAACTGGCCGCCGGCGCCGGCGCCCATTATCTGCTGAGCAAGGATCAGGCGCTGCTGGCCCTGGCAAATCGCCGCCCCCCGCTGCCGTTCCATATCGTGACTCCCGGAGAATTTACGGCGCATCTGGGCGTAAACTCCGCTGACCGCGTGATGCCGCGCACCGTCTGAGGAGGTGACGCTGATGGAACTGATACCACTGGGTCCCGGATTCGCCGCCGAGGTGCGTGGCGCCGGCATGGCCGAGGTCGCAGCCAGCGATGAAATTTATGCCGCGGTACGTGCCGCCTTTGAAGAACATTCGGTACTGGTGTTCCGCGCGCAACCGATCACCAATGAACTGCAGATGGCGTTCTCGCGCAAATTCGGCCCACTGGAGATCGCCAAGGCCGCGTCGCGCGGCGAAGGCACGCCGTTCAGCATCCTGACCAACGTCGAACCCGACGGCACGCTGGTGCCGCCCGGCCACAAAGAAGAATTACGCGCCATGGCCAATCAGCTATGGCACACCGACAGCTGTTTCAAGATTCCACCGGCACTGACCTCCGTGCTGTCCGGACGCATAGTGGCAACAACCGGCGGCGAGACCGAATTCACGTCGATGCGGCTGACCTGGAAGCGATTGCCCGAGGCCATGCGCAAAAAACTCGATAACGCATACGCCTGGCATGATTACGCGCACTCCCGTGGCAAAATCGCGCCGCACCTTGCTTCCGAGCGCGAACGCTCAGCCATGCCCGCGGCGTGTTGGCGCATGCGCTGGCGCAATCCGGTCAACGGACGCGACGCGCTGTACATCGCCTCGCACACCTGCGGCATCGACGGCATGGAGCGCAGCGAAGCCTTGCGGCTGATCGATGAACTGACGGCGTTTGCCACCCGGCCCGAGCATATTTACCAGCACCACTGGCAACCCGGTGACGTCATCATGTGGGACAACCGGGCAACGATGCACCGCGGCCGGCCCTGGCCGATGGATCAGCCCCGACACATGATCCGCACCACGGTTTCGGCAACCGATGCCGACGGGCTGGCAGCGATGTGGCCGGAGCGCAGCGCGTCCTGAAGCAGAACCCGCGTGCAAAAAAACGCCGCCCGCAGGCGGCGTTTTAATTTCAGTGATTTCAGTGCACTGCTGCCTCAGGCCTTGATGCCCACGGCGCGGACGACCTTGCCCCATTTCTCATATTCGGACAGGATGAATTTTCTGAACTGCTCGGGATTGGACGGTGCCGCGTCCGTACCTGCCCGTTTGAATCCCTCCACTATCTCCGGCGACTTGAGCAGCGCCGTGGTTTCCCGTTGCAACTTGTCGATGATGTTTTTGGGCGTACCTTTGGGCATGGCCATGCCCATCCAGAACGTAGCCTCGTAACCGGCAAGCCCGGCCTCGGCAATGCTCGGCACTTCAGGCATCTGCTGCGAGCGCTGTGCAGTAGTCACCGCCAGGGCCAGCAGGCGACCCGTTTTGTGGTGCTGCAGGGCGATGGCAATGCCGGGGAAACCGATCTTCACCTGGCCACCCAATAAATCCGCAGCCGCAGCGCCGCTGCCTTTGTAGGAAATATGCGTAATCTTGATATCCGCAAGCGACATGAACAGCTCGCCGAACAGGTGCTGGCCGCCGCCGGTGCCGGAAGAGGCCCAATCCAGCTTGCCTGGCTGGCTTTTGGCCAGCGCGATCAACTCTTTGACTGATTTTGCCGGCAGTGACGGATGCACCACCAGCACATTTGGCGCGGAGCCGAATTGCGTAATCGGAACGAAATCCTTCAATGGATCATATGACAGCTTGCCGTAGACATGCGGACTGACCACGAACGGCGTCGCGACCTGCAGGATCGTATACCCATCGGGCTCTGCCTTGGCGGCCACGGCTGTGCCCAGCGCCCCGCCCTGACCAGGCCGGTTATCCACCACAAACTGTTGCCCCAGCCGCTCCGCCAATTTGGCTGAAATCAGCCGGGTGGGAACATCCGTTGCGCCGCCCGCCGCAAATGGAATGATCATCCGCACCGGGCGCTGTGGGTAATTTTGCGCGCCTGCCGATGAAATCAGCGTGATGCCGAGCGCCGTAAATGCGGCAGTTCCTGCGAACACTTTTTTCATGATTTCCTCCAATATTGTTTTTGGGACTTACTTTCAAATGGTAACAAGTTGGTGACAAAGAGCCAAAAAAACACCGCAACAATGCGGCGTTTAATACAGGATGGTGATGCTGCGATGCGGAATCAGTTAACCTCAGCGCCGCTGGCCTTGACCACTTTGTCCCATTTCGCAGCCTCAACTTTCATGAAGTCGAAAAATTTCTCCGGCGTGTCCTGCCACGCCGGTTCCTGGCCCACTGCCTGCAGGCTGCCGGCCATTTCCGGTGTTTTCAATACGCGCAGCAGGTCGCCGTGCAATTTTAGCTGGACGTCTCGTGGCAGGCCTTTCGGTCCGGCCACACCAAACCAGGCCACCATTTCGTAACCTTTGACGCCGGCTTCGGCGATCGTCGGGATATTGGGCAGCTCCGGTGAACGTTTGCCGCCGCTGACCCCCAAAGCGCGCAGCCTGCCGGACTTGATATGCGGCAACATGCCGGCAATGCCGGGGAACGCGACCTGCACCTGACCGCCAAGCAGATCCGCCGTCACCGGGCCGCTGCCGCGGTACGGGATATGGGTCATTTTGATGCCGGCCATGCTGGCAAACAACGCACCGGTCAGATGCTGGGTGCTGCCGTTGCCTGAGGACGCGTAATCGATCTGTCCGGGCCTCGCTTTGGCCAGCGCAATCAGTTCCTTGACTGACTTCGCCGGCAGCGAGGGATGCACCACCAGCACATTGGGCGCACTGGTGATCTGGGTAACCGGTGTGAAATCATTCAGCGAGTCGTAGGGTAATTTTTTATACAGCGCCGCGCTGACAAAGTGCGTGTTGCTGATCATGAATAAGGTATAGCCGTCGGGCGCAGACTTGGCGGCGGTATCCGCACCGATGGTGGAACCGGCGCCGGGACGATTCTCGACGAGCACCTGATGGCGGAACGTTTCGGTCAATTTCTGCGTGATGATGCGGCCTGGCACATCAGCTGCGCCGCCGGCCGAAAACGGAATGATCATCCGTACCGGCTTGGCCGGATAGTTTTGAGCGGCGCCCGGCAGTGCAACAACAGCGCTTAGCACACCCAGCATCAATACCGCATGGCTTTTATAACCCATTGATTTCAATTGCTTTACTCCTTTATTCATCAGAAACGCCCAAGTGCGGAATAATACCATCGCAATAATCGGCTTATGCTGGAACAGGCCATATCACTGTCTCACAGACCGCCAATCACGGAAATTCGTTCATGACCACGCAAACCAATCTGATTCATTTCCCGGGAGCTTTCGGCACAGCGCTGGCCGCACGCCTTGATCTGCCGCCAACAGCGCCCATTGCCCATGCCTTGTTTGCGCACTGCTTTACCTGCTCCAAAGATTCGCTTGCCGCGGCTCGCATCAGCGCCGCGCTGGTTGAGCACGGCTTTGGTGTGCTGCGCTTTGATTTCACCGGTCTCGGCGGCAGCGCCGGTGATTTCGCCAACACCAACTTCTCGTCCAATGTGGCCGATCTGGTGGCTGCAGCAGCGTGGCTGCGGGAACACCATCAGGCGCCACGGGTGCTGATTGGTCATAGCCTCGGTGGTGCGGCGGTACTTGCTGCCGCTGGACAAATCGCCGAAGCCGCAGCCGTGGCTACCATCGGGGCACCGTTTGATCCCGGTCATGTGCAGCATCTGCTCGGTTCCGCTGCGTCTGAAATCGCGGCCAACGGCGAGGCCGAAGTCACACTGGTCGGCCGCACATTCCGCATCCGCAAACAATTCCTCGACGATCTCGCCGCGAACGGCAACGGCGAGCGCATCGGGCATCTGCGCAAGGCGCTGCTGGTGTTCCATTCTCCGCGCGATACCACGGTCGATATCGAAAATGCAGCACGCATTTATGCCGCAGCCAGGCACCCCAAAAGCTTTGTATCGCTGGACACGGCGGATCATCTGCTGACCGGCAAGGCGGACGCTGCCTACGTTGCTGCAGTGCTTGCTGCCTGGGCTGGACGTTATGTCAACGCAACTGCCGCGAAGCCGGCGCCCATTCCTGCCACCGGTGAAGTTACCGTCATGGAAACCCGGGAGGGCCGGTTTACGCAGGACATATCCGCCGGGGTGCATCATCTGCGCGCCGATGAACCGGCAACGGCCGGCGGCAATGACTCCGGATTTTCGCCATACGATCTGCTGCTGGCCAGTCTCGGCGCCTGCACCTCCATGACATTGCGCATGTACGCCGAACAGAAAAAATGGCCATTGGAACGGATCACGGTGCGGTTGCGGCACGACAAAATACATGCTCGGGATTGCGCCGAATGTGAAACCCGTGAAGGAAAAATAGACCGCATCGAACGAGAAATCCGCCTGACCGGCAATCTGGATGACGCGCAACGCACCCGTCTGATGGAAATCGCCGACAAATGCCCGGTGCACCGCACCCTGCATGCGGAGGTGCTGATTAAAACCCGTATGGTTTAGGCGGCAGCCAGCGCAATGTCTGCGCGTCGCGCAGGAGCAATTCAAACACATCAGCTTGCCTTCTTCATCGCATACCGCCCGCCTCCGGCAGCTCGGTCAGACCAGGAGGCAGCATGGAAATGGAAAGCCCCGCGGGAGCGGGGCTTTGTTTCACCGGTTGCCCGGCTCGGCGCCACCATAGAGCGGCGTCCTTTGATGAATGGCATTTCACCACTCCGAATTTGCGCCGGCTGCAGTTTGCGGCTGCTGCCTTGACAGGCGATACCCGGACGGTTGCCCGGTATCTCGCACGCTGCACATCAGGTACCGGACACGCAGTGCTGCGCACTTCTGAATACAGTTCTACGCCTGCACTTACAACTCGTCAACGAAATTTCTGCGGCCATTTCTGCGAGGTTGCCAACCATTTTGAGAGTGTCGGGAAAACAGGCGCTTAGCCGCATGACCTCGGGTAATACTCAAGCCGCAGCCGCCACGGCCTGCCCCTTGTCAAAGTTCATGGCACCCATTTTTGCGTCCACCCGGATCACGTCCCTGGGCGCGAAACGCCCCTCAAGGATGTACTTGGCCAGCGGATTCTCGATCTGTGACTGGATCGCCCGCTTCAGCGGCCGCGCACCATATACCGGATCAAACCCGGCTTCGGCAATCACCTTCAATGCTGCATCACTGATTTCGAGTTTCATCTCCATCTGCAGCAGGCGTTTTTGCAGATACGCGAGCTGGATGCGCGCAATCGACAGAATATTTTTTTCGTCGAGCGCGTGGAACACCACGATTTCGTCAATGCGGTTGATGAACTCCGGCCGGAACTGGGCTTTCACCTCACCTAATACCGCAAGCTTCACCACCTGGTAATCGTCACCCTGCATGGCCTGGATCATCTGCGAGCCGAGGTTCGAGGTCATCACGATCACGGTGTTTTTGAAATCCACAGTGCGGCCCTGGCCGTCGGTCATGCGTCCATCGTCGAGCACCTGCAGCAGCACGTTGAACACATCCGGGTGCGCCTTTTCAATTTCGTCGAGCAGGATCACCGAATACGGCTTGCGGCGGACAGCCTCGGTCAGATAACCGCCCTCCTCGTAGCCGACATAACCCGGCGGCGCACCGATCAGCCGTGCCACCGAATGTTTTTCCATGAACTCGGACATGTCAATGCGAATCAGGTGATCCTCGGCATCAAACATGAACTCGGCCAGCGCCTTGCACAACTCGGTTTTGCCGACACCTGTAGGCCCTAGAAAGAGGAAGGAACCATAAGGCCTGTACGGATCGCCGAGGCCCGCGCGCGAGCGACGGATGGCGTCGGACACCAGACGCACGGCCTCATCCTGCCCCACCACGCGGCCGTGCAGGCGCTCTTCCATTTTCAGCAGTTTTTCGCGCTCACCCTGCATCATTTTCGACACCGGGATGCCGGTTGAGCGTGAAACCACCTCCGCGATTTCTTCAGTGCCGACGTGGGTGCGCAGCAGCCGGTGTTTCGGCTCGGCGGCGCTGGCGGTCTCAGCCTGCTTCAGTTGCGCTTCAAGCTGCGGCAGTTTCCCGTACTGCAACTCCGCCACTTTGTCGAGTTTGCCGACGCGTTGCAGTTTGACGATCTCGGCACGCACATGGTCAATCTCTTCCTTGATGTGAGCGCTGCCCTGCACCTGCGCTTTCTCGGCTTTCCAGATGTCATCCAGGTCGGCGTATTCGCGCTCCAGGGATTTGATTTCAGTCTCAAGCAAGGCCAGACGCTTGCGCGAAGCCTCGTCTTTTTCCTTCTTGATCGCCTCTCGCTCGATTTTAAGCTGGATCAGCCGGCGGTCGAGTTTGTCCATCACCTCCGGCTTGGAATCGATTTCCATCTTGATGCGCGATGCCGCTTCATCAATCAGGTCGATCGCCTTGTCCGGCAGGAACCGATCCGTGATGTAACGATGCGACAGTTCAGCAGCGGCGACGATGGCCGGATCGGTGATTTCAATGCCATGGTGCAATTCGTACTTTTCCTGCAACCCGCGCAGGATGGCGATGGTCGCCTCCACCGAAGGCTCATCGACCAGCACTTTCTGGAAACGGCGTTCCAGTGCGGCGTCTTTTTCGATGTATTTGCGGTATTCGTCCAGCGTGGTGGCACCCACGCAATGCAGTTCGCCGCGCGCCAGTGCCGGCTTCAGCATGTTGCCGGCATCGATCGCACCTTCGGCTTTGCCGGCGCCGACCATGGTGTGCAATTCGTCGATGAAGACGATGGTCTGTCCGGCGTCCTGCGAAATTTCCTTCAGCACCGACTTCAGCCGCTCCTCAAACTCGCCGCGGTACTTGGCGCCTGCCAGCAGTGAGGCCATATCCAGCGACAGCACGCGTTTGCTCTTCAGCGTCTCCGGCACCTCGCCGTTGACGATGCGCTGGGCCAGGCCTTCGACGATGGCTGTTTTGCCGACGCCGGGTTCGCCGATCAGCACCGGGTTGTTCTTGGTGCGCCGCTGCAGAATCTGGATCACGCGGCGGATTTCGTCGTCGCGACCGATCACCGGATCGAGCTTGCCGGCGCGCGCGCGCTCGGTCAGGTCCATGGTGTATTTTTTCAGCGCTTCGCGGCTGCCTTCCGCCTCAGCATTGCCCACCGATTCACCACCGCGCATGGCATTGACGGCCTGCTCGATGTGCGCGCGGTCGCCGCCATGCTGCTTCAGCAACCGTCCGGCCTCGCCCTTGTCCTGGGTCAGCGCCAGCAGGAACAGTTCGGATGCAATGTATTGGTCACCGCGCTTCTGCGCTTCCTTGTCAGTGAGGTTCAGCAGGTTGCCGAGATCGCGGGAAATCGTGACCTCGCCGCCGCTGTCCTCGATTTTGGGCAGACGCTCAATGGCGGTCTTCAGCCCATTGCGCAATAATGAAATGTTGACGCCAGCGCGCTGCAACAAAGCAGCCGTGCCGCCGTCCTGCTGGGTGATTAAGGCCTGCAGCAGATGCTGCGGCTCGATGTAAGCATGATCGCCGCCGACCGCTGCGCTTTGCGCGTCAGCGAAGGCCTGCTGGAACTTGGTGGTGAATTTGTCGAAACGCATGGAATTCCCATTGCCGATGAGTACGAATACTCACGAAATGGGGCGTTATCGGGCTAATTTCAATGCGCACCGCAGAGGTTATCGCGGAATTTATAAAAAACATAATAAAAACAATTACTTACAATACTTTCCATCGACGCTGCGCTTTAGGCGGCCAGTCCCGCGGTTTTTTGCGCCGGTGCCATGCCGCGGGAGCCGGTTACCGGATAGGGATACAGCATATTGAGCGCAATGCTCTGGTTGGCGGTCTGCACGATGCGCACATGCTCACGCTTCAGCTCCCGCGCATGGCGGCAGCCGCAGGCATGGGCAATCATGTCGATTTCCTTGTTCATGTTGTTGCAGTAATTGGCCACGCGCAGGTATTTTTCGGCGACGACCAGGCCGCGTTGCAGGCGCTTGTTGTGCGTGGTGACGCCCGTCGGACAGGTGTTCTGGTGGCAGCGCAGCGCCTGGATGCAGCCCAGCGAAAACATGAAGCCGCGCGCCGAGTTGATGAAATCCGCGCCTACGCACAAGGCCCAGGCGGCCTTGGCTGAAGTCACCAGTTTGCCGGCGGCAATGATGCGCACGCGGTCGCGCAGATCCGCCTGGATCAGTGCATCAACGACGCGCGGCAGTGCCTCGGCAATCGGCAGCGCCATATGATCCATCAGTGTCTGCGGCGCGGCACCACTGCCGCCCTCACCGCCGTCGATGGCAATGAAATCCGGGGCGAATTCGTGACCGCGGCGCAGCACGGCATCGCACAAGTCATTCATGAAGGCCCAGCCGCCGATTGCGGTTTTGATGCCCACCGGACGGCCGGTCAGATTGCGGATGTAGGCGATCTTGTCGAGCAGTTCATCAACATTGGCGATGTCATGATGACGGTTCGGGCTGATCGAGTCCTGACCTGCCGGTATGCCACGGATGCGGGCAATTTCTTCGGTGACCTTCTCGCCCGGCAGCACACCGCCCTTGCCGGGCTTGGCGCCTTGCGACAATTTGATTTCGAAGGCCTTGACGTGTTTCGCCAGTTCCTTGGCCTTTTCCGCGGAAAAACCGCCGTCGAATTCGCGGATGCCGTACTTGGCGGTGCCGATCTGCATGATCACGTCGCAACCACCCGTCAAGTGATACGGCGACAGCCCGCCCTCGCCGGTGTCCATCCAGCACCCCGCCTCAAACGCCCCACGCGACAAGGCCTCCACGGCAGGCTGTGAAATCGCGCCGAAACTCATGCCGCTGATGTTGACAATGGATTTGGCTTCGAAGGGCTGCTCGCAATAATCGTTGCCGATCAGCACCGACGGCGTCGGCAGCCGGTCTTCCTCGAGCACCGGATAGGGATGATTGACGAACAGGATGGAACCGGGAATGTTCAGGTCATTGGTCGAGCCGAAGCCGATGATGCCGCCTTCGTTTTTCGCGCTCTTGTAGACCCAGCCGCGCGTGGCGCGGTTAAACGGCATTTCCTCGCGGTCGTTGGCGAAAAAATACTGCCTGAAATATTCGCCGAGGTCTTCGAAGAAAAAGCGCAGGTGCCCGATGACCGGATAATTGCGCAGAACCGTGTGTTTTTTCTGGGTGACATCGTGGATGATCATGAAAATCAATCCACCGATAATCACAAAGCCAAGCACCGTGCCGATGCCATACGACAGCACACCCATGACTTCACCCATGCGCGCTCCCCTGCCAGTCGGTTAGAATTCCTGCCGCACTATAGCAGTTTGCCGATAATTACAACGCAACACCCCTCCATGAATCTTCCCAATATTCTGGCCCCTGAAATTGAACGCAATGTGACTGCCGCACTGGCGGAAGATGTGGCTGCTGGTGACTTGACAGCGCAGTTGACGCCGAACATTACCGACGCACAGGCCCATGTCATCTGTCGCGAGGACGCAGTACTTTGCGGCACGCCCTGGTTTGCGGCCTGTGTGCAGCGTCTCGATCCCGCTGCGCGCCTGCACTGGCTGGCGCTGGACGGCGAGCCGGTTAATGCTGGCACGCGCGTGTGCAATATCACTGCATCGTCCCGTGCCATCCTGACTGCAGAACGCAGTGCTCTGAATTTTCTGCAACTGCTGTCGGCCGTAGCCACTATCACCCGCCGTTACGTCGATGCCGTTGCCGGCACCCGGGCCGCCATTCTCGACACCCGGAAAACCCTGCCCGGCCTGCGCGTTGCGCAAAAATATGCAGTGACGGTCGGAGGCGGCCGCAATCACCGCATGGGTTTGTGGGACGCCATCCTGATCAAGGAAAACCACATCACCGCGGCAGGCGGCATTGTTGCCGCGCTGGCGGCGGCAAAACTGCAGACACAAGCGGCATGGATACAGATCGAAGTCGAAACGCTGGCACAGCTGCGCGAAGCCGTCACGGCCGGTGCGACCATGGTACTGCTCGACAACATGACGCTGGATGAGATGCGTGCCGCAGTGATCTGGACTGCGGGCCGCGCGGAACTTGAAGCGTCCGGCGGGATAACGCTGGACAACGTGCGTGCTATCGCTGAAACCGGAGTCGATCGGATTTCGATCGGTGCGCTGACCAAGGACATTGCAGCCGTTGACCTGTCGCTGCGTATGGCTTCAAAGCCTTGAGCTGCAGTTCAATGTGAATGACAAATAAAACAATAAGTTATTGTTTTTAAACAATATTATTTGCTTCGTCCGGCGATGAACGTTTTCACCGCCTCGACATCCGGATCCATCACCGCCACGCGCTGCAGACGACTTTCAAGACCTTCATAACCCGGCGGCACTACGGGGTCATGGCCCAGCGCTTCGCGGATGGTCTCGGCAAATTTCGCCGGCAATGCGGTTTCCAGGCAAATCAACGGCACACCGGACTCGCGCTGCTTCAGGCCGACATTGATGCCGTCTGCCGTGTGTGGATCAACGATCACACCGTACTTCTGCTTGATGCTGCGGATGGTCGCGATACGATCTGCATGCATGCTGCGTCCTGAAGTGAAACCATACTGGGCAATGGTCCGCCAGTACGGGGTCTCGCCGAGGTTGAAGCCGCCGGCATCCTCGACCTCGCGCCAGAGCCGCGCCACCATCGCCGGATCGCGCTCCACCAGGTCGAATACAAAACGCTCGAAATTCGAGGCCTTGGAAATATCCATCGACGGACTGGAGGTCTGCGCGGTTTCCCGCCCGGTACGCACGCGGTAACGCCCGGAATGGAAAAACTCGTCGAGCACGTCGTTTTCGTTGGACGCCAGAATCAGGTGCTTGATCGGCAGGCCCATCATGCGCGCGATATGGCCAGCGAAAATATTGCCGAAATTGCCCGAGGGCACCGCAAACGACACCTGCTCGTCGTTGCTCTGTGTCGCAGCGAAGTAACCCTTGAAGTAGTACACCACCTGCGCCACGATGCGCGCCCAGTTGATCGAGTTCACCGCGCCGATGCGATGCGCGTTCTTGAACCCGGAATCACCACTGACGGCCTTGACGATGTCCTGACAGTCGTCGAACACACCACGGATTGCGATATTGAAAATATTGGCATCCTGCAGCGAATACATCTGCGCCCGCTGGAACGGACTCATCTTGCCGTGCGGAGACAGCATGAAGACGCGGATCCCCGGCCGGCCGCGCATCGCGTATTCGGCGGCGGAGCCGGTGTCGCCCGAAGTCGCGCCGAGGATGTTCAGCGTTTTGCCTTCGCGCTTCAGCACATACTCGAACAGTTCACCGAGCAACTGCATCGCCACGTCCTTGAATGCCAGCGTCGGACCGTTGGACAACTTCAGCAGATGCAGCCCCGGCTCCAGCGTGTGCAATGGCGTGATATCCGCCGAGCCGAAGGTCTCCGGGCGATAGGCGCGGCGCACCAGCGCCGCCAGGTCGTCCTGCGGAATATCGTCGACAAAGCGGCTGATGATGGCGTAGGCCAGGTCCGGGTACGACAGAGTCCGCAGTGCCTTCAGTTCGGCTGCATCCAGCCGCGGATAGGATTGCGGTACCACCAGTCCGCCATCAGGTGCGAGGCCGCCCAGCAGCACATCACAGAAACGCGCGCCAGACATGCGGCCACGGGTGCTGACATAACGCACGGCGCTGCCGGCAGCGGTCTTCGGCACAGCGCTCATTGCAGTGCTTCCATGCGGATGCGGGTGATTTTTCCGGAGACCACCGGCAGCGCTTCGATGCTGAGGATCGCGGCATCGATTTTCTTTTCCCGCGTCAGGTGCGTGAGCAGGATGATGTCGACATGTTCCTCGCCGTCATGCGGCTTCTGCACCAGCGCTTCAATCGAAATCGCCTGGTCAGCCAGAATGCGCGTGATGTCGGCCAGCACGCCGGCCTTGTCCGCGACCCTGAGCCGCAGGTAATACGAAGTCTCAACTTCGCCCATCGGCAGGATCGGCACATTCGACAATTGATCATGCTGGAACGCCAGATGCGGCACCCGGTGCTCCGGATCTGCAGTCAGTGCGCGCGCAACATCGACAAGGTCAGCCACCACGGCGGACGCGGTCGGCTCGGCACCGGCTCCGGCGCCGTAATACATGGTCTGGCCGACGGCATCACCCTTGACCAGGATCGCGTTCATCACACCCTCGACATTGGCGATCAGCTGCCCGGTCGGAATCAGCGTCGGATGCACGCGCAACTCAAAACCCGCCGCGCGGCGCTTGGCAATGCCCAGCAGTTTGATGCGGTAACCCAGTTCTTCGGCGTAGCGGATGTCTTGCTGCGCCAGCTTTGAGATGCCTTCAACATAGGCCTTGTCGAACTGCACCGGAATGCCGAAACCGATCGCCGCCATGATCGCCAGCTTGTGTGCGGCATCGACGCCTTCGATGTCAAAGGTCGGATCCGCTTCGGCGTAACCCTTGCTCTGGGCTTCTTTCAGCACATCGGCGAACGCTGCACCTTTGGCGCGCATTTCCGACAGGATGAAATTGCTGGTGCCGTTGATGATGCCGGCGATCCATTCGATGCGGTTGGCGGTGAGGCCCTCGCGCAGCGACTTGATGATCGGAATGCCGCCGCCGACTGCGGCCTCAAAAGCCACCATCACGCCCTGCTTGCGCGCCGCCGAAAAAATCTCGTTGCCGTGCAGCGCCAGCAGCGCCTTGTTCGCCGTCACCACGTGTTTGCCGTTGGCGATGGCTTTAAGCATCAAGTCCTTGGCGATGGTGTAGCCGCCGATCAGTTCGACGACGACGTCGATCTGCGGATCATTCACCACCTCGAACGCATCCGCGGTCACCCGTGCTGCATCACCGGCGACGCCTTTGGCGCGCACAATATCCGTGTCCGCGACCACGGCGATGCGGATCGTGCAGCCCGCCCGGCGCGAAATTTCCTCGCTGTTGCGCTGCAGTACCTTGAACGTGCCGCCGCCGACAGTGCCGGTACCCAGCAATCCCACATTGATCGGTTTCATTGTTTTCCTGTTTCCTGTAACCGGGTTCCCACTACTTCACTAACCCGTCTTTGCGGAACATCTCTTTAATGGTGCGGATCGCCTGTCGCGTCCGTGCCTCGTTCTCGATCAACGCAAACCGCACAAAATCGTCGCCGTAGTGGCCGAAACCGGTGCCCGGAGCCACCGCCACCTTGCCTTCGGCCAGCAGTTTTTTCGAAAATTCCAGCGAGCCCATTTTTTTATACGGTTCGGGTATCGGCGCCCAGATATACATCGTCGCCTGCGGTTTGGGCACTTCCCAGCCCATGGCATTCATGCCTGACCACAACACGTCGCGACGACCTTGATAAATCTGGCGTACGTTTTCCACGCAATCCTGCGGGCCTTCGAGCGCGATGATCGACGCCACCTGGATCGGCGTGAAGGTGCCGTAATCGTGATAACTCTTCATCCGCGCCAGTGCATTCACCAGATCTCGGTTGCCGACCATGAAACCGACGCGCCAGCCGGCCATGTTGTAACTCTTGGACATGGTGAAAAATTCGACCGCGACATCGCGTGCGCCCGGCACCTGCAGGATGGATGGCGCCTTGTAACCGTCGAACACAATGTCGGCATAAGCCAGGTCGTGCACAACGTAAATGTCATGTTCCTTGGCAATTGCGATCAGCCGCTCGAAAAACGCCAGGTCCACGCACTGCGTCGTCGGGTTGCTCGGGAAATTGACGATCAGCATCTTCGGCTTGGGATAGGTGTCCTTGATCGACTGCTGAAGGGCCTCGAAAAAATCAACGCCGGCGTGCATTGGCACATGGCGGATGTCCGCACCGGCGATCACCGGACCATAGATGTGGATGGGATAACTGGGATTGGGCACGAGCACGATGTCGCCCCGCTCCAGGGTCGCCAATGCAAGATGCGCGATACCTTCCTTGGAACCAATGGTGACGATGGCTTCGGATTCCGGATCCAGTTCCACGCCATAGCGGGTCTGGTACCAGGTACAGATTGCCTTACGCAGTCGCGAAATGCCCTTTGATACTGAATAGCCGTGGGTATCGGTGCGCTGCACGGATTCAATTAATTTGTCGACGATGTGCCGCGGCGTGGGCTGGTCGGGATTGCCCATGCTGAAATCGATGATGTCCTCACCGCGCCGGCGAGCGGCGAGTTTCAGCTCGCCCGTGACATTGAATACGTACGGCGGCAGGCGTTTGATGCGAGGAAATTCTTCCATGTCTGAATCTCTGAATGGTACTCTGCGAATCGAGTTAATCGAGATCAATCAATCTTGAATCTGGGTAAAATCCACCGTCAGTTGCCATGCTGCAACGCCAAAAAACCTGGCGCATCGGCTGTCTGCGACCGGAAAACACACGATTGTATCGAAGCCGATTATTCGAGGCAAATCAGAGAGTTATGAAACTGCATCTGGCAGACAGCAAAAACCGCTATGCAATCACCGGCTATGGTGCGGGATATCTCGCCGTGAACACTGTCCGCTACGATCAGCCCCTGGTGATTACCCCCGAGCAGGCCCCGGAACCGTGGCCGGTACTGCAATTCGACACGCTGGACGCGGCGGCACTGGCCGCATTGCTGGAAAAGCGTCCTGAAATCATCGTTTTGGGCACTGGTGCCACGCAGCGTTTTGCCGCGCCGGCAGTCCTCCGGCCGCTGATCGAAGCCGGAATCGGCCTCGAAACCATGAACACCCCGGCGGCCTGCCGCACCTACAACATCCTGATGGGCGAAGGCCGGCGCGTGGTCGCGGCTATGTTTCTGCCCTGACCCGCTCCACGATGAGCACGGCCTGCTGGGGCAGCGTGAAATAGAAAGTCGCGCCCAGGTCGGTTTCAGCCTCGGCCCAGACCTGTCCGCCGTGGCGTCGGATCACCCGCTGCACCAGCGCCAGCCCGATGCCGGTACCCTGGAATTCGGATTCGCTGTGCAGCCGCTGGAAGGCGCCGAACAGTTTGTTGACGTAAGTCATGTCGAAACCCACGCCGTTGTCACGCACGAAATAGGTACGACCGTCGGTGGCTTCGACGCAGCCGACTTCGATCACTGCGTCAGGTTTCAGGCTGGTGAATTTCCAGGCATTGCGCAGCAGGTTGTCCAACGCGATGCGCAACAGGCCTGCGTCGGCGGCCACCACCATGCCCGGCGCCACCTTGATACTGACTTCGCGTCCAGGATCGGCCGCCGCCAGCTCTGTAGTGATGTCCAGCGCCAATGCCGTCAGGTCACAGGCGCGGATCTGCGGATCACGGCGGGTGACGCGGGCCAGTTCCAGCAAGTCGTCGATCAGTTTCGCCATACGCTGGCTGCCGGCGCGCACCCGATCCAGATAACCGCGGCCGGTGGCATCCAGCTTTGATGCGTACTCATCGAGCAGTATCTGGCTGAATCCGTCGATGGTGCGCAGTGGTGCACGCAGATCATGGGAAACTGAATACGAAAATGATTCGAGTTCGCGGTTAGCCGCCGCCAGCGCACGCGTGCGCTGCTCGACACGCTGCTCCAGTTCTGCGTTCAGAAGACGCACTTCGGCCTCGGCATGGCGGAAATCGGTCAGGTCATAGCCCATCAGATGCACACCGGCGACGCTCCCATCGTCGGCAACATGCGGAATCAGCGTCAGCCGGGCAACGCGCGCGCCGGCATGGGTGTCGAGCATGCGTTCGGTGATGACTTCTTCGCCATGCAAGGCCCGCTCCAGCAGCGGTGCCAACATTTCTCCGTATTGCGACACATCCTGCTCGACCCGCAATACGCCACCCCGGACATCCAGCCTGTCCGGGCCGAACCAGCGGTCAAAAGCAATGTTCGAATACTGCAACTGCTGCTGGTCATCGAAAAACGCGATGACCGCCGGCACATTGTCGGCAATCGCACGCAGCCGGCTTTCGTTGTCGCGCAGCAAACGCTCCATGCGCAACTGATCGGTCATGTCACGCAGCAGCACCAACCGGACTCTTTCTCCGGCGAGCATGGTCGGATAGGAGTAGATCTCGACTTCAACCACCTCGCCGTTGCTGCGTATATGCTGTTTCTGCAGTCGCTCGACGATGCCGGTGGGACGCGAATTCATGCCGCCCAGGTAACGCTCGCGTTCCGCCGCTGTCTGGATGTCGAGCAGGCTCATGGCCAGCATCTGTTCCCGGGTGTAACCGTACATCGCCAGGCAGGCATCGTTGACGTCGATGAAATCCAGTTTGCCCTCATGACGCAGGTACATCGGCAACGGGGTCAGCGTAAAAATCTGCCGGTAGCGGGCTTCGCTTTCAATAACCCGGACTTCACTTTCGACCTCCCCGGAGATGTCGGCGATGACCGATATCAGGTATGGAATTTTTTCGCTGGCCCTGCTCTCATCAAATCTCGATACCGAAAGATTGACCCAAATGCTTTTGCCGTCCTTGCGCCGATAGCGTTTTCTGCGTGAATAACCGGTAATGGCCCCGGACATCAGCTGGTCGTTCATGTCACGGGCGGCGGCCACATCCTCCGGCGGGGTCAGTTCAGTGCTGGTTTTTTGCAGCAACTCACTCTCTGAATAACCGAGGATTTCACACAGTTTCCTGTTGACCCGCAGAAAACGCGACTGCGTCGAGAATTCACGGATCGCTATCCCCACCGAAGCCTGTTCGAACACCACCCGGAACCGCGTTTCGCTCTCTTCCAGCGCCAGTTGGCCGAGACGGCGATCGGTGATGTCCATGGCCAGGATCAGTCGAGCCGGTTGGCCGCCATACTGAAACGACTGCGCAGTGATTTCAACGGTGATGACCTGCCCGCTCTTGGTGACATGGCGGCGTTCAAAATGCGCCGGCAGCAACGGATCACGCCCGAGCAATTGCTGCAGTACCAGCCCGCGATCTTCCTCGACCTGAAGGTCGAGGGCGCTCATCGTCTGAAACTCCTCGCGCGTATAGCCGTATTTTTCGATGGCCGCATCGTTGACGGCGAGGAATTTCGGCGTCTGTGCTTCTGCCACCCACATCGGCAACGGCGTGGCAGCGAAGATCCGGCGGTAGCGCTCTTCACTGGCCTCCAGCGCCTCGACCATTTTCATGCGCTCGGTGACATCTTGCGCAGTGGCCAGCACCCCGGTGAATTTTCCGGATTCGTCGGCCAGCGGCGTATTACTCCATTCACAGATGATACGGGTGCCATCCTTGCGGATGTTTTCATTGCTGCCGGAGACATTCATGTCTTTTGCCTTCAGGCGTGCGCGCCTTGCCAACACCTGGGGAAGCAGCGAATCGGGCACGATCAGCGAATCGGTATCCCGTCCGCGCAACTCATCAGCGGTATAACCGAAAATCCGTTCCGCGGCAGGATTACAGTACACCACACGGAAATCCTGATCCTGCAGCAGACAGGCCACCGGCATGTGCTCCAGCTGCAATTCCAGCATATCGAGCAGATGCCGGCGTTCGCGCTCCAGGTGGGTGCTGGTCTGCTGCGCCTCGGCGCGGTCCATGAACTGGCCGATCTCGCGGCTGATCATATCCAGAGTATCGAGCATCACTTGATCCGGAGCTTCGATTCGTTCGCTGAAAAATTCCAGCGCATCCTCGGTGTCACGGATGCGGCGGATAGGCATGGCAACCGCGCCGCGCAATCCGGCTGTTTGCGCGAAATAACGCCGCCGCTCACTTTGCTGCGTGAAATCCGTGTACCAGATGATTTCGTTGCGCGACACGGCAAGGCTGACCGTCCCTGTCTTCATGTTGGCCATTCTGGGCGCCCGGGCAAACTCGACAAAGTCATCCGCCCGGATACCCGGGGCCAGCCAGTGTTCGTGACAGGTCAGCATCAATGTTTCGGGGTCAATATGCCGGTGTGCACCCCAGCTCCATTCCATGGTACGGCAAATGGTTTCAATCACTTGCTGTATCGCCTGCCCCTGGTCTTTTTGCTGGGTCAGGATGCGCGCAACGTCGTGCTGCATGCGTAATTGCTGTCCAAGCACTACCTCTGCGGTAATGTCATTGCCCACGCCCCGATATCCCGCGAGTGTCCCGTCGTCACGGAAAACCGGTTCACCGCTGATGCTGCCGTAAGTCACGACACCCTTGGGACTGGTGTAGCGCAGGGTCAGACTGCGGAAAGGTGCTGAGCGTGCAATAACCGCCTTGTGGGCTGTCCAGTCGGCCCCCAAGGGTGTGATAAACGTGATTTCCCAACGTGATTTGCCCAGTATTTCCCCGGCAGCCCTGCCCGTCAGCCGGGAAAACCCCTCGGACATCTGCGTGACCCGGTATTCCGCGTCTGCTTCCCAATACCAGTCGGAGCCCAGCGCATTCAAGGCCTTGAAGCGGGATTCGCTGTTGCGCAATGCGTTTTGGGTGGCCTGCTGCCGGACCAGCAATATCAGCAGCACCAGCGTGCCGGCGGCAAGCAGTCCGACCAGCAGCCCGGCAATGATGCGGTAACGCAGAGCTGTCATGCTGCTGCCGGCCATGGCCGCGCTGACACTAACGCCAACCCCCACCAGCAAGGGATGGTTGTCCATCACGCAAAAAGCGCTGACGCGTTCGATCCCATCCAGGGGGCTGGTCAGCGTTCCCGTCCGACACCCCTGGGTTAGCTGCAATACCGGACGGAGCCAGTCATTACCGCTCAGATCATTGCCGGCAATCACATCGCCGCCGCTGATGCCGGCAATCAGCGTTCCGTCTTTCCTGAGCAAAGACACCATGCTGCCCGCAACCAGATTCATCTCGCCACTAATCCGCTGCAATTGGGAAACATGGGCTGTCACCAGGGTAATGCCCAGCAACTTGCCGTCGCGATCGTTGACCGGATAACTCAAATGCAAAGCCCATTCGCCGGCATGGCCGGACTGCCTTGCCGGGCTGATGTGCACCTTGGGGGCATCCCGCCGGTGGGCGGCAAAATGCGCGGCAATAATCTCCGGCGGAATCGCCATCGCCTGGCTTTCCCAGACTTTGGCGCCGACCGCATCAAGCAGCGTAAATTCGGCAAACTTTACGCTTCTTCCCGCAATCATCCTTGACATGCGCAGTGCCGCAACTTCCAGTCCGTCGCGCTGCGCCTCCGCGGCAATCAGCCGCACCAGGCCCTCGGCTGCCGCCAGCCTCGCATCCAGCTGGTCGCGCAGCGCCCTCGACAGCGTTTCAGTGAGCCGCTCCACGGTTTGGGTGGTGGCGGTGTTGGCCTTGTGGATCGCCGCTTCGTTTGCGACAAGTATGGCCACGCCAAACAACAATGCACCCAACATCAGGACATAACGCGGATTGTAAAGACTCGCAGGCAGGCGGCTAGTCAGCGATCGGGCATTGCGCGCATCACCGCTGTTCTGCAACGTTCCCCTCCCCCGATGAATTTGTCACAGTATTTATATGCGTCTTTTACATACGGTCCGGCTGTCATGGACACTGGCGCATGATAGTTCATCTTATAATTGCGCCGTCACCTTGTCTAATTCGTTTCAGTCCATACGTTTTAGTTCATACTTTTTCCCGGCCTTACCTCTTTTATTCGCTTTATTTCCACACGAAAGCCATCCTGCCATGCCTTTACAGATCAATGCGGTTGCCGAACAGATCAACAGCATCATTCTCGGCAAATCACAGCAGATCAGACTGGCCATCGCCTGCCTCCTTGCCCGTGGCCATCTGCTGATCGAGGATGTTCCGGGTGTCGGCAAAACCACACTGGCCCACGCCATTGCAACTTCGCTGGGGCTGAAATTCCAGCGCATCCAGTTCACCAGCGACCTGCTGCCGGCGGATATCCTCGGCGTTTCCGTGTACAACCGCGACAACGGCAGCTTCGAATTTCATCCCGGCCCGGTATTTACCAACGTCGTGCTGGCCGATGAAGTCAATCGCGCGACACCGCGCGCGCAAAGCGCGTTGCTCGAAGCGATGGAGGAAAATCAGGTCACCACCGAAGGGGAAACCCGACCTTTGCCCCGCCCGTTTTTCGTGATCGCCACACAAAATCCCTCGCACCAGATCGGCACCTTTCCGTTGCCGGAATCCCAGCTCGACCGTTTCCTGATGCGCATTGAACTGGGATACCCGGACGCACAGGCCGAGCGCGCGCTGCTCAATGGCATTGACCGGCGCGACCTCTTGAGCAGTCTCCAGCCGCGCCTCGAACCCGAGAGCCTCGCGCAACTGCAACGTGAAGTGCAGCAGGTCCATGCCTCGCCCGCTCTGCTCGACTATCTGCAGGCGCTGGTCAACCACACGCGTCAGGCGCCGTATTTCGAACACGGACTCTCGCCGCGGGCCGCGCTGGCGATGCTGCACGGCGCACGCGCCTGGGCCTACATGGATGACCGTAAACATGTACTGCCTGAAGACCTGCAGACCGTGCTGCCGGCCATCATCGCGCACCGTTTGAGCCCCGCCGGCGAAACCAGCGGCGCCAGCCGCAACGACCTGGTGGCGCGCCTGCTGCAGCAGGTCGCCATACCCTGATGCCACCGGCTGGCGGATCGCCATCACTGTTCGGCGCGCTCAAAAATGGCGTCCTTGAATGGATGTTCCAGTGGCGTGGCCCCGAACGCGGCACCATCGTGCTGGTGCAGCGCCGCGTGTTCATACTGCCCACTAGCCAGGGACTGCTGTTTGCGGGCGTGATCATGCTGATGCTGATCGGATCGGTCAATTACGACCTGTCCCTCGGTTTCATCCTCTCCTTCCTGCTTGGCGCAACCGGCATCCAGTCGATGCTGCACACCTTCCGCAATCTGGCCAATCTGCGTATTTCGCCAGGCAAAGTGCAGCCGGTGTTCGCGGGAGAACTGGCGCAGTTCCAGATCCGCATTGCTAACCAGGCCCGTGTCCACCGCTACAGCGTCGGCATTACCCGCGATAAACACTCAGCCATTTATATCGATGTTCCCCCCGACGTGGAAATGACTGCGGCTGCAACCTTACCCACGACGCGCCGCGGCTGGCTGCGTCCGGGACGATTGACCCTGTTCACGGTTTTTCCGGTCGGCCTGTTTCGCGCCTGGTCGTATGCCGACCTCGACATGCATGTTCTGGTGTATCCCGCTCCAGCATCGCCGGGACTAGCACTGCCGTCGACCGAAGCCGGCAGCGGAGATGGTGGTGCACATGGTCACGGCCATGATGAATTCTCCGGACTGCGGCCCTACCGCCCCGGCGACTCCCCCCGGCACATCGCATGGAAGGCCGTGGCACGTGATGACACGCTGCTGACCAAACAATTCGCCGGCCGCGCCGACCTTGAACTGTGGCTAACGTGGGAAGCTTTGCCTGGCGGTATGGACACCGAGAACCGGCTTTCATATCTCGCGCGATGGGTTATTGATGCCGACGGCGCGGGCTTGGCTTACGGACTGCGCCTGCCCGGCCTGACGATTCCGATCGCCAACGGCGCGACCCACCGCAGCGATTGCCTGCGCGCGCTGGCTTTACATGGTCTCGCTGCCGACCACACTTAACACGCGGATCATCGGATCCCGTGAAATCCTCTGGCTGGGCGCCGGGTTCCTGTTCGCCAGCCTGCCCCATCTGCTGCGCATGCCGATATGGATTTCGGTGCTGGCTGTCGGCATTGCCGGCTGGCGCCTGCTGCAACTGCGGATGCACAGCAAGCCGGCGGCTAAATGGCTGATGGTGCTGATCGCCCTGGCCGCCAGTGCCGGCATCCTGCTGCAGTACCGGACATTGTTCGGACGCGATGCCGGAGTCTCCTTGCTGGTGATCATGCTCGCGCTGAAATTGCTGGAAACCCGCACCCAACGTGACGGTATGCTGCTGGGCTTTCTTGGCTGCTTTTTGCTGGTCACCAATTTCCTGCACTCGCAGACCATCCCGACTGCGGCCTACATGCTGGGCTGCGCATGGCTGCTCATCGCCAGCCTGATCGGCATGCAATACACAGGGGCATGGCCGGGCTGGCGCACGACTGTGCGCCGCGCCGGCGTGATGATTCTGCAGGGCGTGCCGCTGATGTTGGTGCTTTTCCTGTTGTTCCCGCGCATCCAGGGACCGCTATGGGGATTGCCGCAGGATGCCTATGCCGGATTGAGCGGCCTCTCCGACACCATGAGCCCGGGCAGCCTGAACAACCTGATCCTGTCCGACGCCGTCGCGTTTCGCGCGTCCTTCACCGGCGGCATACCCGAACCCAAGGACCTGTACTGGCGCGGCCCCGTGTTATGGGATTACGACGGCAAGACCTGGACTGCGCCGCGTATCGTGCAAAGCGTCAACGAGCTTCCGGATCACAGTCCGCAGATCGAATACACGGTGACACTGGAGCCCCATAACAAACGCTGGCTGTTTGCGCTGGAATTTCCGGGCCGGCGGCCACCGAGCTCGATCGCCACGCGTGACATGCAACTGCTCAGCTTCACTCCCGTGCGCAGCCGCATGCGTTACGACATGGTGTCCTCCATCGGCACCGCCTATGGCGCAGACGATGATCGGAGCCTGCTTGAGCGCAACCTGCGCCTGCCGCCCGACACCAACCCCCGCACCAATGAATTTGCGCAGGAATTGCGCAAAAAATTTCCGAACGACCGCAACCTGGTCGCCGACGTTCTGACGCGTTTCCGCAATGAGAATTTTGTCTACACCCTGTCCCCGCCGCTGCTCGGCGAACAACCGGTCGATGAATTCCTGTTTGAAACACGCCGCGGTTTCTGTGAACACTATGCGTCGGCGTTTACCGTGCTGATGCGCGCCGCAGGCATACCGGCGCGGGTAGTCACCGGCTATCTCGGCGGCGAAGTGAATCCCGTCGGCGAATACATCCTCGTGCGCCAGGCCGACGCCCATGCCTGGGTGGAAATCTGGCTGGAGAATACCGGCTGGGTGCGCATCGACCCCACAGCGGCGGTGTCACCGGCGCGGGTGGAGCGCGGCATCGCATCCGCCCTGCCGCGCACCGATGTTCTGCCGATGTTCGTGCGCGGCGATTTTGCACTGCTGCAGCGCATGCGGCTGACGCTTGATTCGGTGACCTATACCTGGAATCAATGGGTGCTGGGTTACACACCCGACCGCCAGCGCCGATTTCTGTCCTATATCGGTTTCAGTGAGTCGACCTGGCAAACGCTGGCCTTCGTGCTGATGTTCTGCGCCGGCATTGCGGTGCTGATCGGTGCGGCCTTTGCATTACGCGACCTGCGCGGCGTGCGCGAAGACGCGGTCAAAAAAATCTACGGTCGGTTTTGTCGAAAACTGGAGCGGCGCGGATTGCGACGTGATGCAGCGGAAGGCCCCCGCGTTTTCGCGCAGCGCGCCGGGCAACAGCATCCCGAACTGGCCTCTGCGGTGGCTGAAATCACGGCGCTTTATATCGCTTTGCGTTACGGCGGTGAATCAGGGGCGGAGCGGTTGCAGGTTTTCAAAAACCGGGTACGCGCATTTACTACATAAAATATCAATAAAAACAATAACTTAATAAATCTATGCAGGAGGCAGCAAGCCTGCTGGATCGACCGGCTTGCCCAGCCTGCGGATTTCAAAATGCAGCTTCACCTGGTCCGTATCGGTATCGCCCATTTCCGCAATTCTCTGACCACGCGCCACAGTCTGGCCTTCCTTCACCAGCAGTTCGCGGTTGTGCGCATACACGCTGAGAAATTTTTCGTTGTGCTTGATGACGATCAGTTTGCCCAGACCGCGGATGCCGGTGCCGCTGAAAATCACCCGGCCGGGCCCTGCCGCCATCACTGGCTGGCCCATTTTTCCGGAGATGCCGATGCCCTTGTTTGAGGCTTCGTTGAACGGGCTGACGACCTTGCCGCTGACCGGCCAGATCCAGTCAACTTCATCCGTGCCGGGAGGGAATGGCTTGGCATCTGGTGGGTCCAGCGGTTTGGCGGCGGCTGACGATTCTGGTTTGGTGCCCGACATCTGGGCATAGGTCTGGTCCGAGTACGGCACACGCACGCCGCGCGGTTCCACTTTTGCTCCGGCAACAGACCCGGCACCCGCACCCAGCGGCTTGCCTTCCACCGTGCCTGACGGCGTACGCAGTGGTGTGGCGACCACGCCACCCGGGGGCGACAGCCGCAATTGCTGGCCGACGCGGATGCGCGACGGCTCAATGCTGTTCCACGACGCCAGTTCGCGGTAGTCCAGGCCGAACTCGAGCGCAATGCTGTACAGCGTGTCCCCGGTTTTTACCGTGTAAAACTCGGGGCGCGGCTGATCCGGCACAGGCGCCTGTGCCACGCGTGGCACGGACTTGGACGGCGGCGCTTTGACCTGCGGGGGCAGGCGGTCGGCGACCGGTGCGGGGCGACCCGTCATGCAACCAGTCAACAACACCAACGCCGCGCTGCAAACGCCGATACCGATGCGCTGAATCATGCGCTCCGCCGGCGCTGCGCGCCGATTGTGCTCAGCCCAGTCCGGGGAGCAACGGAACAAAGTTGGCCACTTCCACTTTTCGATCGACATAACCTTGCGCGGTTTTCTCAATGACGTGCAACGCCTGCTTGCCATGATGCGTCAGCGGGATGACGAGTTTACCACCCATGGCCAGCTGGTCGCGCAAGGCCTGCGGCACATGCATCGCCGCTGCAGCCACGATGATGCCGTCGAAGGGGGCCTGCTCCGGCATGCCCAGATTGCCGTCGGCGTTGCGCACACGCACGTTATGCGCGCGGGCATCGCGCAGGTGGCGTCGCGCCTTGGTCAATAACGGCGCGAGCCGCTCTACCGAATACACCTCGCGCGCGAGTCGCGACAACACCGCCGCCTGATAACCGCAGCCGGTGCCGATCTCCAGCACCTTCTCCAGCACACCACCGCTGCGCAGCAGTTCGAGCATGCGTGCCACGGTGTACGGGCTGGATATGGTCTGGCCGAACCCCAGCGGCAGGGACATGTCTTCGTAAGCCCGGCTCGCCAGCGCTTCATCAACAAAAATATGCCGCGGCACTTCGCCCATCGCAGCCAGTATGATTTCATCGCGTATGCCCTGCCCGCGCAGCCGCTCCACCATGCGCATGCGCGTACGCTGCGAAGTCATGCCGATGCCGGAGTTGGCCGCGTTCATGTGCCCTGACCCAGCCAGCGTGCTACGGTTTCCATCTGTGCAAACCGTGTCAGGTCCATCTGCAGCGGCGTGATGGATACCTGGTTGGACGCTACGGCATGGAAATCTGTTCCCTCGCCGGCATCCTGTGCCGCCCCGGCGGCGCCGACCCAGTACACTGTCTCGCCGCGCGGCGTGCTGGCCTTGAGCACAGGCTCAGCTTTATGGCGCTTGCCGAGGCGGGTGACTTTGATGCCCTGCAGTTGCTGATGCGGCACATCGGGCACGTTGACGTTAAGCAGCACCGGCTGCTCAACGCGATGCCTGGCGAAACGCGCAACCAGGTCCGCGGCAACCCGCCCTGCAGTCGCAAAATGATCGTGCCCGGCAGCAACCAGCGAGATCGCCAGTGACGGGATGCCGAGCAGAAAACCTTCGGTGGCCGCAGCGACGGTGCCGGAATAAATCGTATCGTCGCCCATATTGGCACCGTGATTGATACCCGAGACCACGATATCAGGCAATTCCGGCAGCAGTCCGGTCACCGCCAGATGCACACAATCAGTCGGCGTACCGTTGACATAGTAATAACCATTGCTGGCGCGGCGCACGGACAGCGGCCGGTCAAGGGTGAGTGAATTACTGGCGCCGCTGCGATCGCGTTCAGGCGCCACCACGGTGACAGCACCCAGCGCTGCAAGCGCCTGTTCCAGGGCCGCCAGGCCCGGTGCAAAATAACCGTCGTCGTTGCTGAGCAGGATGCGCACGCTGATGTTTCGGTTTGCTTTGTGATGTGCCCTGCATTGCGGCAGGCGATTATTTCAAAATTCCCGGTGCTTCAAAGATCCCAAGCTGCGCCGCGGATTTTAGCATGCAGTGCTGCGATATCCGGCGCGATGCTACGATACACACCCCTTTAATCTACCGGCTTAAAATCATGGCTCCCATCGGCTTTCGCATCCTGCCCTTCCCGCCCCAACCCGCAGCGAAAATCATCGCCGCGCTGCGTAAAATTGCCACCGCACATCTCAGCGACAACATGCACCGACTGCATGCCGTCGGCCCCGATCTCTGGCCCTGTCACCGGGGCGGCAAGCTGGTCGGTACCGCGCTCACCGTGAAAGTGAGCCCCGGCGACAACCTGATGGTGCACAAGGCCATCGACATCGCCCGTCCGGGCGACGTCATCGTGGTCGATGCCGGCGGCATCAACACGCAGGCCATCATCGGTGAAATCATGGCGTCACTCGCCGAACGCAACGGCGTCGCCGGCTTGGTCATCGACGGCGCGATCCGCGATGCCGATGCGCTGGCACTGTCGAGCTTTCCGGTCTACGCCAGCGGGGTGACTCATCGCGGCCCGTATAAAAACGGTCCCGGCGAGATCAATGTGCCGGTGGTCATCGGTGACGCCGTGGTCAATCCCGGCGACATCATCATCGGTGACGACGATGGCCTGCTGGTACTGCCGCAGTCGCTGGCCGAAGAAACCATCGCGCTGGCGCTGGTCCAGGCGAAACAGGAAGCTGCCCTGCTGAAAGCGATCCGCGGCAAAGGCAAAGTTGACCGCAGCTGGGTGGATATTACACTGCGTGCCAAAGGTTGTCTGATTCCGCCGAAGCTGCGCAGGCGATGAGCGGTCCGTTATTCGGGCTCACTGTGGTCGATCTGACCACGGTGGTCATGGGCCCATATGCCACCCAGATCCTCGGCGACCTGGGCGCCAGCGTGATCAAGGTCGAGGCCCCGGGGGGGGACAACGTACGCCATGTCGGACCGATGAAAAATCGCGGCATGGGGCACATGTTCCTGCACCTGAACCGCAACAAAAAAAGCATCGTGCTCGATTTGAAGCAGCCCGCCGGCCGCGATGCGCTGCTGAAGATTGCCGCGAAGGCAGACGTGCTGATCTACAACATCCGGCCGCAGGCGATGCAGCGGCTGCGGTTGGGTTATGCCGATCTTGCCGCGGTCAATCCGCGCATTATCTATGTCGGCGCCTATGGTTTTGGCCAGCAGGGTCCCTACGCGGCACGACCTGCGTATGACGACCTGATTCAGGGCATGTCCGGACTGCCGTGGCTGCTGCAGCAGTCCGGTGCGACGGAACCTCGTTACATCCCGGCAACGCTGGCCGACCGCATCGTCGGCCTGCATGCGGTCTATGCCGTGACCACCGCGCTCTACCACCGCGAACGCACGGGAGAAGGCCAAGCCGTTGAAGTGCCGATGTTCGAATGCATGAGCCAGATGATCCTCGGCGATCATTTCGGCGGCCGCACTTTTGATCCCCCGTTGGGTGCCGCCGGTTACGCGCGGGTGCTGTCGCCGCAGCGCAAACCGTTCCGCACAAAAAATGGTTATATCTGCGTGCTGATGTACAACGACAAACAGTGGCAGGGGTTTTTCCGCCTGATCGGCCGTGACGACCTGTACCACGACGATCCGCGTTTCAACTCCCACGAAAACCGCTCTGCGCGCATTGACGAGGTCAATGCTTTTGTTGCCGGCGAAATGCTCAAACGCAGCACCGGCGACTGGCTGGATGTGCTGATGGCGGCGGACATTCCCGCCGCACGCATGAATTCGATCGATGATGTCATCGACGATGAACACCTGACCGACACCGGTTTTATCCGAATCGAAGAACATCCGACCGAAGGGATGCTGCGCAGCACCCGCGCCGCCACTCAATGGTCACACACGCCGCCGGCGCCGCAATGCGGCGCGCCGCGACTCGGCGAACATGGCGCTGAAGTGCTGCGAGCCGCCGGTTACAGTGACGATGAAATCTTCAAGCTCGCCACGGCGGGCGTGACTACCCTTCCTGCCTGAGGCGCCATGGACTTCGAATTTTCAGACGAACAACGCGCCATCCAGGACGCCATCACCCGCGTCTGCGCGCGTTTCGACGCGGACTACTGGCTGCAGAAAGACCGCGACGGTGGTTTCCCGCATGAATTCCATGCCGCGATTGCCACCGACGGCTGGCTGGGCATCGCGATGCCGGAACGCTATGGCGGCAGCGGCCTCGGCATCACCGAGGCGGCGCTGATGATGGAAACCATCGCCGCCTCCGGCGCCGGATTTTCCGGCGCATCGGCGATCCACATGAACATTTTCGGCCTGCACCCGGTGGTGGTGTATGCCAGCGATGAACAGAAGCAACGCTGGCTGCCGCCGCTGATTGCGGGCACCGACAAGGCCTGTTTCGGTGTGACCGAACCCGGCGCCGGCCTCAACACGACGCGCCTCAGCACCAGGGCGGTGCGCGACGGTGATGATTACGTGATTACTGGACAAAAAGTCTGGATATCCACCGCGCAGGTCGCCAACAAAATCCTGCTGCTTACCCGCACCACACCGCTGGAACAGACCAAAAATCCGATCGACGGCCTGACCTTGTTTTACGCCGACATTGACCGCAGCAAAGTCGAGGCCCGCGAAATCGAGAAAATGGGTCGCAAGGCGGTGGATTCCAATCAGGTATTCATCGACGGGCTGCGCGTACCGGCAGTCGATCGTATTGGCGAGGAAGGCAAAGGATTCCGCTACATCCTCGACGGACTCAATCCCGAACGCATCCTCGTCGCCGCCGAAGCCGCTGGCCTCGGTCGCGCAGCGCTGAACCGGGCTGTGCAGTATGCCGGGGAACGCATCGTGTTCGACCGGCCGATCGGCCAGAACCAGGCGATACAACACCCATTGGCGCAACGCTGGATCGAGCTCGAAGCGGCGCGCCTGCTGACCTACAAGGCGGCGAGTCTCTATGACGCCGGCAAACCCTGTGGCGCCGAAGCCAATGCTGCCAAATATTTTGCCGGCGAAGCGGGATTCAAGGCCTGTGAAACCGCAGTGCTGACCCACGGCGGCATGGGTTACGCCAAGGAATTCCATGTCGAGCGCTACTTCCGCGAAGTGATGATTGCGCGCATCGCACCGGTCAGCCCGCAGCTGATCCTTTGCTACATCGCGGAGCGCGTGCTGGGATTGCCGAAGTCTTATTGATTCCCGGAGTGGCTGTTCCGACGAGCGCCGTATTGCTTCAACAACTCGCGCACCTGCTCCACTCCCGGGGCAACATCATCACCGGGCTGCAACAGGGGCAGAAAACCGGTGACACGCCGCCGGTAATTGAAATACACCGGAAGGATCGGCACAGCCGAGGCACGGGCGATCCGGTAAAACCCGGATTTGAAGCGTGCGCCCTCGGTGCGCGTGCCTTCCGGCGTGATCGCCAGCCACAATTGATCGCGTTTGCTGAAGGCCGCGGCCATGACATCGGTGAGGTCTTCCGGCTGTGCACGGTTGACAGGGATGCCGCCCAGCCAGCGCATGAATCCGCCCAGCGGCCAGAAAAACAAAGTGTGCTTGGCGATGAAGGCCACGCGCAGGCCCATCACATACAGGAACGCGGCGCCGATGATGAAATCCCAGGTGGAAGAATGCGGCGCGATGGCAATGACCAGCTTCGGCTGATCTGGAAACGGACCTTCGCTGTGCCAATCCAGCCGTCGCAGGACCCAGCGTCCCAACGGTCGCAACAGGCCGTAATGGCGACGCGGTACTGTGCGGCCAACATGAATGGAATCCACCTCCACCGGCATGAGGGGATCTGCACTTACCGAATCAGGCATGGTCTCCTCCAACCCTGGACACGGCATGGTCAGCCATGCCTTGGCCGTCAATCGAAAAAATTGTTATACGTTATTGTTTTTATTAATTATTTTACTTAAGCATTGCAGTGGTATAAGGACGGTCATGCTGTAGGGATGGCATCATGTTGCGGATTTTGGCGACCCGCGCCGGATCGATGTCGGCATAGATGATGCCGGGCTCCTCACCACCATCGGCCAGCACTTCACCCCAGGGATCGACGATCAGCGCATGGCCGTAGGTCTGGCGATTGCCCGGATGTTCACCGCACATCGCGGGCGCCAGGATATACGCGGCATTTTCGATGGCCCGCGCCTTGAGCAGCGTATGCCAGTGCGCCTTGCCGGTCTGGCGTTGGAAAGAGGACGGCACGGAGATGAATTCAGCACCCTGCTGCGCCAATATGCGATACAGATGCGGGAAACGCAGGTCGTAGCAGATGGTCATGCCCAGCTTGCCCCACGGCGTCGCTGCCATCACCGCCTCCTCACCCGGGTGATACGATGAGGATTCACGGATCACCTTGCCGTCAGGCAAGGTGACATCAAACATGTGGATCTTGTCGTAAGTTGCGACCACCGTGCCGTCAGCCGCGAACAGGTACGAACGGTTGACGATGCGCTCCTCACCGGTTTTCAGCGTCAGCGAACCGACCAGAAGCCAGACCTTGTTGGCAAGCGCGAGGTTTTGCAGTTCCACCAGTGTCGCGCCGCCATCGGCCTCCAGCGCACCTTCGCGCATCACCCGGCCACTGCCATCCATCATCAGCGAGTATTCCGGCGTCAGCACCAGTTGTGCGCCGCTGCCGGCAGCTTCAGTGACCATGCGCTTTACGGAGGCAAGATTGGCCGCAAGGTCACTGCCGCTGTTGAGTTGCAGGCAGGCAGCGCGGAAGGTCTGACTCATGTGCAGGCTTTGCTAAGCAAGGTTACGGCGGTTGTCAGCGGCACGACGCGGCTTGATGAGCGCCAGAACATCCGGTGAAACCTGAGGGAGATGCTCAAAACCGGGCTTGGCAAACAGGTAGCCCTGAAACAGGTTGACGCCTTCATCCCGCAGCGCAAGGCACTCTCCCGGAGTTTCAATTCCTTCCGCGATTACGCCCATATTGAGTTCGCGACAAGTGCCCATAACTCCATGCACAATTGCGCGCCGCACGCGATCCTTATCAATATTGCGGGTCAAGGCCATATCCAGCTTGATGTAATCCGGTTGAAATTCCGCGAGCAGATTGAGGCCGGAATATCCCGCACCGAAGTCATCGATGGCGGTCTTGAAGCCTATTCGTTTGTATTCCTTGAAAATGCCCGTCAGATGGGAATGATCACTGACCCGCTCGCCCTCGGTAACCTCGAACATGAGGCGATCGGTTGAGAAATTCAGATCCCTGGCGGCCTCCAGTGTCGCGCGAATACAGGTCTCCGGCCGGTAGATGGCATTCGGCAGGAAATTGATGCTCAATATCCCCTCCAATCCCAGCTTTGCGGCGAGTCCGATCGCTTTTACCCTGCAGGCCTGATCGAACTGGTAGCGGTTACTGTCGTTCACCTTGCCAAGGATAACGCCGGCTCCCTCCTGATTCGGACCCCGCACCAGCGCCTCGTAGCCGAATACGCTGCCTGCCGCCACATCGACGAATGGTTGAAAAGCCATCGTGAAATCAAAATCCAGGCCAGCCCCTTCGCGGCACTCTTTGCAACTCAGTGGTTTGAAATTTTTCTGGTCCATCGTCTGATTGTCCCTATTCTGGAGTGCGCAGGTCTGCGCTGAAGAGCTTGTCGATTGCCGCCATGATCCATGGATTCCATTATGTCATCAGCGGTATAGTCAGTTTTCTCAGGCGACTGTCACGGACCGGTTGGATGTTGTTGTGGGCGCACACGGGCTCGCTTCTGAAGACGAACATCATGTTTCATGCCCGGGCATGGGCAGTTTTGCCTGCTCTTGGCAGCTAACGCAGCTTCTAACCGCCTTTGTCAGCGTCGGCCGGGGGTTTTTGCCTTGAAGTCGTTGCGCTCCAGTTAATTTTCCCCAGCCATCCAATATAACTCATTGTTTTTAAACATACTTCTATGTTCGTTATCGCACAGAGTATTCACGGTTGGGTATCTAATATTCCTGTGTCGGTGCACCGATTAGGACCCAACTTTGGAGAACGCAAAATGAAAAGTATCCTCGATCACAAATTCCACTACACCAGCAGCGTTGAAACGGATGTCAAGAAAACATTCGCAAGAGTGCGTCGAGAGATCTGCCGGCTTGAACAGGCCGAGTCTGCCGCGAAGGCGGAAGCTTCAAAGAAGGTGTTGCAAATCACTGCCCGGAACACCATACCCCGCACCGGAATCATTTAAGATCAGGAAATTCAATCCGCAGTTTGGGGTTGTTTTAAGCCGCCGGCTTGCCAGGAACTGAGATGCCCTGATCATCTCAGACAGGATTTCCCTGTAATCGCCGACTTGCACAGTCGGCGATTCCGATCATTCGTATTTCTCGGCGAGCTACCCGCGGAAGTGACCTGACGTAGCGTCCAGAGCTTCAACTCAGGCCCATCTACACCAGTGGCAAAGAATCTCTGGCCCCGCGGCGTCAAGCAAGATTTGAGAAACTATCAGGTTTTTTGGATTTGACTGGTCGGGGCGAGAGGATTTGAACCTCCGACCACCTGCACCCCATGCAGGTACGCTACCAGGCTGCGCTACGCCCCGAAGGCGGGATTATACAACAGCAGATACAGGGTAACGCGCTGCGCAGGATCAGGTGCGCAGCTGGTCAATGACGTTTTTGAGATCCTGCCGCAGTTGCGCGAGCGCGGGTTTTGCCGCAGTCGCCGCTGCATTGACCCGCGCAGTACGCGCAGGTTCGTTGGCGATTTCATCCAGACGGTTACGCGCGCCGCTGATGGTGAATCCCTGATCGTACAGCAGTTCGCGGATGCGACGGATCAGCAGGACTTCGTGATGCTGGTAATAACGCCGGTTGCCGCGGCGTTTGACCGGACGCAATTGGGTGAATTCCTGCTCCCAGTAACGCAGGACGTGCGGCTTCACGCCACACAGCTCACTCACTTCACCGATCGTGAAATAACGTTTTGCCGGGATCGGCGGAAGCTGGACTTTAAGGCTTCCGCTGGCTTCCATGGAAATGCTGTTCCACCATCGATTTTAATTTTTGGGATGCATGGAACGTGACGACGCGACGTGCGGAAATCGGAATTTCCTCGCCGGTTTTCGGGTTGCGGCCCGGGCGTTGCGGCTTGTCGCGCAACTGGAAGTTGCCAAAACCGGAAAGTTTGACACCCCTGCCATTTTCCAGTGCGTGGCGAACTTCGTCGAAGAAGGACTCAACCATGTCCTTGGCTTCGCGTTTGTTGAAACCCACCTTCTCAAACAGGAGATCGGCGAGTTCAGCTTTTGTTAACGTCATTGTTGTCCCCTCTCAACGAAGCTTCGCGTTAAACTTTTCTTGCAGAATCCGGCGCAGTTCGGTCATGGCTTTTTCGGCTTCTGCATCCGTTAAGGTTTTATGAGTATCCTGCAATAACACACTGAATGCAAGACTTTTTTTCCCTTTTTGAACTCCCTCGCCACGGTATAAATCGAACACCGTGAAGTCCCGCAAAATGGCCGGACCGGAGCGTTTCAGTTCGCTGCTGATGTCCCCGTAGCGGATATTCTCATCAAATTCCGCGGCCAGATCGCGACGCACAGCCGGAAATTTCGAGATTTCCTGATAAACCGGCAATCCCCTCTGCTCGACTGCACCCAGCTCCACTTCAAACAAGACCGGCGCTGAGGGCAAATCATACTTCCGCTGCCAGCGCGGGTGCAATTCGCCGATCCAGCCCACGGCTTTGCCATCCAGCAATACCTTCGCTGACTTGCCAGGATGCAGCGCAGGATGGACCACCGGAACAAATTCCGCCATCGCCGGTGTCAGCAGCGCTTCGAGGTCAGCCTTGATATCGAAAAAATCAGCTACACGCGCCGCATGCCCCCATTGCTGCGGGTCGGCTTCGCCAAACGCAATCGCGCCCACCCGCCAAGGTTGCGGATAACCGGGCTGGTTCAGAAAGCAACGACCGACTTCGAACAGCCGCACCCGCGATTGTTTGCGGCTGGCGTTAAACGTTACTGCATTGACCAATCCGCCGATCAGACTGGAACGCATCACGCTCATCTGGCTGGCAATCGGATTGGCCAGCGCAATCGGTTCCGGGTTGGCGCAAAAATCGACTTCCCAGCCCTGCTCGACAAAACTGTAAGTCACGACTTCCTGGAAATCGAGATCTGCCAACTGGCGACGCACTGCCGCCGAATCGCGACGATTTTCCGTGACCGGCAGCAAGGCTGCATGCGCGGCCGGCATCGCGGCCGGAATCTTGTTGTAGCCGTGGATACGCGCCAGTTCCTCGATCAGGTCTTCTTCGATCGCGATGTCGAAGCGGTGGCTTGGGGGCAGCGCAGTGATCACCTCGCCAGTGAGGCTCGGCCGGCATCCCAGGCGCTCCAGTATCGATACAGCCTGCGGGGCATCAATGGCAAAACCCAGCACCCGCGCGGCCCGTGCCAGCCGTACCTGCACCTTGTTGCGCGCCGGCAGTGGTCCCTGAGCTTCGGCCACCGGCCCTGCCCGGCCGCCACAAATCTGCAGGATCAGCTGGGTTGCGCGCTCCTGTGCCGCGCCTGCGCCGGCAAAATCCACGCCGCGTTCAAAACGGTAAGCGGAATCAGAACCGAAACCGAGTGCGCGCGTCTTGCCGGCGATCACATCCGGTGTAAAAAATGCGCTTTCCAGCACCACGTCGCGGGTGCCTGCAGTAACACCGCTGGCTGCACCGCCCATGATGCCGGCTAGGGCCAGCGCATTTTTTTCGTCTGCAATCACCAGATGCGCAGGTGTCAGCGACAGCGTCGTGCCGTTGAGCAAGGCCAGCGTTTCACCGGCGCGGGCACGGCGCACCTGAATCCCACCGGATAATTTCGCTGCATCAAACGCATGCAGCGGCTGCCCCATCTCCAGCAGCACGTAATTGGTGACATCGACCACAGCGCTGATACAGCGAATGCCGCTGCGCTGCAGACGCCTCACCATCCACTGCGGCGTCGCGGCCGCGGCATTGACGCCGCGGATGATGCGCACGCTGTAGTGCGGGCAGTCGGCAGGCGCGTCGAGCTGGATGGCCATCACGTCGGTGATGGTCGAGGCCACCGCCACCGGTTTTTGCCATTTGAGTTTTGTCCCGCTTAATGCAGCCACTTCACGCGCCATGCCGAGCACGCTCAGGCAGTCACCGCGGTTCGGCGTCGGTTTGGTGGTCAGCACCTGGTCGTCGAGATCCAGCAGGTCGCGCACCGCGAGGCCGATGGCTGCGTTGGGCGGCAGTTCCAGCAAGCCTGCTGCCTCGTCGCTGAGACCCAGTTCCTTCGCGGAGCACAACATGCCCTGCGACTCGACGCCGCGCACCTTGGCCAGTTTGATTTCGATGCCCGGAAGTTTTGCGCCGACCAGTGCAGCAGGCACCCGCATCCCCGCGCGCACATTCGGTGCACCACAGACGATGGTGAGCGGCGCAGTACCGGCGTTGACCTGGCACACGTTAAGCCGGTCGGCCTGCGGATGTTTTTCGACACTGAGGACTTCAGCGACAACCACACGGTCAAACGGCGGCGCCGCCGGTTCAATGGCTTCGACTTCGATGCCGCCGAAGGTCAGCAGGTCAGCCAGTTCGGCCGTCGACAGCGCCGGATCAACCAGTTCACGCAGCCAGTGTTCGGAAATTTTCATGGCGTCAGGTCTGCTCTCAGACGAACTGCTTCAGGAAACGCAGGTCGTTCTCGTAGAACAGGCGCAGGTCATTGACGCCGTAACGGAGCATGGTCAGGCGATCGGGGCCGAGGCCGAACGCGAATCCCTGGTAGCGCTCGCTGTCGATCCCGACATTGCGCAGCACATTGGGATGCACCATGCCGCAGCCGCCGACTTCGAGCCAGCCGTCGCCAAAACTCATGTCTATTTCCGCAGACGGTTCGGTGAACGGGAAAAACGACGGCCGGAAACGCACCTTGAGGTTGTCGTTCTCGAAAAAACGCCGGAAAAAATCAATCAGCACGCCTTTCAGATGGGCAAAACTGATCTGTTCATCGATCCACAAGCCTTCAACCTGGTGGAACATCGGCGAATGCGTGGCATCGGAATCTACGCGATAGACGCGACCCGGCGCGATGATGCGGATCGGCGGCTGGTGTTGTTCCATGTAACGGATCTGGATCGGCGAGGTGTGCGTGCGCAGCAGATGTTTGCCGTCAGCCAGGTAAAACGTGTCGTGCATCGAGCGTGCCGGATGGTTCTCCGGCTGGTTCAATGCGGTGAAATTGTAAAAGTCGGTTTCGATCTCGGGGCCGTCGGCCACTTCAAACCCAACGGAGCGGAACAGTTGTTCGATGCGCTCCATGGTGCGGCTGACCGGATGCAGCCCGCCGGCGTTCCTGCCGCGGCCCGGCAGCGTGACATCGATCGATTCTTCGGCCAGGCGCGCTTCAAGCGTGCGGCCAGCGATCAGTTCGCGCTGCGCATGCAGTGCTTCTTCGAGTTTTTGTTTGGCAACATTGATCAGTGCGCCGGCCGCTGGGCGATCCGCCGCGGATAACTTGCCCAGGCCTTTGAGCAGTTCAGTCAGAGCACCGGCTTTGCCAAGGTAACGCGCCTTGGCCTGCTCCAGCGCATCGGCATCGCTGATGCCGGCGAACAGCGCCGCCGCTTCTGCTACAAGCTTGTCGAGTTCCTGCATAGACGGATGGTAGCGGAATTCAGTGAAAAAAAAGGAGGCTCTCGTCGAGCCTCCTTTTCCGGGTGCACTTGCTCAGGCGCCGAGGCTCGCCCTGGCCTGCTCAACAAACCGCTGGAAGGCGGGCTTGTCGGCAATCGCGATGTCGGACAACACCTTGCGGTCGACCTCAATCGCTGCTTTTTTCAGGCCGTTCATGAACACGCTGTACGTCATGCCGTGTTCACGGGCAGCGGCGTTGATACGGGCGATCCAGAGAGCGCGGAACTCGCGCTTCTTGGTACGCCGGTCGCGATAGGCATATTGCCCCGCACGCATCACCGCTTCGTTGGCAATGCGGAATACGTTGTTGCGACGACCGCGGAAACCTTTGGCGGCCTTCAGGATTTTTTTATGCGCCTTGCGGGCGATTACTCCACGTTTGACTCTAGGCATGACTCATCTCCCCGATCAGTAAGGCAACATCGCGCGGACTGAGCGCTGGTCGGAGGCATGCACCATGGTCGTGCCACGCAGGTGACGCTTGCGCTTGGTGCTCTTCTTGGTAAGGATATGGCGCAGATGCGCGCTGCTGCGTTTGAACAATCCGCTGCCCAGCTTTTTGAATCGCTTGGCCGCGCCGCTCTTGCTCTTCATTTTCGGCATGGTAATGACTCCAGTTCCTGTTTTAGCCTAGCGTCGGGCGCCTGCGTTGCCGCGGGACTTGTGAGCCCGATCACTACTTCTTTTCATCGACCACAGCGTCTTGCGCTATCGCGTCAGTCGCTGCAGCCACCTTGCCCGGCGTTTCCGCCGGTTTCACTCCCGCAGCCTTGACTTCAGCCTTGGGTGAACTCTTGGGTGCAGCCGCCTTCGGCTGCACTTTCTTCGGCGACAGCACCATCACCAGCTGCCGGCCTTCCATTTTCGGAAACTGCTCGACTACCGCAACTTCCAGCAAATCCGTCTTGACCCGCTCCAGCAATTGAAAACCGAATTCCTGGTGGGCCATTTCGCGCCCCCTGAAACGGAGCGTGATTTTCGCCTTGTCGCCTTCCTCAAGAAACCGGGTCAAGTTGCGCAGCTTGATCTTATAGTCACCTTCGTCCGTTCCGGGACGAAACTTCACTTCCTTGACGACAATCTGTTTCTGCTTGAGCCGCGCCTCATGCTGCTTTTTGCTTTCGCGGTACTTGAACTTGCCGTAATCCATCACGCGACAGACCGGCGGTACCGCCGTCGGCGCGATCTCTACCAGATCCAGTTCAGCCTCTTCTGCCAGCTTGTTGGCTGCAGCTATGCTGATCACGCCGACCTGAGAACCGTCGGCCCCGATGACCCGCACTTCCGGAGAGGTGATGTCACCGTTGATCCGGGCTTCTTTTTCCTGAGCTATGCGACAAACTCCTTAATTTCGTGACTCTCAGACTGCGCGCCCTTTTCTTGCAATATCGCTTTTTAACAGCGACAAAAAGGCGTCCAGGGTCATTTGCCCCAGATCCTCGCCTTTACGGGAACGCACAGCCACCAGTTGTGCCGCCACTTCCTTGTCTCCAACCACCAGCTGGAAGGGCAGCTTTTGCAGACTATGTTCGCGGATTTTATAGGAAATCTTCTCATTTCTCAAGTCAGCCTCGACCCGGAATCCAGCCTTTTTCAGGGTGTCCGCGACACCAGCAACATAACCGGCTTGGGCCTCCGAAATGTTCATGACGACGGCCTGTGCGGGTGCCAGCCAGGCCGGCAACGCTCCGGCGTAGTGTTCAATCAGGATACCGATGAAGCGCTCCAGAGACCCGAGGATGGCCCGGTGCAGCATCACCGGCGTGCGCCGGGTGTTGTCTTCGGCCGCATATTCGGCGCCCAGACGCTCCGGCAGCGCAAAATCCAGCTGCAGGGTGCCGCACTGCCAGACCCGGCCCAGCGAATCTTTCAGCGAAAACTCGATTTTGGGGCCGTAAAACGCGCCCTCGCCCGGATTCAGGTCCCAATCGAGGCCCTTGGCGTCCAAAGTGGCCTTCAGTGCCGCTTCGGCGCGATCCCAGACCGCATCGTCACCGATCCGCTTCGGCGGCCGGGTCGACAGCTTGACCAGAATTTGCTCAAAACCGAAATCCGCATAAACCCGGCGCAAAAGATCGACAAAATCCCCGGCTTCAGCCTGAATCTGCTCTTCGGTACAGAAAATATGCGCGTCGTCCTGCACAAAACCGCGCACCCGCATCAGGCCGTGCAGCGCGCCGGACGGTTCGTTGCGGTGGCAGGAACCGAATTCGGCGATGCGCAGCGGCAGATCGCGATAACTTTTGACGCCTTGGTTGAAAATCTGCACATGTCCCGGGCAGTTCATCGGTTTCACCGCATAATCGCGTTTTTCCGATTCCGTGGTGAACATGTATTCGCGGTAATTTTCCCAATGCCCGGAGCGCTCCCACAACACGCGGTCCATGACCTGCGGCGTGCGCACTTCGCGGTAATTCGCTTCGGTCAGCAACTGACGCATGTATTGTTCGATCGCCTGCCAAATGACCCAGCCGTTGGCATGCCAGAACACCATGCCTGGCGCCTCATCCTGCATATGAAATAAATCGAGCTGTCGACCGAGCTTGCGGTGATCGCGCTTTTCCGCCTCCTCCAGCCGGTGCAGATAGGCATCCTGCTCTTCCTTTTTCGCCCAGGCTGTGCCGTAGATCCGCTGCAGCATTTCGTTTTTCGAATCGCCGCGCCAGTACGCGCCGGCGACTTTCATCAACTTGAATACTTTCAGCTTGCCGGTGGACGGCACATGCGGGCCCCGGCACAGATCGATGAAGTTGTCCTGGCGGTACAGTGAAATCGGTTCGTTCGACGGAATCGACGCGATGATCTCAGCCTTGTATTTCTCGCCCATCGCAGAGAAAAACTGCACCGCCTCGTCGCGCGGCATCAACTGCCGGTCGACCTTGATGTCACGCTTGGCGATTTCCGCCATGCGTTTTTCGATCGCCGCCAGATCCTCAGGAGTGAAGGGCCGCTTGTAGGCGAAATCATAAAAAAATCCATCGTCGATCACCGGGCCGATGGTCACCTGTGCATCGGGAAACAATTCCTTGACCGCATGGGCCAGCAGATGCGCCGTCGAATGGCGCAGGATTTCGAGGCCGTCGGTATTTTTGTCGGTAATGATCGCCAGCTCAGCGTCAGCCTCAATGCGATGCGATGTATCAACCAATTTGCCGTCAACGCGACCGGCCAGTGCAGCCTTGGCCAGGCCGGCGCCGATTGCAGCGGCAACCTCTGCCACCGTCACCGGGCGATCGAAGGATTTCAGCGAACCATCAGGCAGCTTGATGTTGATCATGTTGTGTATTCCGTAAACACCAATAAAAAAAGTGCGGGCCAGCCGCACTTTTTCCAGTTTCTATCTCAACTACCAAAGAAATGACGCAGCTATCGCCGGGGTTCAGAAGCCTTGCAAGTTCGCGGTGTCATAACGCTCTCTTCCTGTATTCCGCCGGCAACAATACGCATTTCAAAAATTGGTAGGCGCGATTGGACTCGAACCAACGACCCCCACCATGTCAAGGTGGTGCTCTAACCAGCTGAGCTACGCGCCTGAAAGGGCAGGATTCTAGCCGAATCAGGGTACCCTATCAAACACAATCAGGAACTTGCACCTTGGGTTTCCCCAGGCTACCCCGGACGGCTTCTCAGCGCCGCACTGCGCCCAGCACGCCGCGCACTTCGCGGATCAGTCCCAGGATCCGCTGCAACTGATCAAGATCCCGTATTTCCACGGTAAAGCGCATGCGCGCACTGAGATCGGTTGATGTCGAACGTGTCGCCGTAACATTGATGCGCTCGCGCGACAGAACTTCAGAAATATCGCGCAGCAGTCCGGTACGGTCCACCGCATCAACCACGATCTCGACCGGAAACGTAGTGGTGCCCGGCGCACCCCATTGCGCGGCAATCCGCCGCTCAGGATCCAGCCGCCCCAGATTGGCGCAGTTCGCGCGATGCACGCTGACACCGCGACCGCGAGTGACAAAACCGACAATGGGATCCGGCGGCGCCGGACGGCAGCACTTGGCCGGCGTGGTCAGCAATTTATCCACGCCAACCACCAGCACACCCCCACCCGCACGCGCTGGTTTGCGCGCCACGATGCCGGCATCCGCGGTGACTGCAGGCGTTTTTTCTTCCTGAGTCATTGCATCGCGCAAAGCCTTGGGTCCCACTTCGCCGCGCCCGAGTCCCGACAGCAGGTCATTCAGCTTGTCGAAACCCATTTCTGCAGCCAATTGGTCGAGATTCATTTTGCTCATGCCGCTGCGCTGCAATTCCTTCTCCAGCACGGTGCGGCCCTGGGCAATGTCGATTTCCAGATTCTGGCGATTGAACCACTGGCGCACCTTGCCGCGCGCGCCCTGGCTTTTCAGAAACCCCAACTGCGGATTGAGCCAGTCGCGGCTGGGCCCGCCTTGCTTGGTCGTCATGATCTCCACCTGCTGACCGTTGGCCAGGGGCGTACTGAGCGGCACCATTGCGCCGTCAACCTTGGCACCGCGGCAACGATGGCCAAGTTCGGTGTGCACGTGATAGGCAAAATCGATTGGTGTCGAACCTTTCGGCAAATCGACCACCCGCCCCTGCGGCGTGAAGACATAAACCGATTCCTCGAACATTCCGGTGCGAAACTGTTCGGCAAATTCGCGGGTATCCCGTACTTCGTCCTTCCATTCCAGCACCTGCCGCAGCCAGGCGATTTTTTCCTGATAACCCCGGTCCTGGCGCCTGCCTTCCTTGTATTGCCAGTGCGCTGCCACACCGAGCTCGGAATGCTGATGCATTTCATGAGTGCGAATCTGCACTTCCACTGATTTACCCTCGGGGCCGGTCACCGCGGTATGCAGCGATCGATAGTTGTTGGCCTTGGGCTTGGCGATGTAATCGTCAAATTCCCGGGGCAGCGGCGACCAAAGACTGTGCACGATACCCAGCACGGCATAACAATCCTTGACGTCTGCGACCAGAACCCGCACTGCGCGAACATCATAAAGTCCTTCAAAATCAATGGCTTTTTGATTCATCTTACGGTGAATACTTGCAATGTGCTTGGGCCTGCCACTGACTTCGGCAGCAATACCGAAGCGGGCCGTTTCGCCTTGCAGCAACGTCACCACATTCCCGATATAACGCTCGCGGTCGAAGCGCTTTTCATCAAGCAGGCGTGCGATGCGTTTGTAGCTGTCGGGATCGAGCACCCGCAGCGCCAGGTCTTCCAGTTCCCACTTGATCTGCCAAACCCCCAGGCGGTTCGCCAGTGGAGCGAAAATATCCCGCGTTAGTTCTGCAATCTCCGTCATGCGCCGCGCGTCAGTGGATTTGACCGCCGTACGCAGATCCTGCAGATGGTCGGCGAGCTTGATCAGCACCACACGCACATCCTGCACCATCGCCAGCAGCATTTTGCGCAGCACTTCCAGTTGTGCCGCCTGCGCCTCGGCGCGCAGCGGCGCCACCGCCCGGTTCGATAGTGCGCCAATCTCCCCCATATGCACCACGCCTTCAGCCAGAAGGGTAATCGGCGCACCGAATTTTTCGCGGATTTCCCTTGCAGCACTGGGGTTTGCGGTCAGCAAGGGCACCAGCAGGGCTGCCGCCACCGACTCGTGATCAAGATCCAGCGCCAGAACGATCTCGGCCATGGCGAGCGCATGGGTCCATGCGGTCCCGGCGTCAGCCGGGACCGCTTGCTCCGGCGTCCCAGCCACATGCGCAGCCACTCTGCGCAGCAGATCACGCGCAGGTTCGTCAAAACGCACCGCCACCGCGTCGAGCCATGACTCCCCGCCGGAGCTTGCAGGCACCGTCCGATGTGATGAATTTTTCCTGATCATGCGCGACTTTATTCTGCAAAACCCAATAAAACCATGGCATTGTACTTTGGCAGTATGGTCACCGTTGTCCGCCCTAAATTGGTGCGTCCGCATCAAGAGCAGGTATTCCCCGGCCATGAAACCTAGAGTGAAGAGGCTGCATGATCGCGGTGGCACACCGGTTGCTTATCGGTTGTGTTACAAATCAATCTGCAGGTCAACTGTGGCAAACAGAAAATCCTCATGAGCACTACGCGTCCGTATGACGAAATGCGTGCTGCGGACGGTACGATACGTCCGCATTATCGCGAGCACAATGAATGGCTGGCCGACAAACCGGCCGACTTTCTGCCTCAAAAACAACGCGAAGCCAACGCGCTGTACACGCGGCTAGGCATCACTTTCGCCGTTTACGGTGACGAATCCGGTACTGAGCGCTCGATCCCGTTCGACATTATTCCGCGCATCATTCGCCCGGAGGCGTGGAAGATGATCAGCGATGGCGCTTGCCAGCGTGTGCGTGCACTGAACGCCTTCCTCAAAGACATTTACCACGATCAGGAAATCCTCAAGGCCGGCATCATTCCCGCCGAACAGGTGCTGAACAACCCAGCCTACCGACCGGAAATGCACGGCATTCACGTGGCGGGAGATGTGTATGTGCACATTGCCGGCGTGGATATCGTCAAAACCGGGACCGGTGAGTTCTACGTATTGGAAGACAACCTGCGAACGCCCTCCGGCGTGTCGTATATGCTGGAAAACCGCAAGATGATGATGCGCTTGTTTCCCGACTTGTTTGGCCGCATCCCCGTGGCCCCGGTCGACCATTACACCGACGTCCTGCTCGACAACCTGCGCGCTGTCGCCCCCGAACATGTCAGTCAGCCGACGGTGGTGGTGATGACGCCGGGCTCTTATAACAGCGCCTACTTTGAGCACGCGTTCCTGGCGCAGCAAATGGGCGTCGAACTGGTTGAGGGCCAGGATCTGTTCGTCGCCAATAATTATGTCTATATGCGTACTACCACCGGCCCGCAGCGAGTAGACGTGATTTACCGCCGCATCGACGACGATTACATCGACCCGCTGGCCTTCAGAGCGGATTCCACCCTCGGTGTGCCGGGCGTCTTTGCCGCCTACCGCGCCGGTAACGTCACCTTGGCCAATGCCATCGGTACCGGCGTGGCCGATGACAAATCCACCTATTTATACGTTCCGCAAATGATCGATTTCTACCTCGGTGAAAAACCGATCCTTTCCAATGTACCCACGTACCGGCTGGGCAATGCCGACGATCTCGCCTACACGCTGGCGCATCTGGCGGAACTGGTAGTCAAGGAAGTTCAGGGTTCCGGCGGTTACGGCATGCTGGTCGGTCCGACCTCGACCAAAGAGCAAATCGCTGAATTTCGCAAACGCATCGAAGCGAATCCGGCGAACTACATCGCCCAGCCGACGTTGGCACTCTCGACCTGCCCGACCTTCCGCGATTCAGACATAGTGCCGCGGCATGTCGATCTGAGGCCCTATGTGCTGTCCGGTCGTGAAGTCACGCTGGTGCCGGGCGGCCTGACCCGGGTTGCCCTGAGCGAGGGTTCGCTGGTGGTCAACTCATCCCAGGGCGGCGGCACCAAGGACACCTGGGTACTTGAGGACCTGCAGTGCTGAGGGAGGACCTGCAATGCTGAGCCGGCACGCCAACAACCTGTACTGGATGTCGCGGCAGATCGAGCGCGCCGAAAACACCGCACGCCTGCTTGACGTGACCTACCAGATGTCGCTTTTGCCCTATCGCATCACCGACGCCGCACAGTCATGGGCGGAACCCTGGGCTTTGCCTCTTGTCATCAATGGACTGGCAAAGACATATTACGAGCGCTATCCCGGACCTGTGGCCTCGGACAAGGTGCTGCGCTTCATGGTTCTCGACAGCACCAACCCGTCCAGCATTTATTCGCTGATGCATGCGGCCCGCGAGAACGGCCGCAGCATGCGCGGCGTGATGACCAGCGAGATGTATGAGGATCTGAATGCGATGTGGCTTGAATTGCGTGGCCGCAGTGAAGCCGCGCTGAACAATGGCGGCATCAACGAATTTTTTGAATGGGTCAAAACCCAGTCTCACCAGTTCCGCGGCGTCACTTTTGGCACCATGCTGCGTGACGAGGCCTACCAGTTCATCCGCCTCGGCACGTTCATGGAACGCGCCGATAACACCGCGCGCCTGCTGGATGTGAAATACCATACGCTGCTGCCCAGCGCCGCTGAAGTCGGTGGCGCGGTGGACTACTATCAATGGAGCGCGCTGTTGCGATCCGTCAGCGCCTTGAGTTCCTATCGCCGCATTTACCGCGATCTCATCACGCCGAGACGCGTCGCCGAACTGCTGGTACTGCGCGACGACCTGCCACGCTCGCTGCACGCCTGCATGAACGAAATCTACGAAATTCTCCGTTACCTGTGCAAACGCGAATCCATGGAACCGGAACGCCTCGCCGGTGAACTGCATGCACAGCTGCACTACGGGCAGGTAGATCAGATCATGGAAATTGGCCTGCATGAACACCTGATGGAATTCCTCGAGAAACTTCACACACTGGACGACGAACTGAACGACCATTTTCTGACTCCGGTCTACAAGCCGGAAACGGCTCCCGTGGCTGTGCAGTCCCAGGGCGCGTGATGCACAGATTCGCCGCAAACTGTCAATCGACTGCCGCCGTTAAACCTTGCTTGTCAGCACCCCCCGCTTCCCCTATGCTTCGCCCCATCATTTTTCCGCTATCCGCACAAGATCAACATGACGTATTGCGTTGCTATTACTCTCAAAGCCGGCATGGTGTTCGCATCCGATTCGCGTACCAATGCCGGAGTGGATCATATCGCCAGTTACCGAAAGATGCGGGTGTTCAGCCGCGAAGGCGACCGCGTTATCGTTATTCTGAGTTCGGGCAATCTGTCGATCACTCAAAATGCGATCAACCTGCTGCAGGAAGAACAGCGGGAAGACGGCAAGAGCCGTACGCTGTACGACGCGCGCTCGATGTACGAAGTTGCGGAAATGGTTGGCAAGGCCTTGCGCGAAGTGCGTCAACGCGACGCGCCTTACCTCGAGCAGTCCAATGTTAGCGCCAGCGCTTCTTTCATCGTCGGCGGCCAGATTGCCGGCGGACGACAGCGGCTGTTCCACGTCTACAGCGAAGGTAACTTCATTGAATCGACCGCCGAGACCACTTACTTCCAGATCGGCGAAAGCAAATACGGCAAGCCAGTCATCGACCGGGTTGTCACTCCGGACACCAGCCTGCTCGAAGCGACCAAGTGTCTGCTGGTTTCGTTCGACTCGACCATGCGCAGCAACATCTCCGTCGGCTTGCCGATTGACCTGCTCATCTACCGCGCGGACACCCTGCGTGTTGCATTCCAGCATCAGATCACTGAAAGCGATGCCTATTTCAACATGGTGCATCAGCGCTGGGGTGAAGGCCTGCGCAAGGTCTTTACCGAGTTACCCAACCCGGATTGGAATGTCGGCTTCGAGCAGTAGGGCGATTCCGCATCCTGCATCAAGGCACGGCCAATGAGCATCCGCGTCGCGCTGCATCACCAGACCCGCTACCGTTACGACCGCGACGTCAGCCTGTCGCCGCATGAGGTGCGCCTGCGTCCCGCCCCCCATTGCCGCACGCCAATCCTGTCATATTCGCTGAACGTCAAGCCTGCAGAGCACTTCATCAACTGGCAGCAGGACATATTCGGCAATTACATCGGCCGCTTCGTCTTTCCGGAAAAAACGCGTGAACTGGAAATCAATGTCGACCTCGTCGCCGACATGACGGTGATCAATCCCTTCGATTTTTTCATCGAGTCCTACGCCGACAAATTCCCGTTCGCCTATCGGCCCGAGCTGATGCGCGACCTGACGCCGTACCTGGCGATCGACGAACAGGGATCAATGCTGCAAAAATGGCTGGCTGACTTCCGCGCAGCAAATGCCGGTCCGGTCGCCACCATCGATTTCCTGATCGCCGTCAACCAGCAGTTGCAGCGCGATATCCGTTACCTGGTGCGCATGGAACCCGGTGTGCAGACCTGCGAACAGACGCTGGGCAACCGCAGCGGATCCTGCCGTGACAGCGGTTGGCTGATGGTGCAGATCCTGCGCCATTGCGGCCTCGCTGCACGCTTTGTTTCCGGCTACCTGATCCAGCTGAAGGCCGACCAGAAAGCCCTGGATGGCCCCTCAGGCACCGAAGTTGATTTCACCGATCTGCACGCCTGGGCTGAAGCCTACATCCCCGGTGCCGGCTGGGTGGGTCTGGACCCGACCTCAGGCCTGCTCGCCGGCGAAGGTCACATTCCCCTCGCCTGCACGCCGTCGCCCGCCAGTGCCGCGCCGGTCAGTGGTGGCGTCGACCCCTGCGAAACGCGATTCGAATTCGCGATGAACGTCACGCGCATCCACGAGGACCCGCGTGTCACCAAACCATACGATGAGGCACAGTGGTTGGCCATGGACGCGCTGGGCCAGCAGATCGACACCACACTGGCCACAAAGGACGTGCGCCTGACCCAGGGCGGAGAACCTACATTCGTCTCGATCGACGACATGGAAGGCGAGGAATGGAATACCGCTGCACTGTCGGAAAAAAAATGGCTGCTCGCCGAACAACTGACCTGGCGGCTCAAGGAACGTTTCGCCCCTGGCGGTGTGGTGTTCTACGGCCAGGGCAAATGGTATCCAGGTGAGCCGCTGCCACGCTGGGCGCTCGGCATTCAATGGCGCAATGACGGTCAAATGCTATGGCGCCATCCGGCGCTGATTGCCGCCGCAGCGACACCAGCAGACTCACGTGCCGTGGATGCGCAACGTTTTGTTGTCGCACTGACCACCGCACTGGGCCTGGCACCGGAACGGCTGCTGCCGGCCTGGGAAGATCCGCTCACACATCTTTCACCCGAAAAAGCGCTGCGCGTGCCGGGCAGCGCACAGCCCACCGGCCATGTACTGCCATTGGGCGCCACTGAAGCTGGCTGGGTCAGCTCACCGTGGCCGTTGCCCGATGACCAATTGATCCTGATCAATGGCGATTCATCCATCGGCTACCGCCTGCCGTTATCGGCTTTGCCGGAAACCCTGCCGGCAGGCGGCAAAATCGTACGTACCGCATTGTGCGTAGAAGCACGCGATGGCCGGCTGCACATCTTTCTGCCGCCGTTTGAAGCCATCAAGCCTTATATTGACCTGCTGGCCGCCATCGAAGGCGTTGCGGCACAACTGAATCTGCGCATCCGGCTGGAAGGTTACGGCCCCCCCATCGATCCCTTGGTGACGGTGCTGAACGTGACGCCGGATCCGGGTGTCATTGAAGTTAACATCCATCCCGCGGCCAGTTGGAAGCAACTCGTCGCCAATACCAACGCACTTTATGAAGAAGCACGGGCGGCGCGACTGGGCACTGAAAAGTTCATGCTCGACGGCCGCCATACCGGCAGCGGCGGCGGTAATCACATCACTCTTGGCGGCGCCAAAGCCGCCAGCAGCCCGCTGCTGCGCCGGCCCGACCTGCTGCGCAGTCTGATCACCTACTGGCAGAACCATCCCTCGCTGTCGTACCTGTTCTCCGGCATGTTCATCGGTCCGACCAGCCAGGCACCGCGCGTCGATGAAGCGCGCGATGACAACCTGTACGAACTGGAAATCGCGTTCCAGCAGATGGCGGCACTTCAGGAAAAACACGGCGCCGCGCTGCCCCCGGAAACCACCAACCGGCTGTTGCGCAATTTTCTGGTCGACCTTACCGGCAATACTCATCGCGCCGAATTCTGCATCGACAAGCTCTATGCCGGACACGGCGGCACGGGCCGGCTCGGCCTGGTCGAATTCCGCGGCTTTGAAATGCCGCCGCATCCGCAGATGAGTCTTGCGCAGATGCTGCTGCTTCGTGGATTGGTGGCGTGGTTCTGGGAAAAGCCCTACCAGTCGAAGCTGGTGCGCTGGGGCACGCAACTCCACGACCGCTTCATGCTGCCGCATTTCATTGCCACCGATTTCCACGACGTGCTGGGCGACCTGCGCCGCGCCGGTTATGCTTTCGACGATGCCTGGTATGCGCCGTTCCACGAATTCCGTTTCCCGCGTTACGGCACAGTGTCCTACAACGGCATCGAACTCGAACTGCGCCAGGCGATCGAACCGTGGAACGTACTCGGCGAGGAAATCGGCCTCAATGCCACCGCGCGTTACGTCGATTCATCGGTGGAACGGCTGCAGGTGCGCGCCCGCGGCTTGACCGAATCGCGCCACCTGATTGCCTGCAACGGTCGTGCACTGCCGATGGTTTCGACCGGCACCCCGGGTGAATTTGTCGCGGGCCTGCGTTACTGTGCGTGGAATCCGCCGTCAGCCCTGCATCCGACCATCGGCGTGCATGCACCGCTGGTGTTCGATGTCATTGATACCTGGAGCAAACGTTCGATCGGCGGCTGCACTTACCATGTGTCGCATCCGGGGGGCCGCAGCTACAGCACCTTCCCGGTCAATGCCAACGAAGCGGAAGCGCGACGTGTCGCACGCTTCTGGGAACATGGCCATACACCTGGCCCGATGGATGTCGCGCCTGAAGCGCTGAATCCGGCATTTCCAATGACCTTGGATCTGCGCTGGCAGGCGACACCGAAGGAATAGTATAAGTATTTGTTTTAATTTACTATTTTAGTCAGTCCTGCCGCATAAAAAACCAGCCTAAGCAACACTCCGCCTGGCATTGCGGAACATGCGCAGCCAGGGACCGTCCTCTGCCCAGTCTGCCGGATGCCAGGAATTCTGCGCCGTGCGGAATACGCGTTCGGGATGCGGCATCAGGATGGTAAATCGTCCATCTGCTGTGGTCATGCCGGTGATGCCCTGCGGTGAACCATTCGAATTCAGCGGATATTGTTCAGTGACCGCACCGCGGTTGTCGACAAAACGCAGCGCCACCAAAGGCTGCGCCGCCGCCAGCGCAGCGGCATCGGCGAACTCGGCGTAACCCTCGCCATGCGCCACCGCCACCGGAATACGGCTGCCCGCCATATCCTCGAAAAACAGTGACGGCGATTTCTGCACCTCGAGCGTCACAAAACGCGCTTCGAACTGTTCCGACTTGTTGCGCACAAAATGCGGCCAGCGCTCCGCCCCCGGGATCAGCTCATGCAGGTTGCTCATCATCTGGCAGCCATTGCAGACACCCAGGGCGAAACTGTCAGCGCGTTTGAAGAAGGCCTCGAACTCATCGCGGGCGCGGGCATTGAACAGGATGGATTTGGCCCAGCCCTCGCCCGCACCCAGCACATCGCCGTAGGAAAAACCGCCGCAGGCGGCAAAACCGCGGAAATCCTTAAGGCTGCTGCGCCCGGTGATGATATCGCTCATGTGTACATCGACTGCGGCGAAACCGGCGCGGTCGAAGGCTGCCGCCATTTCAATCTGTCCGTTGACACCCTGTTCGCGGAGAATCGCGACTCGTGGTTTGGCGCCTCGATTGATGAACGGCGCGGCGATGTCCTCATTCGGGTCAAATGTCAGCTTCGGTGTGATGCCGGGATCAGTCACATCGAGCAAGCGGTCATATTCCTGCTGCGCGCACTCCGGGTTGTCGCGCAGCAGCTGCATCCGGTAGGTGGTTTCAGACCAGGCGCGGTGCAAGTCGATGCGCGCTTCGTCGAGCACGGTGTTGTCGCCAACTTTGACCACCAGCTGCGATCCGCTATTGACGCTGCCAATGACCGCGCTGTGTTGCGCAAGTCCGTTTATCTTCAGCACTGTCATAACCACATCACGGTCGCTGCGCTTGATCTGCACCAGCGCGCCCAGCTCTTCGCTGAACAGCGCAGCTGCATCGCCCTGCAACTCAATCTGCGCTCCGCAACGTGCAGCAAAGAGCATTTCGCAAACGGTCGTCAGCAGGCCACCATCGGAGCGGTCGTGGTATGCCAACAACAGGCCCTGCTGGTTCAGTTGCTGGATGGCCGCGAAAAAATGCTTCAGGTCGGCGGCATCCACCACATCAGGCGTCACATTGCCGACCGCGCCATAGACCTGCGCCAACGCCGATCCACCCAGCCGGTTCAAGCCGCGTCCAAGGTCGATCAGCAGCAGATCGGTATCACCGCAATCGTTACGCAGCAGGGGGGTCAGCGTCTTGCGCGCGTCACTCACCGGCGCGAAGGCCGAGACAATCAGCGACAGCGGCGCAACGACTTCCTTGCGCCCGTCCTTATCGCTCCAGCTAGTCTTCATTGAAAGCGAATCCTTGCCCACCGGGATGCTGATCCCCAATTGCGGACACAGCGCCATCGCCACCGCATGCACGGTATCAAACAACGCTGCATCTTCACCAGGATGCCCGGCTGCAGCCATCCAGTTCGCCGACAGCTTCACATCGCCGAGTTTCGCGATACTTGCAGCCGCAATATTGGTAAGCGCCTCGCCCAGCGCCATGCGTCCCGAGGCCTCCGGATTCAGCACGGCCAGCGGTGTGCGTTCACCCATCGTCATCGCTTCGCCACAGTGGGTGTTGAAGCCCATCAGCGTTACCGCAACATCCGCCACTGGCACCTGCCACGGCCCGACCATCTGGTCGCGTGCGGTCATGCCGCCGACTGTGCGGTCGCTGATGCTGATCAGGAAAGTCTTGTCAGCCACCGTCGGCAAACGCAGCACGCGGTATAAGGCCTCGCGGATATCGATACCTGCAGCGTCGAACACCTGCCCTTCGCGCACCAGGCGTTTCACGTCACGGGTCATTTTCGGCGGCTTGCCGAGCAGCACCGAGAGTTCCATGTCTACCGGGTTGTTGCTGAACACGGTGTCGCCGACTTTCAGCCGGCCATCGCCAGTCGCAGTGCCGACCACGGCAAAAGGACAACGCTCGCGCTCGCAGATCGCACGAAAAATTTCAAGATCCTGCGGCGCAATTGCCAGCACATACCGTTCCTGCGCCTCGTTGCACCAGATCTGCATCGGCGACATGCCCGGTTCTTCGCTGGGCACATCGCGCAACTGGAAGTGTCCGCCGCGCTGCGCGCCATGCACCAGCTCCGGCAGCGCATTCGACAGGCCGCCGGCGCCAACGTCATGGATCGACAGCACAGGATTGTTTTTGCCCAGCCCCCAGCAGCGATCGATAACTTCCTGCGCGCGACGCTCGATTTCCGGATTGCCGCGCTGCACCGAATCAAAATCGAGGTCTTCCTGATTGGCTCCGGTATCCATGCTTGAAGCGGCGCCGCCACCGAGACCAATCAGCATGCCCGGCCCACCGAGCTGGATCAGCAATGCGCCTTCCGGCAAAGCATGTTTGTCCGTGTGTTGCGCGGCGATGTTACCCAGCCCGCCGGCAATCATGATCGGCTTGTGATAACCGCGCACTTCATTACCGACACGCATTTCGTAGCTGCGGAAATAACCCGTCAGGTTTGGCCGGCCGAATTCATTATTGAATGACGCGCCGCCGATCGGCCCATCGAGCATAATCCGCAAGGCTGAAGCGATGCGTCCGGGTTTGCCGACGGGATTGGCTTCCCAGGGCTGCTCGAAACCGGGTATGCGCAGATTGGAGACCGAAAATCCGCTCAACCCGGCTTTGGGTTTCGCGCCACGACCGGTCGCACCTTCGTCACGGATTTCGCCGCCGGATCCGGTGGATGCGCCGGGGAATGGTGAAATCGCCGTCGGGTGGTTGTGGGTCTCGACCTTCATCAGAATGTGCGTAAGTTCCTCACTGTAGCGGTAGCCCTGCGCAGCACCCGGATAAAACCGTTGCACCGTCGCGCCTTCGATCACCGATGAATTGTCGGAGTACGCCACCACGGTGCCCTGCGGATGCTTCTGGTGCGTGGTGCGGATCATGCCGAACAAGGAATGATCCTGCTTGTCGCCATCGATGACCCAGTCGGCGTTGAAAATCTTGTGCCGGCAATGTTCGGAATTCGCCTGCGCGAACATCATCAGCTCGACATCGGTCGGATTGCGGCCCATGCGCTTGAAATTGTCGAACAGGTAGTCGATTTCGTCCGGCGACAGGGCCAGACCCATTGCGACATTGGCCTGCGCCAGCGCATCCCGCCCCCTCGCCAGCATATCGACCGTGGCCAGCGGTTTGGGCGCGACGCGCCGGAACAGCGCTTCGGCCTCATCCAGATTAGCCAATACTGATTCCGTCATCCGGTCATGGACATGCGGCAGCAGCGCCTTGCGTTGCATTGCGTTCAAGGGTTTGCCGCCGACTGAACACCACCACGCCACGCCGCGTTCGATGCGTTCCACCGCGGGAAGGCCGCAGTGCTTGGCAATATCAGTTGCTTTGGATGACCAGGGGGAAATAGTACCTAGGCGCGGTGTTGTCAGTAACAGCGTGCCGTCCTGCGCCACGGGCGCCGAGGCAGAACCATAACTGAGCAAACGATCGAGTTGTTGCCGCCCCGCTGCGTCCAGCTCACGGTTCATGCTGATGAAATGCCAGTATTCAGCGGCAATCTGCAGGCCGGGAATGTCTGCGGCAGCGGCCTGGAGAAGTTTTTTCCTGCGAAATGCAGAGAGAGCGTCGCGCCCTCTCAGGCGTAGGAAATGCGGCATGATCAATGGCTGTTCGGAAAGCGCAATTTTACCCGTACCTGCCCCGTTCCGCAGAAGCCCATGCGTTAAACTTGCGGCCACCATGAATATGCCGCATACCGCACCGATATTGCTGACTGCCAACCTGCGTCGGGTCGAGCAGGCCGCCCTTACTGGCCGTAATCCTCCAGCACTGATGGAGCGCGCCGGTCTGGCGGCAGCAGAACTCGCCCGCACACTGGCCGGCGACAGCGGCAAGCCTGTGCTGATCATCGCCGGCCCCGGCAACAACGGCGGCGATGCATTGGTGGTAGCCCGTCATCTCAAACAATGGTGCTACAAAGTCAGCGTGGTCTGTACCGGTAATCCGCAGCAGTATTCCGCCGATGCCGCCGCGGCATTACAGGCCTGGCGCAAAGCCGGCGGTGAACTCGTGACTGAAATTCCACCCGCGCAGGACTGGGCACTGGTCATTGACGGTCTGTTCGGCATCGGTCTTAAACGCGACCTCGACGGCGCTTATGCCGCATTGGTCGAGCAGGTCAACGCGCTGGATGCATCGGTGCTGGCGCTGGATATTCCCAGCGGACTCGATGCCGACAGCGGCCGCGTTCTGGGTTGCGCGGTACAGGCTGATCACACAATCACCTTCATCGCACTGAAACCCGGGTTGCTGACGCTGGACGGCCCCGATCACTGCGGCACCATCCATGACGTCGATCTCGGATTGAAAGCTGAGGTTGATGCCGCACCCCATGGCGTGCTGATCGGCACCGGTGTGCTGGCGCATGTCCTGCCATCGCGACCGCGCAATTCGCACAAGGGCACCTACGGCAGCGTCGGCATCATCGGCGGCGCGCAGGGCATGGTCGGTGCCGCTTTGCTTGCCGCACGCGCTGCACTGAAATGCGGTGCCGGTCGCGTCTATGCAGGACTGCTTGCCGGCGATGCAACGCTGGTCGATATGCATCAACCCGAACTGATGCTGCGTCCGGCCGATGCGGTATTGCGTTTGGATCACCTGAGTGCCCTGGCCATCGGTCCGGGCCTCGGTGATACACCGGATGCTGCCGAATACCTGGATTGGGCACTGGAAAGCGCTATACCGCTGGTGCTTGATGCAGATGCACTGAATCAGATCGCTTCTACAGTCGCGCTAAAAAGCAAATTAAAACAAAGGGTTACATCAACAATCCTGACGCCCCACCCGACTGAAGCGGCGCGCCTGCTCGGCTGCGCAATCAGCAAGGTGCATCAGGATCGCGTGGCCGCAGCATTACAACTCGCACGGGAATACAACGCCGGTGTGGTACTCAAGGGCGCAGGCAGCATTTGCGCCTGGCCCGATGGTCACTGGGCCATCAACACCTCGGGTAACCCGGGCATGGCAGCGGCCGGCATGGGCGATGTGCTGACCGGCATCATCGTCGCGCTGCTGGCGCAGGGCGTGGATGAGCGGCATGCATTGACTACGGGGGTTTACCTGCATGGCGCTGCTGCGGACCAGCTAGTGAAAAACGGTCTTGGCCCGATCGGCCTGACCGCCGGCGAAATCATCGACGCCGCGCGCGCCCTGCTCAATCGCCGTTGATTACTCGTTGATTATTACGTGCTTATCGCGCGCACCACGGCAAAACCCAGCAGCGTCATCGCCAGCGACCCAAACAGGTGGGTGCTGATCAGCGCCATCGCCCAGCCGTAGTTCTCTTCCTGCAGCAGTAGTACGGTTTCCAGCGAAAACGCCGAGAACGTGGTCAGGCTGCCGAGAAAACCGGTGATGAAAAACAGCCGGTATTCAACCGGCAGCGTCATGTGCTGCACAAAAAATTCCAGCGCCGCGCCGATGAGGAAGCCGCCGATCAGGTTGACCGCCAGCGTACCCAGCGGCAGCGTCGGCAGGATGTGATTGAAGGCGGCCGCGAAACCCCAGCGTAACCACGCACCGAGCACCGCGCCGGCACCTACGGCGGCAAATCCCGCTGCGCTCATGCCCCCCATCTAGAGTGCCTAACCAGTGACGCCGATGTTCCAGGGCACGTATTCGTGATCGCCCAAGCCCAGCAGCTCGCTCTTGGTTTTTTCACCTGAAGCTGTGCGCAGCATCAGATCAAAAATCTTCTGCGCAACGTCGGTCAGTGTCGCGGTGCCTTCGAGGATCTCGCCGCAGTTGATGTCCATGTCCTCGCTCAGACGGTTGAACATGGGCGTATTCGTTGCCAGCTTGATCGATGGCACCGGTTTCGCGCCGAACATTGAACCGCGGCCGGTCGTGAACATGATCATGTTGGCACCGCCGGCGATCTGCCCGGTGGCTGAGGTCGGATCAAAGCCCGGCGTGTCCATGAACACGAAGCCCTTCTCCGTCACCGGCTCGGCATAACGGTACACTGCATTCAGCGGTCCGGTGCCGCCCTTCATTGACGAACCCAGCGATTTTTCGAAGATGTTCGCCAGTCCGCCCGTCTGATTGCCGGGACTGACCACGCCGTTGATCTGTGTGTCGCGGCCGACAGTGTAGACATCCTTCCACCAGCGGATGCGCTCAATCAGCTTTTCACCGACTTCTCGGCTGCGTGCGCGGCGCGTCAGCGTGTGTTCAACGCCGTAGATTTCCGGCGTCTCCGACAGGATGAAAGTGCCGCCATGGCGCGCCAGCAGATCCATCGCCGCACCCAGCGCCGGGTTTGCGGTGATCGACGAAAAACCATCCGAACCGCCACACTGCAGGCCCATCATCAGGTGACTGGCCGGCACGCGCTGGCGCACCACCTTGTTCGCTTCGGGCAGCATTTCCTTCAGCGCGGCGATGCCGGCTTCGATGGTTTTGCGCGTGCCGCCAGACTCCTGCATGACAAAGGTCTTCAGCCTTGGGCTGACGTCGAGCCCCTCTTCCTTCATCAGCCCCTTGATCTGGTTGCGCTCACAGCCGAGGCCGACAATCAGCGCACCGGCCAGATTGGCATGGCGCGCATAACCCGCCATGGTCCGCCGCAACAGGTCCATCGGTTCGCCGGTCATTTCCATGCCGCAGCCGGTGCCGTGGGCAAAGGCGCAGACGCCGTCGATATTCGGATAATCCGCCAGCCGCTCCGGCGTGAAGTATTCTGCGATCTTGTGCGCGACCGTCGCAGAGCAGTTCACCGTCGCCAGAATGCCCAGGTAATTGCGTGTCGCCACCTGGCCGTTGGGACGGACGATGCCCATGAAACTCGCACGTTCAGCCTCCGGAAGCATTTCCACCGCTTTGTAATCGCGGGCATAAGCGTAATCACGGTCGAACTCACGGAACTCGAGGTTATGCGAATGCACATAAGTGCCTGCAGGAATATCCGCCGATGCAAAACCGATGGTCACCGCGTATTTGAGGATAGGCTCGCCCAGCTTGATCGCGCGCGAAGCAATCTTGTGGCCGGCCGGCACCTGGCTTTTGCAAGTCAGTCCGCCTTCGAGTTTGGCGCCGATCGCGATGTCGCTGCGCGCGATCAGCACATTGTCAATTTCATGCAGCCGGATCGCGAGTCCCGCTGCGGGTTTGTCCTTGATGGTAATAACACCGTCGTCCATGGCCATGCCTCCTGGGTAAGCAGGCGCCATTCTATAAGGAATGCGCCAACCGCATCAAAACCGTACCGCCGGCCCCGCTCAGGAGGCGCGCGCCTTGTATTCGTCCACTGTTTCATCAACGCGCTGGAAAACGCCGCCCTCTTCAATGATTCGCAGAATGAGTTTTTCCAGCATCATGATGCGATGGCCGCGGCCGATGATGAACGGGTGACAGGTGTAGGTCAGCACCCCCCATTCGACGGTTTGCTTCATGTACAGAAAATCCTGGACCCAGTTGTCCAGCACATCCCCGGCATTCTGCAGGCCTTGGCGCAGGCTGGTTTCCATACGCACGAATTCGAAATGGGGAGAATCGTCGGTGGACCAGTGAATTGGCATTTCAACCAGCGAACTTGGTTTGCCGAACTCGGCCTTGCGCTCAAGGGTGATGTCGTCGTTCTGCCGCGCAAAATAAGGCGTGTAATCGTCGCCCATCATGCTGCTGTCGTAATCAAAGCCGTGTTTGAGCATCAGTTCAACGGAATGCGGAGACAGATCCCAGGACGGAGAACGGTATCCGCGCGCATAACGTCCGCAGATGCGCTTTATGGATTCATTGCCGCGCACCAGTTCCGCCTCCTCCTGCTCACGCGGCAGGCTGGCCGGCGGCCGGTGTGTCCAGCCATGATGGCCGATCTCATGGCCGGCCTCCACCACCTTGCCCACCGCGTCGGGGAAAGTCTCTATGGTATGACCGGGGACATACCATGAAGTACGTATATCGTATTTTTGAAACAGTGCGAGCAGCCTCGGCGCCCCGACGCGAGGACCGAATTCCCCGCGTGACCGCCAGCTCGCCGTGGTCTGCCCCCGCGCGATAAAACCGGAGATCGCATCAAAATCAAAAGTCAGGCAGACGATGTGCTTGGGCATTTTGCTGTGACAGGAAAAATTATTGGGGAACAGAGAGGAGCTTCATCGGTGCTATGCGTCTCTGATGCTTTCGATTAGCATTCAGGCGATTATATCGTCAACTTTTCCCTCCCGATCCACATCATGAGCACTCATTTCGCACAAAACTGGAACGTCAGCAAACCGGTCGCCCGCACCCGTGGCGGCATTGTCGCGTCACAGAACCGCATCGCCAGCAAGGCCGGCGCACAAATCCTCGCTGCCGGCGGCAACGCGGTTGATGCAGCCGTGGCAACCGGCTTCGCGCTCGCAGCCGTAGAGCCCTGGAACAGCGGGCTGGGCGGTGTCGGCTTCATGCTGGTCTACCTGGCGAAAGAAGATCGCGTTCACGTCGTCGATTTCGGGCCGATTTCGCCGTACGGACTGAATCCCGCCGACTATCCCATGACCGGCGGTTACACCAGCGATCTGTTCACCTGGCCGACGGTGCAGGATGACCGCAATGTGCACGGCCCGATGTCGATCGCCATCCCGGGCCATATCGACGGTTTGAGCACTGCCCTCGACAAATTCGGCACCATGCCCTTCAGCGCTGTGATGCAACCCGCAATCGGTCTGGCTGATGAGGGCATTGCCGTCGATTGGTATCTGACGCTCAAGGCAGCGACCATGGCGAAGGAACTGGCGCGTTATCCGTCCACGCGCGAGATCTGGCTCCCGGGCGGTTTTCCACCGGTCACTGCCGCGGGCGCGCCGCTGCAGCGGCTCAAACTCACCGGCCTTGCCGCAACCATGCGCAGGCTGGCGGATGCGGGGCCCCGTGATTTTTACGAGGGCGATGTTGCTTCCAGCATCATCCGTGACCTGAAAGCCATGGGCGGCAATCTGTCGGCCGCAGACCTGAAAAACTTCCATGCCCGCATCGTGGCCCCCATCGAAACCCGCTACGGCAATGCACAGCTGGCGCTGGCGCCGGAACTGACCGCCGGTCCCACCATGCTGCGAGCCCTCGCTCCGCTGCGGGAGCAGCGTTTCAGATCCGGCGGGCCGCATGCTGATACCTTTGTCGCCTACGCCGATGCATTGCGCAACGCCTACGCCGAGCGACTGACCACGATGGGTGACACCAGCGACCGGCGCGACCCTTCGACGACGACCCACCTCAATGTCATCGACCGGCACGGCAACATGGTCGCCCTGACACAGACCCTGCTCTCGGTATTCGGCTCCAAGGTCGTACTGCCTTCCAGTGGCGTGCTGATGAACAACGGCATCATGTGGTTCGATCCCCGCCCGGATTCCCCCAACGGTCTCGCGCCGGGCAAACGTGCATTGTCGAATATGTGCCCCCTGATTGCCCGGCGCGACGGCAAACCCTGGTTCGCCATCGGTGCGTCGGGCGGCCGCAAGATTCTGCCTGCGGTGTATCAGATCAGCTCCTTCCTGATAGACCACGGCATGACGCTGGCCGATGCATTCCATCAGCCACGTATTGACGCCAGCGGTGGTGATGCTGTCGGCGTTGACCCCCGTCATGCTGAGGACGTGCAGGCTGCGCTGTCCGGAAAATTTCCCGTCAACCTGAGCGAGCTGGTGGTTTACCCCACTAACTTCGCATGCCCCAGTGCGGTGCTTCGTGACCCGAAATCGGGCGAACATTACGGCATCTCGGATGTCATGTCGCCATGGTCCGGCGCGGTTGCGGAAATATAAACGGGAACACGAGGCTTAAATGCGGCGGCACGGAAATTGCACAAATGTCGGTTAACCTGTTCTTGCTCCCGCGGAGTTTCAACATGCACATTCTTTGGCTTTCTCTGACTGCCTTGCTGGCCATGACCTGCATCACTGCCGTTGCAGCAGAGCCCCCCTACCCGACCCGTCCGATGCGCATCATTACCGGTTATCTGCCCGGTGGTGTCAGTGACACCATCGCCCGCGTCATGGCCACCCAACTGGGTGAGCAACTTGGCCAACGTATCGTCATCGACGGACGTCCTGGTGCCGGTGGCGCGCTCGCCATGGACATCGCGGCCAGCGCGACCCCCGACGGGTATACGCTGTTCATGGGCCAGCCGGTCATCACCATCAGTCCCAACTTCAAACGCAAACCCGCCTACGACCCGCTGAAGGCGTTCGCCCCGTTGTCGGTCATCGGCATGGGGGCGACGATGATGATGATCAATCCCTCGATTCCCGCCACCACTGTCAGGGAACTGATCGCCTACGGCAAAACACAGCCGCCGGGTAAATTGCTGTTTGGGCACTCCGGACAGGGATCGACCAACCACCTTGCAGGGGAGCTGTTTTCAGTGATGAGCGGCGTTCAGCTCACAGCCGTCGCTTACAAGGGCGCGGCGTTAAACATCCTGGCCACCCTGCAGGGAGAGGTGCAAATCAGTTTTCTTCCGGTGCTGGCCGCCCTGCCTCAGGTCAAGGTGGGCAAACTGCGGGCCTTGGGTGTCACCGGCGCCAAACGTGCTCAAGCCGCACCTAACATACCGACGATTGGAGAAACCCTGCCCGGGTACGAAGTGCCGGTGTGGTACGGTCTGATGGCGCCGGCGGCAACCCCCAAGCCGATCATCACCAAGCTTAATCTTGAAATCAAGAAAGCATTGGAGCTGCAATCCGTGATCGACCGACTGACGAACAACGGCATCGACGTTGAATACACCACGGTTCCCGAGTTCGCCAGACTCATCAAAGAAGATGCTGCGCGCTGGGCAAAGCTGGTCAAACAATCCGGCGTCGTTCTGGACTGAAGCCGCATCCATCCCGAACTAACAATGAATCCCAACCCGACCAGGAGAACCAACATGACTTCCTTCAGGTACGCCATGTTCGCCGCCAGCGTACTGACCTGCACATTTGCGGGCCCCGCATGGAGTGCAGACACCTACCCAACCCGCCCCGTGCGTTTTGTCGTGGGCTTTCTGCCCGGCGGCCCCAGTGACACCATCGCCCGGGTGGTGGGCAACAAGCTCGCCGAGGGCTTGAGCCAGCAGGTCGTGGTGGACAATCGTGCCGGCGCCGGCGGCAATGTCAGTGCCGAGATCGTGGCCGACGCTCAGCCCGACGGCCATACCATCCTGCTCGGCACCGGCGGCCCCCTCGTCATCGCGCCCGTGATCGGCCAGAAAGTGGGCTTTGATGCCGACAAAGACTTTGCTGCAGTATCCAAGTTGGGCGACTCGATGAGCATTCTCTCGGCACATCCATCGTTAACGGCAAATTCAATCCGGGATCTGGTCGCACTCGCCAAGGCCAAACCGGGCGACATCAACTATGCCTCATCGGGAATCGGTACCGCGAACCATCTGGCGGCGGAACTGCTGTCCTCGATGGCCGGCATCAAGCTCACGCATATTCCCTTCAGAGGCAGTGGTGCTGCGCTGCCGGCTTTGATCAGCGGCGAGGTCAAGCTCGGCTTTGGTCCGCTGCTGCCGGCGATCCCCCACGTCAAGGCCGGGCGACTCAAGGCGCTGGGGGTGAGCGGACTCAAACGCTCCACCGGCGCGCCCGATATCCCCACCATTGCCGAACAGGGGCTGCCAGGATTCGAGGTGAACTCGTGGTACGGGGTGTTCGTGCCGTCCCAAACACCCAAGCCCATCGTAGCCCGTCTCAACAAGGAGCTGGTGCGCGTGATGGCCCTGCCCGACGTGAAGGAACGTCTGACGCGGGACGGCGTGGAACCGGGCAGCAGCACCCCCGAACAGCTCAATGCCGTAGTGCTGGCGGAAAAGAAGCTGTGGACCAAGGTGATCAAGGATGCGGGCATCAAGGTCCAGTAGCACAGCGCCGTGCATCGCGTCGCCTGTTGATACAACCAAAATGAAAAAAAGACAGTCAGAGAGAGGACATTCATGATCAACGCCGCAATCATCGGGCTCGGCCGCTGGGGACAGAATCTGGTCAACAGCGTGCAGGGCAAAAGCAAGCAGATCCGTTTCGTCGCGGGTGCGGTGCGCACGCCGTCAAAAGTGCAGGAATACGCGGATCGTCAGGGTATCCGGCTCTATGACGATTACCGGAAAATGCTTGCCGATCCCGCTGTCGACGCCATCGTGCTGGCGACACCGCACAGCGTACACGCGGAACTGATCATCGCCGCCGCCAGTGCCGGCAAACATGTGTTCACTGAAAAACCGTTTACGATGACCACCGAGTCGGCAAAAGAAGCGGTACGTGCCTGCGCCAAAAAAGGCGTGACCCTCGCCGTCGGCTACAACTGGCGCTTCCAGCCCGCGTTGCAGGAAATCCGCCGCATGCTCGATGACGGCCGTCTCGGCAAGCTGCTGCATATCGAAGGCAATTTCTGCGGACCCAGCGTTTACTGGTACCCAAAGGACCACTGGCGGCAAAGACCCGATGAAGGCCCCGGCGGCGGCATGACCGGTCGCGGCGTGCATGTCGTGGATGCGATGCTCTACCTTGCCGGCCACGTCGACACGGTTTATGCGCAAAGTTTTCGCCGCGCGCTCGATTACGGCATTGACGACACCACGTCGATGCTGTTCCGGTTCAAAGACGGTGCCAGCGGTTATCTCGGGACATTCATCGCCACCGCTGAAACCTGGCGCATGCAGGTGTTCGGGTCAAACGGCTGGGTCGAGGTCGGCGACGTCGAGCACCTGGCCACCTGGCAACTGCGCGTATGCCTGCTCAACCCCGACAATCTGCGCGAACGCAAACCCCCGAAGCTCATGTCATTCCCGGACACCAGCACCGAACGCGCGGAGCTTGAACATTTCGCGAAAGCAGTAGCCCGCAAACAAGCTCTGGCCGTCGCCGGCGGCGATGAAATTCACGGTGTCACCGTACTGGAAGCCATTCTCGAGTCGGCGCGCACAGCAAAACCGGTGAAGGTCGGCAAACGCGCTGTGCCGGCAAAAAAATCCACGACCCCGCGCAAGCCTGCCAGTAAAAAGAAAAAAACGACTCGCAAATAATCGGATCGACGCTGGCGACAGCCCGCAGCGCTCTCATGGCCAAACTAAATATTATTTAAAATCAAATACTTATATTAATTGTATCGCGTGACGCTGCGGCAATCGCAGCACTTCCCGCAGAAAATGGCTAAACCGGTGCTGTGAACGGCGCCCGCTGCCCGTATTCGGCTGCCGCAGCCTCGAGCGTCGTAAACACCGCACCGCCCTCCTTCAGCGTGCGGATCAGTTTTTCCAGCGCCAGCATGCGGTGGCCGCGGCCGATCACGAACGGATGGAAGGTATAGGTAATGACACCCCATTCAAGGTTGTCACGCAGGTAGACAAAATCGTTGATCCAATTGTCAAGCACACGGTTGGCGTTCATGTTGCCCGGCAGGATCCAGGTCGGCGTGCGGATGAATTCAAAATGCGGAAAATCATCCAGCGTCCAGCTCACCGGCATTTCGATCAGTTTTGTTTCGAGGCCGAATACCGCCGGTTTTTCCAGTTCGATGATGTCGCCGTTGCGTACCCGGTACGGCGTGTAATCGTCGCCCATCATGCTGCTGTCGTAAATAAATCCGTGTTTAAGCAGCAATGCCACCGAATGCTGCGACAGATCCCACGACGGAGAGCGGTAGCCACGTGCGCCACGCCCCGTCAGTTGCTTGATAGTGTCATTGGCGCGCACCAGTTCAGCTTCTTCCTCTGCGCGCGATAACCCTGCGGGCGGGCGGTGCGTCCAGCCGTGATGGCCGATTTCATGCCCCGCATCGAACACCTGTTTGCACTGATCAGGGTAGGTTTCCAGCGTATGCCCTGGCACATACCAGGAAGTGGTCACATCGTATTTATTCAGCAGATCCAGGATGCGCGGCAATGCCACGTTCGGGCCAAACTCTCCGCGGGAAATCGGCGATGGCGAGGTCATGCCCCGCGCGATCCATCCCGAGATCGCATCGAAATCAAACGTCAGGCAGGCAAGATGTCGTCGTCCCATGATATTGAAATCTTAACATGCAGTTTCAACAGCCAAGCGAGCACGATCAGCTGCGGCAGTTCAATCCATGGTGATTGCGGCCTGCTTGACCACCTTGCTCCATTTGTCATGCTCACCCCGCAGGTGCGCAGCAAAATCGCCGGGAGAACCACCCAGCGCCTCCGATCCCAGTACTTCCAGTTTTTCCCGAACATCTGCAAGCTGCATGACTTTCACAAAATCGCGATTGAGTCTGGCAATAATTTCCGGCGCAGTGCCCGTCGGCGTCATAACGCCGAACCACGACGTGATGTTGTAGCCGCGCAGTGCAGCTTCAGCAACCGTGGGAATCTCCGGCGCAGCCAAAGCCCGGCTTGACCCCGTTACCGCCAGCGCCCGCAACCTGCCGAGTCTGACATCCCCGAGCACGGCAGTGATGTTGTGAAACATGAAATCCACCTGCCCGCCCAGCAGTTCGGTCCGCGCATGACCGCCGCCCTTGTACGGGACATGAACGGTTTTCACATTGGCCATCATGTTGAACAGTTCACCGGCCAGATGTGTCGCATTGCCATTGCCGGCAGAAGCATAGTTGAGCTGGCCGGGACGGGCTTTGGCCAAAACAATCAGCTCCTTGACCGATTTCACCGGAACCGACACATGCACCACCAGCATGTAGTGCCCGGTGGTCAATACACTGATCGGCGCGAAATCACGTGTCAGGTCGTAACCTGGCTTGCCCGGCATGCTGCCGCTGATTGCATGGGCGGGAGTCGCCATGAACAGGCCGTAACCATCCGGCGCCAGACGTGCCGCAAATGCAGCGCCGAGATTGCCGCCGGCACCCGCACGATTGTCTACGATGACTTGCTGTCCCAATGTTTCAGAAAGCTTCGGCGCCACCAGGCGCGCAACAATGTCTACACCGCTTCCCGGCGAAGACGCCACGATCAGGCGCACCGGTCTGGATGGATAGGTCTGGGCGTAAGCAATATCAGCAATCCCAGCGCAGGCCATGAGAGCACCACTTACCGTGGCTATTTTTCCAAATTTCAACATCGCAATGACCCCTCTATTGTTTTATTTTTATGTATGGGAAATCAGCTATGGCCCAGGCAATGCGAAGCTTGAAGCGGTAATAACAGCGAATACCACCGATTCGAATCAACGATCCGTTTCACACACCGCCGTCCACACTCCGCCAGCCGCCTCTACATCGCGCACCGGCTTGTATCCCAAGCCTGCAAGTTCGTTGAGTTTGGCGGCGACAGCCTCGCGCGTGGGCCCGGTAATGATGCGGCTGCTGCCCAGATCCACCACCGTACAGGCTGTCACGCGAGCCTTGGGATGTTCACAGCTGGCCAGCCATTTGTTATTGACCCGGGCGATGGGCGACGTGGTCGTCGCCCCCTCCGCCACCAGCTTGTCCAGCGCCTCGCGCACGCTGCGTTCGGTATAACCGGAAATAATCAGATTGGTTCCCGCGTCAAAAACATTGGCAGGCTGCCCCTCCAGCTCCGGATCCGGCGGTTCAATCGAAAAACCGGATGTTATCGCGACCTCATCCACCACCTTCGCCACAAAATCGCGCCGGGTACGCAAGCGGATTTCCGTCTCCGATGTGCGTAAACCGGAATGTGCTTCAGCAACGACGGAATAAAACTCATGTGCACGCTGGTGCTTGTCATCCCGTTGCCCCTCGAATTTGAAGAGAGCTCCATATTCTTTGGACAACCGCGACACCACCTCGTAAAACGAGCGCGAAACCAGCAACTGTCCCGGCTCAGAAAAATCCATGATCCGCTGCGCGACATTGATGCCATCGCCGACGATATTGAGCTGGCCATTAAGATCATTAAGCAATCGCACAGGCCCCAGATTGATGCCCATGCGCACGGGCATGCCTTGCTGATGCTCACGCATATCAAGTCCGACAAACAGAGCATCCTCCGGCGGCCCTAAAAATGTTACTGCTGCGCCGTCACCGGTATCCAGCAGTATGCGGTCCTGCTGCTCCACAGCCTCGAGCGCGCTTGCCAGCATGGCGTTGAACTCACGCTTCACGGCCAATTGCTCGGAAACGGTAAGCTTGGAATAGCCCCGGATATCGAGAAAAATAACACTGCACACCAACGTGTGACTGGAACTGTCAGCCATGAGTAAATTGTTCAGAAATCGTTCGGAAAATCGTTCGGAAAATTACTGGATTTAATGGACAAATTTTAACCCAACTCGCCTAAAATTACCCTGGCATCGCTTTATTCCGATGAGAAACCGGCAATCTGCAGTTGCGCTGTCCACCAATCAGAAGAATCGCTCAAACACACGAGCATAAACATGAAAACCATCACGGATTTCCCCAACCGCTGGACTGAAACCGAAGACTGCTGGATTCCCATGCCTGACGGGGTGCGACTTGCCGCGAAGCTGTGGCTGCCGGACAGTGCTGTCGCCAAGCCAGTGCCGACGATCATCGAGGTCCTGCCGTACCGCAAGCGCGACATCTATGCGCCGCGCGACGCAATGCATCACCGTTACTTCGCCGGCCACGGCTATGCGTGCATGCGGGTGGATATCCGCGGCTCCGGTGATTCCGACGGCCATCAGGGCGTGTTTGCGATGAAGCAGGAACAAGACGACACGCTGGAGGTTTTGAAATGGATCGCGGCACAGCCGTGGAGTGACGGCCAGGTGGGTATGTTCGGCATCTCCTGGGGCGGCTTTCAGGCCATTCAGACCGCATATCGCGCGCCCAAGGAACTGAAAGCCATAGTCCCCTGCTCATTCGCACCCGACCGTTATACCTACAGCCAGGTGTTCCGCGGCGGTTCCGTGCTGCTGCGTTCAATCCGCTGGTCAACACAGATGTTTGGCTATAAATCACGGCCGCCCGATCCGCAGCTGGTCGGCGCCAAATGGCGTTCGCTGTGGATGGAACGATTGGAACACAACGCGCCGCAGATCATCTCGGCACTGCAGCATCAGAATTACAGCGCCTACTGGAAAAGCCGCGCCATCGATTTCGACCGCATCCGCTGCCCGTTTTATGCCGTCAGCGGCTGGGCCGACAGTTCTTACGTCGGCGCGGTCGGCGCGTCATTGACCCGGTTGAAAGTGCCGCGCAAAGGTCTGATCGGTCCATGGGGGCATCGTTTTCCGTACCTCGGCGTGCCCGGTCCGGCCATCGGCTTCCTGCAGGAGACGCTGCGCTGGTTTGATCACTGGATGCGTGGCAAAGATACTGGAATCATGAATGAACCGATGCTGACCGCCTGGATGCCGCAGGCAGTACCGGCAAAAAATTACTATCCGGAATCTCCGGGTCGCTGGGTCGGAGAACCGGTCTGGCCTTCCAGGCGCATCAAGCTGAAACGTTATTGGCTGAACGAAGGCGGCAGGCTGGCGGAACGCGCCGCCAAGGCCACCAAAGTGGTGGCACAATCCCCACAGACGCTGGGCCTGGACTGTGGCGAACTGATGCCCTGGTTCCAGCACGGGCCCAGTCCCGAAATGCCCGGCGACCAGCGTGCCGATGACGGCAAATCCGTATGCTTTGACAGTGTGCCGCTGGCGAAAACGCTGGAAATTCTCGGAACACCCGTGGCCACTCTGACACTCTCCGTCGATCGGCCCACAGCTTTGATATGCCTGCGTTTGTGCGACGTGGCACCCGATGGGGCCTCGACGCGCGTTACCTACGGCATCCTCAACCTGACGCACATCAATGGCGCCGATAAACCGGTAAAACTGACGCCCGGCAAACCTTACACTGTTAGTGTACCGCTGGCGGATACCGGTTATTCCTTCGCCAAAGGACACCGCATACGCGTGGCCGCATCCACCACCTACTGGCCGCTGATCTGGCCTTCGCCCGAACCGGTGACCCTGACGCTGCATGCCGGCAAAAGCGCGCTGGAACTGCCAGTACGCCCACCGCGCAAGGAAGACGCAAAAATAAAATTCAAACCGGTGGAAGCCGCTCCGGCTTTCAAACGCACCGCTCTTGCGGCCGGCGGGCGCAATCGCGTGGTGCGCACCGACATGGGCAAAAACGAAACTGTGGTCGAGGTCACCGATGGCAGCGGGCGTGGCCGCTATGACGACATTGATCTCATCGCCGAAGCGCGTTCCACGGAGCGTTATCGCATCGTTGAGGGCGATCCGCTGTCCTGCGAGGCCGAAGTCACCTGGACCTGGATGTTTGAGCGCGGAGACTGGAACGTACGCACGGAAATGCGGACGAAAGTGGCTTGCGACAAACGTGACTTCATCGTTACCGCAAGGCTCGAAGCTTATGAAGGCAATCGGCGGGTATTCGAACGCGAATTCGCAGAGCGCATCAAGCGCAATGGAAACTGATATGTCAATTAAATCAAAAGATTATATTTATACATCCCGATGGCTGCTGGTATCGGCAAGCATCACCGTACTGGTCTCGGCCGCCTTGCTGCCCTCCATCAACGTCCATGCACAGACCTATCCCCGCCGCCCAGTCACCATCGTGGTGCCGTTCCCGCCGGGCGCCGCCACCGATTCGTTTGCCCGCGCCGCCGGCAAACGCATGAGCGAGCTGCTGGGCCAGCAATTCATTATCGATAACCGTTCGGGAGCCTCAGGCCGCATCGGCACTGATTTCGTCGCGCGCGCGGCAGCTGATGGTTATACGCTGCTGTGGGGCAGTTCCGGCCCTCTGGTGATCAGTCCGGTGTGGGGCGAAGGCAAATCACCTTACGATACTTTGCGCGATTTCACACCGGTCAGCGTGTTCGCCAAGATCCCGTTCATCCTGGTCGTGCATCCTTCGGTGCCCGCCACCCATCTGAAACAACTGCTCACTGTGGTCAGAGCCCAGCCTGGAAAACTTACCTACGCCTCATCGGGCATCGGCGGCACCTCACACTTGGCCGGGGAATTGTTCAAGTCGATGGGCAAACTCGATCTGCTGCACGTCCCATACAAGGGTACGTCACTATTCGCCACCGAACTCATTGCCGGTCAGGTGGATATCGCCTTCGCCGGTCCGACCACCACGCTGCCCCACCTCAAAACAGGACGCATGCGCGGCATCGCCATCACCAGTACGGTACGTTCCGAGCTTGTGCCCAACATCCCCACGTTGAATGAGTCCGGACTGCCTGGCTACGAATTCACCCAGTGGTACGCGCTGCTCACGCCGGCAAAAGTACCCGGCGATATCGTCAGCATATTGCACGGCGCACTGCTGAAATCAATGGAAGACCCGGACGTGAAAAAACACGTGCAGATCGAAGGCGGTGCATTTGCCCCGGGCACGCCGGCGCAATTCGCCGCCTTCCTCCGCCTGGAACTCGACAAAAACGCAAAAATGATTCAATCCGCCGGCCTGAAGCGCGACTGACAGCACGCCGAGAACGACCCGGCAACACCTTAGCGCAGATTCGCTTCTGCCCCGCTTTGCCAGAGATGCCGGCGCCAAGTCAGCGCAATCAGCACGGCAAATACGATGCCGAACAGGGAATAACCCATGGCCATCTTCGTATAGCCGAAAGTGGCGATCAACGGTCCGGCCAGCAGCAGTCCCGGCAGATTGCCGTAAATCGCCATCATCCGGATGCCCATGATGCGTCCGCGATAACGCTCATCGGAATTGCGCAGCAACAGCGCATTATTGGGAATCAAACCCATAGTCTGCATACAGCCTGCGACCATCAGCACCGGGATGCCGGTTGCGGGACTTTGGGTCTGCACGAACACCAGCAGCATCGCCAGCCACGCGATGCCGAACACGATCATGGCGCGCGCCGGCTGGAACATGCCGCCAAAACGGGTCATGATGATCGAACCTATCAGCGCACCCGTCGCAGCCGATGCCACCAAGGTGCCCAGAGTGGTCTGGTCGGCGCCGTAAACCTCCTTGGCCACGTACGGCATCAAGCCGGTAAAGAGCGGAAACGCCGTGAGGTTGAGCAGGAATGCGAACAACATGGCCGCGCGCAGTTGCGGTGCATGCCAGACATAAGACAACCCTTCCCGCAGTTCACGCCATGGTGAAGCGCGTTGCACAGTGCTTGCCTTCACTGCAGACGGCTGGCCGCCCTGCGTACTGCCGGCCTGCCACGTCAGTAACAAACTAATCAAGTAAAAACAGACCACTGCGGCATAAGCCGCCCCCATACCCAGCATCGCGACCAATCCCGCGCCGGTCAGCGCGCCGGCGATACGCGCCGTGTCCTGGGTGGTGCGCTGGATGCTCATGGCCCCCATCAGTTGCGATGACGGCATGGTCTCGCCGACCAGTGCTGTGCGCATGCCGATGTCCGACGGCCGCACCAGGCCGAGCATGGCGGCAATGGCGAGTACGATCATCGGGGTCACGGCATCCATGAACGCCAGTGACATCAGCAGCGTAGCCAGCACCGCATACAGTGCGCGCATGGCACACAGCACATTGCGGTGGCCCACCCTGTCGCCCATGACACCGAACATCGGCGCCAGCAGCGTGCCGACATACTGCAGCGATGCGTAGATGGTCAGCATCAGCACTGATTTGGTTTCGACCAGCACGTACCAGCCGAGGATCAGTGTTTCCATTTCGAAGGCCCATGACGTCGCCAGATCCGCCGGCCATTGAAAACGGAAACTGCGTACGCTGAAAGGTGCGAGTGCGGAGACCCGCGCGGGCGCGCTCAATCCAGCACCATCAGCCAATCGACGGCAGTTGCACCCTGCGGTCCGGCCAGCACCGGGTTGAGATCAAGCTCGGCCAGCCGTGGTCCCGCCGCTGCGCCGAAACGCGATACCGCGCTGATCATCTGTGCCAGCGCTGCTTTATTGACCGGCGGTTTGCCGCGCACACCTTCGAGGATCACCTTGCTTTTGAGTTCACCTAGCATGCGCAGCGCCTCGGCTTCGGTCACCGGTGCTACACGGAACACCACGTCCTTGAATACTTCGATCAGCACCCCGCCCAGCCCGACCATCACCACCGGGCCGAAGGTCGGATCACGCTTCAAACCGATCACGAGTTCAATGTCACCCTTCACCATCGCCTGCACCAATACACCGGCGATGCGGGCATCGCTTTTATGCTGTTTGGCGTTGGCGATCAAAACGGAAAACGCAGCGCTTACTGCAGAGTCATCGCCCAGATTCAGCGCAACACCTTTGGCTTCAGTCTTGTGCAGGATATCCGGCGATTCGATTTTCAGCACCACCGGATAACCCAGCGTCTGGGCTGCGGCCACCGCTTCATCGGCAGTTCTCGCCAGCCGTGCGGCGGCAGTCGGTACATTGAATGATTGCAGCAGTGCTTGACCTTCCATACTGCCGATCGCCCCCGCCTTGGCAGGTAACACGGGTTTGGGTGACGGCAACGCTGCGCGGGCAGGCGCCTCGCTCAACCAGTTGCGCCGGACCTCGGCGTAACGCACCAGCGCGGCAACGGCATCGACCGCGGGCTCGGCGCCGCGCAATACCGGGATGCCGGCGGCGCGCAGTTTTGCCAACGCGTCATCGGGCGCGGCCACCCAGCACACCACCCAAGGCTTATTAACTATCTCTTTGATTTCAAAGAATATTTTTATAAGGCGGTCAACGTGTCCATCCATCAGCTGCAACCAAACGATACCGACATGCACCTGCGGGTCGTCCATCACAATGCGCACGCTGTCGAACAACAGGCGGGGATCCGCAACAAACTGACCGGTCACATCCACCGGATTTCCAGTGGTGCCGAATCCCGGAATGACTTTACTCAATGCTGCGCGCGTCTGCCCTTGAAGTTCGGCGACCTGCAAGCCCATCTCCTCCGCACGATCCGCCATCAGAACGCCGGCGCCACCGGACTGGGTGACGATGGCGATGCCTTGCCCTGCCGGCAGTTTGCAGGCGCCCAGCACTTCGACGATGTCGAGCATGTGTTCTTCATTGCGAGCGCGGGCGATGCCCAGGCCGCGGATCACACCATCGAACACCGAGTCGGCGCCAGCGATTGCGCCGGTATGCGATGCAGCGGCTTTGGCGCCGGCGGCGGTGCGCCCGACTTTGGTCAGCGCCAGCGGTTTGCCGAGGCCGAGGGCATGTTCAGCCAGTGCGCGCAGCCCTGTGCCATCGCGAACCCCCTCAAGATAACCAGCACCGACGTGGATACGGTCATCGTCTAGCACTGCGCGCATCATCTGCACAAAATCAACATCGCACTCGTTGCCGGTGTTGATGAAATAGCCCAAGCCCAGCGCACGCCTTCGTGCCAGCGCTGCGATGGCGGTACCGAACGCGCCCGACTGGGTGACGAATCCCACCGGACCCGGCGGCGTTGCACCCTCTGCAAACTGGCCGAAAGTGGCAATGACATTGTCAAACGCATTAATCAATCCCAGGCAATTGGGACCGCACAGACGCAGACCACCGACGCGCGCCGCCGCGGCGACTTCACGCTCCAATTGGCGCCCCGCCTCGCCCATCTCGGCGAAACCCGAACTGAAAATCACCGCAGTGCGCGCGCCGCGTTGCACCAGTTCGCGCACCGATGCCAGCACCTGCGCCGCAGGCACGGCGATCACCGCAAGATCCGGCGCCTCGGGCAATGCCGCAATAGCGGGATAACAGCGCAGGCCGGCAATCGTTTCATATTTCGGATTGACCGGATAAATACGACCTGCGTATCCCTTCTCCTGCAAAAAACGCAGTGTGCGTCCATTGACTTTGTTCAGGTCGGCGGAGGCACCAAGGATGGCAATCGTACGGGGACTGAGTAGCGCCTGTAATTCGTTCATTGTTCGTATTGTGAAATTGCGGGCAGCAGGCTGCATGTCACTATCTCACAGCCTGCCTGAATTACAACACATCCGGGCAAACCGTCAGGTACCCTGATCAGCATCGACTGAGCCAGCGCTGATCGCTTTCGATACGCTGCAGATCGCCCAGAGTCGTGATCCCTGTTGCAATGGCCCGCGCCAGCACGATTTGCAGCAATTGCGCCGTCGCCAGCGCGTCAGCCAGTGCGTTGTGCCGCGCATGGTTTTCGATGTCAAAGTGCTGCGTCCATGCATCCAGCCCCTGCAACGCCAAACCCGGGAATACTGCAGGCGCCAGATACGCCAGATCCAGCCAGACGGTCGATGGCGTTTGCCCCAGCGCCTCCCTGGCGGCACGGTCGATCATCACGCGATCAAAATCGGCATGAAATCCGACCAGCGGCGCGCGCTCTGCATAATCAAGGAAGTGGATGAGTGCTGTTGCCGGCGCCAGTCCGCCCAGCTGCGTGGTGCCGTCGATACCGTGGATCAGGATATTCGCACGGGTACTGGCCTGCGGCTGGCACAGCACCACCTCAAAACCACTGTTGAGCCGAACCGTGCAGTCCTCTACCGTCAATGCGCCAATCGCGATCAGCCGGTCACTGAACGGGTTAAGGCCGGAGGTTTCAACGTCAACCACCACAAAGCGCAACGTGGCCAGTGGAGTGGCTGGAGGTGGCGCCGGCCGTGCTTCATGTGCGGCCAGTGCGAGTAACTGATCCGTGCCCAGCCGCGGTCTGAACCCGAACAGCCGGCGCAACCAGTTCATTGCCGCCTGCTCATAACTGGTAGTCCAGCGCGATCCGGCTCTGCAGCTTGCGCGCCTGGCGAAAACTTTCCTTGAGGATGCGCCGGTCCACTTCGTTCAGGTCCGCCGGATTGATCCGGTTTGCGGCTCCCATCGCACTATCCGCGGCCATCTGCCCGCGCAGACGCAGTGCCTGCAGGAAAAAAAATCCATCACTGATGGACGCAATCTCCTCCGGCGGCATGTGCAGCCGCAATCCGGCTTGGCGCAACCGCTGCGCAGTATTGGTATGCAGCACCCCCGTCGCCAGCGCGAGCACACGCGCCCCGTCAATGAACAGCCGGGCGCCGGATTTTTTCAGATCAATGGTGCCATTGAACTCACCGTCATCCGTTACAAAATCACTGATCCTGCCCAGTGGCGGCCGCGTTTCGAGCGCGTATTGCGCCAGCTGGTGCTGGAACCGGGAATTACCCTGCGCCAGTCCGGACAGATGGCTGCGCAGCATCCGGGCCGGCGCCTCGTCACCATGCAGCGGCCGAAAATCAAAAAAAATCACCGCGTTGAGCAGCGCCTGCGGATCGGTATCGGTGATCCAGGAGTCGAACTGTTCGCGCCATTCGCCCAGGCTCAGGCACCACTGCGGATTGCCAGCCATGATGTTGCCCTTGCACAACGGGAAACCACAGGCGTCGAGATCGCGGTTGACCGCCTGCGCAAACGGCAGCAGGCGCTCACGCAATGGCCGTGGGTCCGCATCACCGGCATCGAAAATCAGGCCATTGTCCTGATCGGTGCTGATGCTCTGCTCGTAGCGGCCTTCGCTGCCGAACGCCAGCCAGCACCAGCGAATGTCGGCGACCGCAAATTCCGCCTGTTCAATTTCCAGCACCCGTCGCACCAGCGCATCGTTCAGCGTTGAAATGATCAGCGTCAGCTGCTCTGCAGCCACGCCCTGACCGAGCAGGCTGCGGGCCAACCGGCGAATATCGGAGGCCGCGAACTGCAGGCCACCGATGGAAGCCGCATCGGCGATGGTTTGGTTGATGGCACGCACGCTGACGCGCTGCAGCGCAAACAGATCGCGCTCAGTGACAACGCCGATCACCCGGCCCTCATCGCACACCGGGATATGGCGGATGCCGCGATGGGCGATCAGCAGCGCAGCGTCATACGCGCTGGCTTCCGCCGGCAAGGTCAGCGGATCCGGCGTCATGATGTCGCTGATCGGACGCGCCAGATTGCATTGCTCCAGAGCAACACGGTCGAGTACGTCGTGCCGGGTAAAAATACCCGCCGCCTGGCCGCCATCGTTGACGACCAGCATGGAGCCGATCTTGCTGTCCCGCATGCGGCGCAACACCTCGCCGACCGGTGTTTGTGGCAAACAGGTCACCGCCCCGCGCGCCACCAGCGAGCGCAATGACCGGCTCATCGCCTGCTGCTCCCCGGCAGCCGACGCGTGATCAAGTTGCATCTGTCGCCGTGATTCCTGCAGCATGCTGGTCAGATAACGCGTTGCGAATTCGCGGAATACAGGGCTGCGATTCAGCAGCTCAGGAAACCGGCCTGCTGGCAATTCATAACAGAAGGTATCCGCTGTGGCGGTATAGGGCGCCATCACCGCACGCTTCTCCAGCAGCGCACTGACCGAGAAGCACTCACCGGCACCCAGGCTTACTGGCTGGGTATCGCCGCCGTGCATCGCGTTGAACGGAACCACCTGCACAGTCCCGCGTTGAATGATGCACAAGACCCGGGGCTCAGCCTGCGCCGGATCGATGATCACAGTACCTTTGGGGTAATAACCGAGATCGAGATTGGCCGCGAGATACTGCAGTGCGGCCTCTTCCATCTGTGCAAACGGCAGGTAGCGGCGCAGGAACTTCGTTACCGCATCGGCGATCACCGCAGTGCTGCGGGCGGCGGGGTCAGTCATTGTTCAAGGAGCGGATGCACGGCGGGCATGCTGCAAACGCGTGCGGCCAGCTGGGCAGGCTTGGACATGCGACTTCTCCCCGGAACCGCGGTCTGTGAATGAGCACATGGACGGCACGTCCCGATCATGGCGCGCCGGATTTTTCCAGAATAGCACGCGGGAAAATGCCGGACTTGATCGGGATCAAGTCAGTGCAGCTGCATGGAGCTGCGCGGGAATTACTTAAAAATTACAATAAAATCAAATACTTGTGAAGTTTTAGAGGCTATTACCCAACACCGGGGTCCGGCCTTAATGCGATTTGTTGGCGAGATGCCCAGGCAGCGGCAGCGCAACGATTTCGATGCCTTCATCACGCAAGGCATCGACTTCCCGCGGCGATGCTGTGCCACGGATATGGCGCTCCGGGGATTCCTTGTAATGAATCTTCCGTGCCTCTTCTGGAAACGCCTTGCCGACATCATCAGTATTGTCGACGATGTGCGAAATCAGCTTGAGCATGCGCGCGGCATCGAAGTTGGCGTATTGCACGGCTCCGGCTGCCGGTTCCGCTTGCTCACCCGCGGGCGCTTCGGCGCGCCCGGTATTGAGCCGCGCGGCAGTGAGCAGCCGGTTGATATGCAGGCTGCCGCACAGTGGGCAGCTCAGCAGGTTTTCCTTTTGCTGGCGCTCAAAATCCTCGCTCGAGGCAAACCAGCCCTCAAACCGATGGTCATTGTCGCAGCCGAGATCAAAAACAATCATGGATTATTGTGTCACAGGCGCCGTAAATCACGGCGGGATGGTGGGCGAGGCCGGACTTGAACCGGCATGGCTTGCGCCGAGGGATTTTAAGTCCCTTGTGTATACCAATTCCACCACTCGCCCCGTGTGTATTGCTCGCTTCCGGGACCGGGCCTCGCCACAGTCTGCCGCATGCTGGAGGCGCGGGGCGGAGTCGAACCGCCCTACAAGGATTTGCAGTCCTCTGCATAACCGCTTTGCTACCGCGCCATTGTAACTAAAAGGGGAAAACGGCTGGCTACTCTCAACCGTTTTCCCCAGGGATCTGGAGCGGGAAAGGAGGTTCGAACTCCCGACCTCAACCTTGGCAAGGTTGCGCTCTACCAGCTGAGCTATTCCCGCATTGCTGTTTTCATGGTTACTGCCACATTTTGGCTGGTTCTTTTACTGCTTTTTGCCACACATCAGCCGCGCATTATAGTTCAACCCCTCCACGCCCTGCAACCCGCAACTCCACCCGCACTAGCCGCCTTCTTTGGCCGCACGCCATGCCATCTTCAGGTAATACCCCATCGAGATCAGGGTCAGTACGGCCGCTCCCCAGATCAGCCAGGTGCCCCAGTACTGCGGGTCAAAAGCGCCGATCATGTCGTGATAAAGCAGCATGGGAATTGCGATCATCTGCGCGGCCGTCTTGATTTTGCCGACCATCGATACCGCAACACTTTTGCCCTGCCCGATGGAGGCCATCCATTCCCGCAAGGCTGAAATGGCGATTTCGCGGCCGATGATGATCAGCGCAACGACCGCGTCGATCCGCCCCAGTTGCACCAGAATGACCAGCGCCGCAGCAACCATCAGCTTGTCCGCCACCGGATCGAGGAAAGCGCCGAATGCGGAAGTCTGGTTCAACCTTCGCGCCAGCCAGCCGTCCAGCCAGTCGGTGATCGCCGCTGCAGTAAAAATCGCCATCGCGATCAGGTTCTGGGTGGTGTGCGAAATCCAGTGCTGCTCAAAATAGAAAACGCCGACAAACAGCGGGATCATCACGATCCGCAGCCAGGTCAGCAAATTGGGCCAGTTGAAAATCATTTAAGTTCGTGTCAGTGCTTAATGCAGTTCATCGTAAATCCGTTCCGCCAGCGCCGGGCTGATGCCGTCGACCTGCGCCAGTTCGTCGATGCTGGCCGCCACCAGTCCGCGCAACCCGCCGAAACGAGTGAGCAGGCGCTGGCGGCGCTTGGCGCCCACGCCGGGAATACCTTCCAGCGGTGATGTATTGCGCGCTCGCGCCCGTCGCGCCCTGTGTCCTTCAATCGCAAAACGGTGGGCTTCGTCACGGATCTGCTGGATCAGGTGCAGGCCAGGATCATCGGTGCTGAGTCGGAATGCAGCCTCGCGCCCGGGCATCAGCAACTGCTCCATGCCTGGTTTTCGTGACGCGCCCTTCGCCACGCCGAGCAAAGGCACGTCACTCAGCCCCAGTTCCGTCAGCACTTCAATCGCCACGCCCAGTTGCCCCTGCCCGCCGTCGATCATTACCAGATCAGGCATCTTACCCTCTGCTCCGCTTCTAGTGTTCCCTAGTCCGGCGACTACCCTGCGATAGCGTCGCGTCAATACCTCGCGCATCGCGCCGTAATCATCACCGGGAGCCACATCCTGCATGTTGAAGTGACGGTATTCACCATTCTGCATCGCCCCCCGGTCATAGATCACGCAGGACGCAACCGTGGCCTCACCCTGGGTATGGCTGATGTCGAAACATTCAATACGCTGCACGGTCTCCGGTAATCCCAGCCCTTGCTGCAGGGCGATCAGCTTCGCCGCATCGCCCATGTGCTGCACCTTGCGCTGCGCGGCGCCGAGCTCGGCGTTTTTGGTGGCCATTTGCAGCCAGGCACGGCGGCTGCCGATCGGATTGGCACTGATCTGGATACGGCGTCCGGCGTGCTCGGACAGCGTCTCCTGCAGCACCGCGACTGGAACCGCCTCCCCGACGACCAGCTGCGGCGGAACCTGATGTGCCAGGTAATGCTGGGCAATGAAGGCTTCAATGATCTGCGCGGAGTCCACTTCATCCGCGTTCTGCGGAAAAAAATTCTTGTCGCCGAGGTGGCGGCCGCCGCGGATCATCACCAAATTGACGCAGCAGATTCCGGCCGCGATGCCGCAGGCGATGACGTCGGTGTCGCGCCCGGATTCATCACTGACATACTGCCGCTCGCGCACTTTGCGCAGCGCGCCGATCTGGTCGCGGTATACCGCTGCCTCCTCGTAGCGCAGCCCCTCCGCAGCGGCAGTCATGCGCGCATCAAGTCGTTCAGACACCGCATCCTCCTGGCCATTGAGGAACAGTTCGGCACTGCGTACGTCCTCCGCATAATCGGCATCGCTGATCAATGCCACGCACGGCGCCGTGCAGCGGTGGATTTGATGCAGCAAACAGGGTCGCGAACGATGCGTGAATACACTGTCCTCGCAGGTACGCAGTCGGAACACCTTCTGCAGCAACTGCATGCTTTCGCGCACTGCACCGGAATCGGGGAATGGACCAAAATAATGATGGCGCTTGTCGGGGTTGCCGCGAAAAAAGCCCAGACGCGGATAACGGTGGCCGGTCAGCATCAGATAGGGATAGGACTTGTCGTCGCGGAACAGGATGTTGTAGCGCGGCGCCAGCGACTTGATCAGGTTGTTTTCGAGCAGCAGCGCCTCGCCCTCCGAACGCGTCACCGTGGTTTCGATATTCACGATCTGCGCCACCATCAGGCGGATCCGCGGCGACAGCGTCTCGGTGCGCTGGAAATAGGAACTGACGCGTTTGCGCAAATCCAGTGCCTTGCCAACATAAAGCACTTCACCCTCCTTGCCGAGCATCCGGTACACGCCCGGCAGATGGGGCAATCCGGCCGCGACCTCGACAGGTTCGCTCATTTTTGCTGGTCCAGATATTTCCTGATATCCGCAAAAACCTGGCGGAACATCTCCGGGGTCAAGCGTCGCGTATTGGTGTTGTAACGACTGCAGTGATAACTGTCGAACAGCCAGGCATGGCTGTCGAGCTTGTGCCGGGCGCCGTGTGCAAACGGATAATCAGCAATACGTTGATCCAGCGCGCGCAGCACCGCCTGGTGCGCCACCGTGCCCAGCGCCAGTATCGCGGCCGGCGCCAGCGCCTGCAGTTCAGTACGCAGGTAACCGTTGCATTCGCGGATCTCAGCCGGCAGTGGTTTGTTCTCCGGCGGCAGGCATTTGACGGCATTGGTGATGCGACAGCCGTGCAGTACCAGTCCATCATCGGGATCAATCGCAATGGCCTTGCTGCCGAAACCGTAACGGTGCAGGGTCTCGTAGAGCAGGATTCCGGCATGGTCACCGGTAAATGGCCGTCCGGTGCGGTTGGCGCCGTGCATGCCCGGTGCGAGGCCGACAATCAGCAAGCCGGGTTTACGGTCTCCGAAAGCTGCGACCGGACGCGCGTGATAATCCGGATGTTCGACGCGCACGCCGGCCAGATGCGTGGCCAGACGCGAACAGCGCGTGCAGTCCAGGGAAAATGGTTGTGGCAATGTCGTCACCACAGTACGCGACCGACTCATGCCGTCACCCCGGTGCAGCCCGGTCAGGCCAGCGGCAATTCACGATTGTGCGCACCGAGCCCGCTGATCGCATGCAGCGCAGCAACATAATGTGCATCTTCACGCAGCTTGACGGCATCCGCCGCATGCGCGCGGCCGTGGATGCGTGCCATGCGCGCCAGTGCTGCTGCCGGCATGATGTACTGCAAGCCGCCCAGCAATTCATCGGCCGAGTGCGTATTGTTGCAGACCAGCACCATGTCGCACCCGGCCTGCAATGCCGCCATGGCGCGATTCACCACCCCGCCGGCAACGCTGGCGCCTTCCATGCTCAGGTCATCGCTGAAAATCACGCCGTCAAAGCCGAGCTCGCCGCGCAGGATGCGCTTGATCCAGATTTCAGAAAATCCTGCGGGTGCAGCATCCACACTGGGATAGATCACATGCGCCGGCATCACCCCACCCATGCCGGCCTCGACCATGCGGCGGAACGGAATCAGGTCTTCGCCCTGGATATCGTCAAGTGACCGCTCGTCCACCGGTACCTCATGATGAGAATCGGCACGCACATGGCCGTGGCCGGGGAAATGCTTGCCTACCGCCGCCATGCCACCATCGCGCAGGCCGTGCATCAGGCCGATCGCCAGTTCAGCGATCGCCTCCGGTTTGGCATGAAAGGCACGGTCGCCGATGACGCTGCTGTTGCCGTAATCGACATCAAGCACGGGAGTGAATGACAGATCGACGCCGTGCACCCGCAGTTCCGCCGCCAGCACAAGCCCCAGTGACTGGGCCAGCGCCACCGCCTTGCGCCGGTCACGGTCCCAAACCAGACCCAGCTCACGCATCGGCGGCAGTTGCGTGAATCCCTCGCGGAAGCGCTGCACCCGCCCGCCTTCATGATCCACCGCGATGATCAGCTGCGGGCTGCGCAGCGCATGGATTTCAGCAGTCAACTGAGCCAGTTGTGCGCAGGATTCGAAATTACGCGAAAAAAGGATGACACCGCCGACCAAAGGATGTTGCAGCCGTTGCCGGTCTTCACTAGTCAAGGTTGTTCCCGCCACATCCAGCATCACGGGGCCCAAGGGGATTGATTTGTTCATTGTTCAAGCACCACGCAGGCGCAGGCCAGGTTGGATTCGTCACTGATGGTCAGATGATGCCCGTTGATGCCCCGGCTTTTCACCAGCTCCGTCAGCGCTTCGTTGAAAGCAAGGCTGGGCTTGCCGGCGCTGTTCTGGACCACGCTGATGCATTGCAGGGTCACCGGATAACGGAAGCCGGTGCCCATGGCTTTGGAAAAAGCCTCCTTGGCGGCAAACCGGTTGGCAAGAAACAAAACCTGTTTTTTTGTCTTTTCATAACGGGGACGCTCCAATGGAGTCAGTACCCGCTGAACAAAACGGTTGCCATATTTTTCCAGCAGCCGCGCCACGCGATGTGGCTGGATCACATCAATACCTATGCCGTAAATCATGCCGCCTCTCCCATCACCCGCAGATAATCGCGCACCGTGGCGGCCAGTCCCAGTTCCAGCGCATCGGAAATCAGCGCGTGGCCAATTGACACTTCGGCAACGCCGGGTACCGCCGCCAGAAACCGTGGCAAATTATCGCGATTGAGGTCATGGCCGGCGTTGACACCCAGTCCTGCGGCCTGCGCGCTGCGCGCCGCTGCGGCATACCGCTCGACCATCGTCGACTCATCGCCTGTGCCGAAGGCTTGTGCATAAGGTTCGGTATACAGTTCGACGCGATGCGCACCGGTGGCTGCGGCCGCCGCCATCATCTCCGGCAACGGATCCATGAACAGGCTGACGCGGATGCCCAGTTTTTTCAATTCGTCCACTACCGGTCGCAGCAGTGACGCATCACGTTCAATATTCCAGCCGTGATCCGATGTAAATGCGCCGGGAGTATCCGGCACCAGCGTGCATTGCTGCGGCCTGACGGCGCGCGCCAGTTCGAGCAGCGGCGGCTCAAAGGGATTGCCTTCGATATTGAATTCAGCCGCCTGCGAAGACTTGAGCAACTGCGCCAGATCGTGCACATCTGCACTGCGGATGTGCCGCGCATCCGGCCGCGGATGCACGGTGATGCCGTGGGCCCCCGCCTCCAGCGCGATACGCGCCGCCCGGGTGACATTGGGGATGCCGAGGCTGCGCGAATTGCGCAGCAACGCGACTTTGTTAAGGTTGACGCTGAGTCTGGTCATCACATCGATTGCAAATAATTTTGAACGCCACAATCGCTACAACATTACAACTGCTGCAAGTCGCGCAGCAATTGTCGCGTATGCAGCGTCTGCTGACCCAGGCAATGGTTGATCAGGGCGCGCATCAGCGCCTTGCTCTGCTGCACCGTCCGGGGGTCCGCGTAGTGATCGACGGCCATGTCGATCAGCGTCTGTCCCGTCAATTCTACGCCGCTTTGTTCACCGCCTTCACGCGCCGGCAACGGCCCGCGCTCGGGGACATAGCGATAGCGCGCCCCCGGTTCGATGGGATGGCCGCCGGCGACATCGTGATCAAGCACCAGGCCGTAACCCAATTCCCGCAGCAGCACGCGTTCGAAACGACGCAGTACCGCAGCGTGATCCTGCGCCGTCGGCAATTGTCCAAGCGCTGTGGCATAAGCCTCAAACAATTGCTCGTGGGGATCCTCCCGCGGCAGCAGTTTCAGCAGCAGTTCATTGAGGTAAAACCCGCAGATCAGGCTCAGGCCACGCAGCGGCACGTAACCGCCCTGCCACTCAGCCTTGTACAGAGTTTTGAGTTCGGATTTGCCCGACCAGGCGAGCAGCAGTGGCTGAAAGGCCATCAGCACGCCGCGCAACGCTGACCGCGGCCGCCGCGCCCCCCGGGCAATCAGCGCCACCCGTCCGGTATCCCGGGTGTAGATTTCGGCGACCAGGCTGGTTTCCCGGTACGGGTAGGTGTGCAGCAAGTACGCCGGCTGGCCGTCACGGCGGGCGCGTTCAGCCATGGCCATACCGTGCTGAATCCAATCCCGGCGTGACTTTAATTAAGTTGTATAACATATTGTTTTTATTAATTATTTTATTCTATACCGGTGCGTTTAAGCACCGCATCGTCATCTGCCCAGCCCGACTTCACCTTGACCCAGACTTCGAGAAACACCTTGCCGCCAAACAGGCGCTCCATGTCCAGCCGCGCCTGGGTTCCAATCTGCTTCAGCTTTTCGCCGCCCTTGCCGATCACGATGCCCTTCTGCCCGGACTTGTCGACAAGGATGCAGGCATTGATGCGGCGCAGGCCATCGACGACTTCGAATTTCTCAATCTCCACCGCCGTCGAATACGGCAATTCCTCGCCCAGCAGCCGGAACAGTTTTTCCCGCACCAGTTCCGCGGCCAGTGTGCGTTCGCTGGCCGTGGTGATTTCATCTTCCGCGTAGAGCCGTTCCTGCTGCGGGAGGAATCCAGCAATGGCCTCCAGCAGGTTGTCCGCACCGACGCCGTTTTTGGCGGAAACCGGCACGATGGCGGCCGGATGCGCCAGCGTCTCCAGCTCCTGCATGAACGGCAACAGTTCATTCTTGTTGGACAGTTCGTCAATCTTGTTGACGGCAATCACCACCGGCGCGCAGTCCTGCAGCAAAGTCAGCACAGCCTTGTCTTCCGCGTTCAGATGCCGCGCCTCAACCACCCATACGATCACATTGACGTCGGCTATGCTGCGCGACACGCTGCGGTTCATCAGGCGGTTCATCGCAGTGCCGTGTCGATTCTGAAAACCAGGGGTATCCACGAAAACATACTGGGCATCAGGCCGGGTCACGATGCCGATGATGCGCTGGCGCGTGGTCTGGGGACGCCGCGAAGTGATACTGATTTTCTGGCCGACCAGACGGTTAAGCAAGGTCGATTTGCCGACGTTGGGGCGGCCGATGATGGCGACATACCCGGAGCGATGGCCGGTCATGCCCGGACCACCAGCGCGCAGGCCTTGCCCGCCGCGTCCTGCTCCGCGGCGCGCCGGCTGGCACCCTGGCCTTCGGTGCGGATACCCAGTTCATCAATCGCGCACTGCACCTGGAAAATCTGGGCATGGGCATGGCCCTGGGTGCCGAGCAGCGTATACACCGGCAATGCGATGCCTTTGCCCTGGGTAAATTCCTGCAACATGGTTTTGGCGTCCTTGCCGCTGACATTGGGATTGATCGCTGCGAGGCTGCCGGCAAAAAGCCGGCGCACGACGCCCTGTGCTGCCGCAAATCCGCCGTCCAGCATGACAGCGCCGAGTAAAGCTTCCACGCTGTCGGCGAGTATCGATGGACGTTGTGCGCCACCGCTTTTGATCTCCCCTTCGCCGAGCAGCAGATGGTCGCCGATACCCATGTGCTGCGCAATGCCGAGCAGCGATTGCTGATTGACCAGATTGGCGCGGAGGCGGGAAAGCTCACCTTCACTCAAGCCGGGAAACCGCTCATAGAGTTCCAGCGCTATGACGCAGTTGACGATACTGTCGCCCAGATATTCCAGGCGTTCGTTGTGGTCGGCACCGTAGGAGCGATGGGTCAGCGCCCGCCGCAGCAATCCGGGATCGAGGAAACGATGCCCGATTCTCCCGCTGACAGTGTCCGGGTCCACAGCGGGCGATGCGCTCAACTTACTGATCGGACCGGGGCTTGAATTCCATCAGCGCGCTGAGGTTGTAGAACAACGGCACGCGCACCGAATACTCCGCACTCAGCACGACGCCCGAACCGTCTTTCTCAATCTGGATGTCGTCGTAGCCAATGGCCTTGATGTTGTCGACGCCCGCACGGGCATTCCAGGCACTGTTGAACTCGCCGCGTGACACCGTTTTCATGGCCGGCTCAGCGGCCAGATTACGCAGCGTTTTCTGGATGGTCAGGTATTCCATGTAAGCCGGGCCTATCTTGAAGCCGAGCAACATGGCCGCAATCGCGATAACCGCGAATACCAGAAAACCCGTGAGCGTAATTCCGCGCTGCTTATGCATCTTGACCTCCAAGTCCATATCAGTTGATCGAGTTCCCTACGCGCTTCAGGTTGTCGAAATTCCACCAAATCAGAAATGCCTTGCCGACAATGTTCTGTTCCGGCACGAAACCCCAATAGCGGCTGTCGCTGCTGCTGTCCCGGTTGTCACCCATCAGGAAATAATGCTGCGCGGGGACTTTGCACCGGAAACCCGACTCATTGTATGCACAATTGTCACGGAAGGGAAAGCGCTGCACCCCGCTCAGTTGCACTGAAGGTGCAGCTGCCTGCACCAGCACCGAGTGCGCGTGTGCACCGAGTTGCTCCTGGAAACGGCTGGTGGCGACAAAATTGAGTCCACCTTCAAGGTAATTGAACTCGCCGTTCGCTTTCAGCGGCACTTCCCTGCCATTGATGGTCAGGCGCTTGTTGGCGTAGACGATTTCGTCGCCCGGCAGGCCAACCACCCGCTTGATGTAATCCAGCGCCTGATTTTCCGGATAACGGAACACCATGACCTCGCCGCGCTGCGGTTCATTGACAGCAATCAAACGGGTATTGATGACCGGCAGCCGGATGCCATAGGTGAATTTGTTGACGAGGATGAAATCGCCCACCAGCAGTGTGGGCAGCATCGACCCGGAGGGAATCTTGAACGGTTCGACCAGAAATGAACGCAGCACAAACACCACCAGGATCACCGGGAAAAAACTGACCGGATATTCGATCCACCAGGGTTGCAGCGCGCCTGCAGAGCGGTGTTTGCGGAAATACAGTGACTCAGCCAGCCATACGACACCGGTCACCAGCAGCAGGATCAGCATGATCAGCGCAAAATTCAAGACGCCCCCGTTATTTATCAACCTGCAGGATGGCGAGGAAAGCCTCCTGCGGTATTTCGACAGTACCAACCTGCTTCATGCGCTTCTTGCCAGCCTTCTGTTTCTCCAGCAACTTTTTCTTGCGCGAAATATCACCACCGTAACATTTGGCGAGCACGTTTTTACGCATCGCCTTGACGGTTTCACGGGAAATGATCTGTGCGCCAATTGCCGCCTGAATCGCGATGTCGAACATCTGACGCGGAATCAGCTTGCGCATCCTCGACGCCACATCCCGGCCGCGGTACAGCGCATTGGCCCGGTGCACGATCAGCGACAACGCATCAACCCGTTCACTGTTGATGAGGATGTCCAGACGCACCAGATCGCCGGCGCGATATTCGAGGAAGTCGTAGTCGAGTGAAGCATAACCGCGCGACACCGATTTCAGGCGGTCAAAAAAGTCCATGACCACCTCATTCAGCGGCAACTCATAGGTCAGCATGACCTGCCGACCCAGGTACTGCATGTTGCGCTGCGCGCCGCGTTTTTCAGTGCACAGCGTCATCACCGGCCCCACGTAATCGCCGGGCACCAGTATCGAAGCGGTAATGATCGGCTCGCGGATTTCCTCGATCTGGGACACATCGGGCAGCCGCGACGGATTCTCGATTTCAATCACCTTGCCGTCGCGCGTTGCGACCTGATAGACCACCGTGGGCGCGGTGGTGATCAACGACATGTTGTATTCGCGTTCGAGGCGCTCCTGCACAATATCCATGTGCAGCAAACCGAGGAATCCGCAACGAAAACCGAAACCCAGTGCCTGTGACGATTCGGGTTCGAAGCGCAGCGAGGAATCATTCAGGTGCAGTTTCTCCAGGGCATCGCGCAGCGCCTCGTACTCATTCGACTCCACCGGATACAGCCCGGCAAACACCTGCGGCTTGATTTCCTTGAATCCCGGCAATGCCGCAGCCGCCGGCTTGTTCAGCAGCGTCAGCGTATCGCCGACCTTGGCCGCCTGCAGCTCTTTGATGCCGGCAATGACAAATCCCACCTCGCCGGCAGCCAGACGTTCCATCGATTGTGATTTTGGCGTGAACTTGCCGACCTGCTCGCAGAGAAAATTGCCGCCGCCGGCCATCAGCAGGATGCGGTCCTTGGGTTTCAGTTCGCCGTCGACCACCCGCACCAGCATCACCACGCCCACATAGTTGTCGAACCAGGAGTCGATGATCAGCGCCTTAAGCGGCGCCGCGGGATCCCCTTTCGGCGGCGGCATCTGGTGCACCACCGCTTCGAGGACATCGGTGATCCCTTCCCCGCTCTTGGCACTGACCCGGACGGCATCTTTCGCCGGGATGCCGATGATGTCTTCAATTTCCAGGGCCACGCGCTCGGGCTCGACCTGCGGCAAATCCATTTTGTTCAGCACCGGCACCACTTCGACGCCCTGCTCAATGGCCGTGTAGCAGTTGGCGACCGTCTGCGCTTCCACGCCCTGCGAGGCATCCACTACCAGTAACGCGCCTTCACAGGCCGCCAGTGACCGCGAGACCTCGTAGGAAAAATCGACGTGACCGGGCGTATCGATCAGGTTCAACTGATAGGTTTGTCCGTTGCGGGCGAGATAGACCAGTGATGCGGTCTGCGCCTTGATGGTAATACCGCGCTCACGCTCCAGATCCATCGAATCGAGTACCTGGGATTCCATCTCGCGATCGGACAAGCCGCCGCAATGCTGGATAAAACGATCCGCCAGCGTCGATTTGCCGTGATCGATATGCGCGATGATGGAAAAATTGCGAATGTGCTGCATGTGGTGTGCGGTCCAGCCAGGTCCATCATGAGTCAACGGGGCCAACTAGCGTCAACAAAAAGGGCACTCAAGGTATCCCGGAGTGCCCCGTTCCGTTCGTAAGGTCGCGTATTTTAGCGGAAATCCCGCAAGTAATCTGTAACCGCCGCCGTATCCAGGTGGTAATGACAGAGTTCGCGCTCGCCGTGCATCAATACCGGTACCCATTCACCAAAACGCTGCTCCAGCGCAGTTTGACTGTCGACATCAATAATGCACAGTTCAAAAGACTGGCGGGCCTGCAAAATCTGCAGGCCCGCCAGCATGTCGTCACAAAGATGGCACCAGGTACGGCTGTACAGCGTCAGCGTGATCCGCCCGGAATCAGCCATTCCCGTCAGTACGGAACGGGATGTACAGCGAATTGGCCCCACGCCGTACCAGCAGCGCGACGATCCGCCCTTTTTCCATGCCGGCCATCAACTGGCGGAATTGCTCGACGGATTTCACATCCTGGTTGTTCACGCCGAGAATGACGTCGCCGCGCCGGATACCGGCACGGGCCGCAGCACCCTGGGCGCTATCGACAAAAACACCGCCTTCGACTTTGAGTTCCTTCTTTTGCGCATCGGTCAGGTCGGCGAGACCCATTCCGAACTGGGTCGCCGCCGGCGGCTGCGGCTTGCTGCTGCGCGCCTGCCGGCCGGGACGTTCGTCAGACAACTCGGCGACGTCCACCTGCAAATCACGCGCCGCCTTGTTGCGCCACACCTGGATCGTGATCTTGCTGCCGGGCTTGCTGCCTCCGACCACGCGCGGCAGGTCCTCGGATGCCTCCACCGGTTTGCCGTCAAAACGCAGGATTACGTCGCCGGCTTCGATGCCGGCCTTGTCAGCAGGGCCGCCCTTCTCGACCGAGTTAACCAGTGCGCCCTGCGCCTTGGCCAGTCCAAAACCGTCAGCCAGTTCCTTGGTCACCGGCTGGATCACCACGCCGATTCGCCCGCGCGTCACCTTGCCGGTAGTACGCAACTGCTGGGCGATGTTGTTGGCGACGTCGATTGGAATCGCAAAAGACAAGCCCATGAAACCGCCGGTGCGGCTGTATATCTGTGAATTGATGCCGACCACCTCGCCCCTGAGGTTGAACAGCGGCCCGCCGGAATTGCCGGGATTCACCGCAACGTCAGTCTGGATGAACGGCACAAAATTTTCCTGCGGCAGCGACCTGCCCTTGGCACTGACAATGCCCGCCGTCACTGTATTGTCAAAACCAAAAGGGGAGCCAATGGCCACCACCCATTCGCCGACCTTGAGCTTGCCCGGATCGCCAAAACGCACGATCGGCAGCGCACCCGCCTCGATCTTGATCAGCGCCACGTCTGTCCGCCGGTCGGCACCAATGACCTTGGCCTTGAATTCTCGTTTATCGGTCAGGCGCACAGTAACCTCATCCGCGGAATCGATGACATGGGCGTTGGTCAAGATGTAACCATCAGCCGAAATGATGAAGCCCGAGCCCAGAGACTGGGCCTGGAATTCCCGCGGAGCGGGGTTTGGCTGACCGGGAATCTGACCGGGATTCGGTTGATTCGGATTCGGCATGAAGCGGCGGAAAAATTCGTATAACGGATCGTTCTCGTCGAGTTGCGGCAATTGCTGCGACAGTGCGTTACGGGACGCCGTCTGGGTGGTACTGATGTTGACCACCGCGGGGCCCTGTTTTTCCACCAGTTCGGTGAAATCGGGAAGCTGGGCTGCGGATTGCAACGGCGCAAGCAGGTAAAACGGCAGGCACAACGCCACAACCAGATATCTGAACATGTTCAGCCTTTCCTGGAAATGCATGAATGATCGATAAGATTAACTGCGTCGGGGGACTGCAAACAGCGGAACGTGCGGTCAGCGTTGTAGGGCAGCGGCTGTATTTCTGGGTTCCAGCGCGCGCGCAAACTGCATTACCGTTTCCGCCGGAGTCTCACCAAGCACAGTGACTGTATAGCCCGCGACCGAGCGGCTGTAAATATGCACCGCGCCCTGATGCCTCAGCACCGGCTTGTTATCCTGCGCAGCGTTGGGTTCGATGAATATCGACACTGCAGCGAGCCCGTCGGAAAATACCAAGTGTGAAACGGTGCCTTTCTTGCCGACCATTGAGCGCCGCAACTCCATCTGCTTTCGGAAGCCTGCGGGCTGATTATTGACCACCCAGCCGGAATCCCCGCTGTCCCCGGCCGTCAATGCCGATCGATCCACTCGCCAGTTCTGTTTGGCACTGACAACGGCGTATTTCGACTGCACCAGTTCGCGGCGGAATGATCCGCCGATATTCAACGTGGAAAAAGCGAATGTCTCCAGAGTTTCATCTTTTTCATTCAATGTGCGCGCTCGCAGCGGTAATCCGGTATTGACCTCAGCGCAGAAACGGCGGGTGTAACGCAATGCATCCTTCGGCACCAACGCCACCCATCGGCACTCGTGGCCCGCCACGCGATCCATGCCGCCTTTTACAACACCGTAGTGCTGCACGATTTCCTGGATCTGCTCGACCTGTATCGGGAATTGCCGGGAACCCCGAGGATCAACCAGCACCACCTTGCTGCCAGGCAGATAGCAAGTCACCTGATCATTAGTGCGGATCACCTCGCGCGCCGGACCGTCCAGCGTTTCCAGCCGTTCCAGCACGCCGCCGGCCGGATTGACGAAATGCGCAATGCGGGAGGTTTCAGCCTGCCCGCCATGCTGAAACATGAAGGTACCGGAATAGTTCACCTTGCGGCTGGCCTCTGCCATTTTCTCCAGCATGGCCAGCACTTCCCGTGAATTCTCGTTTGCCACCACAACACCCGGCAGGAATACGAGAACAACCATCCACCAGAATTTCATGAAGTTTTAGCGGCCTGCAGCCGGAGCGCTGGAAATGGTACGGATGTACGGCGCAACGCCGTGCAGGCTGGTGCTCGGCGACACGCCCTGGTGCGCCAGCAGATATTCGTTCATCTGACCATCGCTGGGAGAACTCTTTAGCTGGGCTTCGGGTTGCACGACCGGGGCCCGCGCAACTTCCACCGCCGGATTGATGACATTGCTGGTTGAAAAAGCCATCCAGCCGACAACGGCAATGGCAGAGATGGAAGCCGCAGCCGACAAGGCATAAGTCAGCGGGCTGGCCCGCAACGACCGCGGCGGCGCCATGACCGTCGGCTCCAGCGCAAGGGCCGCAGCTATACGCTGCGATACATCAAATGCCGGCAGCACCTCGCCACGCATCACGTCACCGATCAAGTGATAGCTTGCCCAGGTCTCGCGGGCTTCCCCGGTATCCTGGAGCCGGAGCATGGCCTGATGTGCCTCCTGCCCGACCGCTTCACCGTCCATCAGGACTGAAATTTTTTCCATCTCATTTTTCATCTCGTTTGCCATATCACCATCTCCTGTCCTTGCCCGTATCGAGCAAGGGTTTCAATTTTGCTGCCACCGCTTCGCGGGCCCGGAAGATCCGGGACCGTACCGTTCCCACCGGACATTGCATGGCGGTGGCTATTTCCTCATAGCTCAAACCCTCGATTTCGCGCAGGGTCAGCGCCGTTCTCAACTCTTCAGGCAACTCCTGCAGGGTTTGGTTCACTGTATCCCCGACCTGCCGGCTCATCATCTGGTTCTCCGGCGTGTTCAGATCACGCAACTGGTCGCCAGACTCGATGTTTTCCGCCTCTTCGGCATCCATTTCCGTGCTGGTCGGCGCCCGCCGCCCCATCGCCACCAGATGGTTCTTGGCGGTATTGATGCCAATCCGGTACAGCCACGTATAAAAAGCGCTGTCACCGCGAAAATTTGGCAGAGCCCGATAGGCCTTGATAAACGCTTCCTGGGTCACATCCTCCACCTCACTCGGATCACGGATAAAACGCGACAGCAAACGCCCCAGCTTGCGCTGGTATTTGACGACCAGCAGGTCGAAGGCACGTTTGTCGCCACGCTGTACGCGCTCTACCAACTGCTGATCGACTTCGCGATCGCTCATTAATTATTGTCCGTTCCCTGATACCGCTACCCTGCCCCCGGTCAACGGGCCCGCCGTCAGGGCAGGCGCCGCAGTATAACCGCCTGTAAGTACAAGCGAAATGTGCCACTGCAGCGATAGTGCAAAGACCGGCCGCAAGCGATTAAGTTCACTCGGCGCCATAGAGACCCCCGTTGCAGTTCCAACATATGAAAAGGGACGTGCGCCGCATGCATTAATTGCGCCGCAACAGGCGCCGGTCAAGCCCGCGGAACCCCCATTCCAGGAGCAACGCGAGCAGCGCCGCAGGAATCGCTCCGGCCAGCAACAGCTTATGGTCATTGACAGCCAGCCCCGCCACGATGCGCTCGCCGTAGCCGCCGGCACCGATAAATGCAGCAACCGTCGCCGTGCCGACATTGATCACCGCCGCGGTCTTGATGCCGGCCAAAACCCCGGGCATGGCCAGCGGCAATTCAATCAGACGCATCAGCTGCCTGCTGTCGAGTCCCAAAGCGCGTCCCGCATCACGCATGTCGCTGCCGACCCCCGCCAGCGCTGTTTCGGTGGCACGCACCACCGGCAGCAAGGCATACAGGAACAAGGCCAGAATCGCCGGCACCGCGCCGATCCGGTCAAGGACGGTAATCAGGAATGCCAGCAAGGCCAGGCTGGGTACCGTCTGCAGCACGCCGGTCAAAGCCAGTATCCAGGCGCCGGTACGCGGCGCACGCTGCGCCCAGATACCCAGTGGCACACCCACCGCCACACTGAGCAGCAGCGATGCACAGACCAGCAGCAGGTGTTCCAGTGTCAGCCGCATCAGGTCGGGGCCGAACAGCACAGCAGCCAGCCCCGATGCAGCATCGGTATTCGGCGCACCGGGTTTGGCCTGCACCCGTTCAGTCGCGACCGCTGCAAAACTGCGCCCCTGCAATTCCACTGCGGCATTCATCGCCATCATGTCGGCAGCGGTAATCGACCCCTGCAATTTTGTCAGTTGAGCCCAGGCAGCCGGGTGCCGCTGCGGCAGATCAGCGCGATACACCAGCACCGCCTCATACTCAGGGAAAAACCGCTGATTGTCGTCGAGCACACGCAAGCCGTTACTGACAATCTTCGGATCGGTCGTATAGACATCGATCACATCAACCTGTCCCTTGCTCAACGCTTCATACGCCAGCCCGTGTTCAAGTCCACGGACCGGCAAACCATCCAGATCGTAGGCTTCACGCAAAGCCGGCCAGCCGTCCTTGCGATTGAGGAATTCCGGAGATAAGCCGAGTCGGGCGGCTCCGAACGCCTTTAAATCGGCAATGTTCCGGATGTCGCGCTTAGCTGCCTGTTCCTCCCGCATCGCCAGTGCATAGGCATTGCCGAAACCGAGAAAAATCCCCGCCTCCAGGCCATGCGCTGCGAGTTGCCGGTTGAGTTCCTCCAGCCCGGGCACCCTCGACAGGCCCAGCAGTTCCAGCGCGATAGTACCGGTGTAATCGGGATAGACATCAATGGCGCCGCTTTTCAGCGCGGCAAACAGGATCGCGGTATTGCCCAGACCGGGTTTATGCTCGGCCTGCACGCCGGGAACGCGCTGCGCGCTGCGCGCAATCACCTCGCCCAGAATGTAGGATTCAGTGAACCGTTTGGAGCCGACACGCAGCACATCACCGGCAATGGCAGGCACGGCACAAAACAGTAATGCGGCGGCAATCCAATGTGCGTAGCAGCGGGTTACCCCGTAAAAAACCGCGCATCCGGCAGCCCCGCATTTCGCTACCCGTCTGTGTCGTATCATGGCGTGAAGATGGTAGCATGCTGCGCACTGCAAACTGCGCAGCGCCAGAGCCCGCGCAATCATCCCTGAGCAAAGGTTTTTACATGACTGCACGCCAAACAAATCTTGAATCGTTCTGGATGCCGTTCACCGCGAATCGCGCGTTCAAACAGGCGCCGCGCATGCTGGTCGCAGCCAAAGACATGCACTACACCACCGAAGACGGCCGTCAGATCCTCGACGGCACCGCCGGCCTGTGGTGTGTCAACGCCGGCCATTGCCGCCCGCGTATTGTCGAAGCCGTGCAGAAACAGGTCGCGGCAATGGACTACGCACCGGCTTTTCAGATGGGGCACCCGGATGCCTTCCGCGTCGCCGAACGTCTGGCGGCGCTGGCGCCGGGCGACCTCGATCACGTGTTCTACTGCAACTCCGGTTCTGAAGGTGTTGATACCGCGCTCAAAATTGCACTCGCCTATCATCGTGCCCGCGGCGAAGGCCATCGCAATGTGCTGATCGGTCGCGAACGCGGTTATCACGGCGCCGGTTTCGGCGGCATTTCGGTCGGCGGCATCCCCGCCAACCGCAAGGCCTTCGGCAACATGCTGTTCCGTGTCGATCATCTCGCACACACGCACAACCTGAAAGAGAACGCCTTCAGCCGCGGCCAGCCGGCCTGGGGCGCGCATCTCGCCGACGAGCTCGAACAACGCATCATCCCGCTGCACGACGCCAGCAACATCGCCGCCGTGATTGTCGAACCGCTGGCCGGATCCACCGGCGTGCTGGTGCCACCCAAGGGTTACCTCGAACGGCTGCGCCAGATCTGCGACAAATACGGCTTGTTGCTGATATTCGATGAAGTCATCACCGGCTTCGGCCGCACCGGCCCCTGCTTTAGCGCAGACGCAGTGGGCGTGGTACCCGACATGATGATCGTCGCCAAGGGCCTGACCAACGGCACTGTGCCGATGGGGGCTGTGATCGCAAGCCGCGGCATTTACGACGCCGTGGTCAACAACGCGCCGCCAGGCATCGAACTCTTCCACGGCTACACCTACTCCGGGCACCCGCTGGCCACGGCTGCAGCGCTGGCCAGCCTCGACACCTTCGAGGAGGAAGGCCTGTTCCAGCGCGCGCAGGAACTGACGCCCTATTTCGAGCAGGCCGTGCAGTCACTGCGCGAACTGCCGCACGTGATCGACGTCCGCAACATGGGTCTGGTCGCCGGCATCGAACTTGAACCGCGGCCGGGCGCGCCCACCGCGCGCGCGTTCGAAACGTTCCTGAAATGCTACGAAAACGGCGTGCTGATCCGCACCACCGGCGACATCATCGCGCTGTCACCACCGCTGATCATCAGCAAGGCGCAGATCGACGAACTGATTGGCAAGCTGGGCGACGCGCTGCGTGAAGTCGGACGCAACTGAGCGGTGTTGCCGTAACACCCGAAGTCCGGATGATCGTTTCGTACAATTTTTACTACGCCCGTCCCGACAATGCCGCCATCGTGCTGCGGCAACGGATCCTGGCCTCGGACGTCCGCGCACAACTCGGTCTGCCGCGGGGACGCACCATCAGCAAGCTCGAAGGCGGCGATGATTGGCCGGATGTGATCTGGTGGCTGGACTTCGCGAACATGGCGGCACAGGACGTTGACATGAAAGCACGGGCTGAGAGTCTGGAATTCGAAGCCATCCGTCATGGCATGCGTCAACTCTACCGGCGTTTTGAACGTCCGCTGTATGCACCCTGCAGCAAGCACTATTCGCCACCGGGCAATGATACGCAACAATCCATGGCGCTGTATGGGGTGTATTGCGATGCCTCCGACAGAGCTGCGGCAGGCGCAGCGCTGGGCCGCGTTCAAGCTGTTGAATTCATCTCAGGCGCGACGAACGTGCCGCGCATGCTCTGTGAAACCGGGAGTGCCGGCTTGCCGCAAGCGATGTTGGAGAGCTTGCGTCTTGTGCCGGCACGCGTGGAGTGGAGTACGTGGCAGACTGAGGATCGCGGCTGAAGATCCTCATCCCGCAATTCATTTAAATATCATTTAAAATCAATAACTTATATAACGCCGCGGCAAGCACTTTCAAACCCGCTGAATATCCCGCAGCTCCAGCTTGACCAGGCAATGGTCCAGCCACTCTGCCGTCAGCTTCTCTTGGGTCGAATTCTGTTTCAGGCGCTGGTCCAGCGCTTTCCAGTCGACACAATCCAGCGGCTGATCCTGATTGAAGCAGGAAAACACATAGCTCGTTTTACCGGTTTGCGGATCAATCTGCGGCTGCAGGCACTGCGCGCAAACCTCTTTCATCATGCACTGCATCGGCGAGTTGATGGAACCGATCGCATGGTGCTGCGGTTTCAAATAAGGCTTCAGCACTTCGTGCCGCGCCCGCGCCACTGCCGCCATCATCTTGTCGGAGCCGATAGCGATGATGCGATCGGCGTCCTTGAATGGTATGGCTTGTTCGCCCAGTTCACCCGAGGCATAGGCGTTCATCGCCTGCACGATATTGCCGACAAAACGCCGGTCATCGGGACGCGCCGGCATGAATCCCGGCTCGTCATCGGAACACCAGACCACGACGTCACTCGCGGCTTCAATATCCTCAATGCGGTAACGGTCGATCATGTGTTTGTAGCCGGCAAAATACAACACCCGGCAGCCGGCCTTGCGCATCGCCTGGCCGATCGAGAACAACACCGCATTGCCGAGCCCGCCGCCGACCAGCACCACGGTCTCGTTGCTGGGGATTTCCGTCGGCGTGCCAGTGGGCCCCATCAGCACAATAGGCTCGCCGGGCTTCAGTTCCACGCAGAGATCGCTGGAACCGCCCATCTCCAGCACAATGGTCGACAGAAGGCCCTGCTCCGCGTCCACCCAGGCGCCCGTCAAGGCCAGGCCTTCCATGGCCAGCGTGCTGCCTTCGGTGCGCGGCGCCAGTGCTTCGAAATTCTGCAGGCGATAAAACTGTCCGGGCTGGAAACGCCGTGCCGCCAGCGGCGCACGCACCACGACTTCGACGATCTGCGGTGTCAGGCGTTTCACTTCGTGCACTGTCGCGCGCAAATCGCGTTGCAAGGCGCCAAGGAAGCTCGCATCATCGACTGCAGCAGCCGGCTTGATCTGCGCCAGCACACCGCTGACCACTGGGTAACCTTGTTTGGCACTGCCGATGGCTTTCACCACGTTGCCGAAAAAGGACGGATGCACATCGCCGAAATAACTGATGAAACGCCCGTCGTTGCTCTTCGACAGCAAGACATTTACGGCGTTGGGTTTGGAAATCGCCTTTTCCGCCGCCACCGGCTCACCTGAAACATCGCAGGCGCGGAAATAACGGCCGTCGAGCACAAAATGTTCGGCGTCTTCGCGGGCCAGCACGGTGTTGGGCTGGGTGCCGGCCGCAATCAGGATCGCCCGAGCCGGCATTTCCACGCGGCCGGTTTCGTGCCATTCACCGTCTTCACCCTTGGCATGTACTGCAACCTTCAGCGCGCGAGCATGGCCATAACTGTCCACTTCGATCGCCAGCGGCGTCAGGCACTCGCCAAAAGTGATGCCCTCTTCGAGCGCCTTGTGCACCTCTTCATGGTTCAGTGTGTACGACGGGCTGTCGACCAGCCGCTTGCGATAGGCGATGGTCGCGCCACCCCATGACTGCAGCAACTGCAGCACCCGTGGCTCGCGACCTTCTTTTGCTGCAGCAGCGCGTTCGGCACGGATCGCCCGTGCATGGGTAATGAATTCGTCCGCGGTTTCACGCTCTTCCGGATTCCACGCAATACGCGCCGCGGCTTCGCCGTGTTCACGCGCCAGCAGCTCGTAGCGCAGCAGGAATTTCTCCACCTGCAGCGGGTAGTAGGCCAGCGATTCGGTGGCGGCATCAACCGCAGTCAGGCCGCCGCCGATCACCACCACCGGCAACCGCAATTGCATGTTGGCGATGGAATCAGTCTTCGCCGCACCGGTCAGCTGCAGCGCCATCAGGAAATCCGATGCCGTGCGCACGCCGCGCGCCAGGCCGTTGGGCATGTCGAGCACCGTCGGTCGGCCGGCACCAATCGCCAGCGCGATGTGGTCGAAGCCCATGGCAAACGCATTTTCGGCGGTGATTGTGCCGCCGAAACGCACGCCACCGAACAGCGCAAACTGCGAGCGACGTTCCAGCAGCAGGCGGATGATTTTGAGGAAATTCTTGTCCCAGCGCACGGTGATGCCGTATTCCGCGACACCGCCGAAACCAGCCATCGCCCGTTCATCCAGTGATTCATAGAGTTCAGTTACATCGCGGATCGGTTTGAACGCCACGCGCCCTCCGGCCATGTCCACACCGGACAATGCCGACGGCAGGGGTTCGATTTTCAGACCGTCGATGCCGATCACGGTGTGGCCGTCGTTCATCAGGAAATGCGCAAGCGAGAACCCGGCGGGTCCCATGCCCGCAATCAGCACCCGCTTGCCGCTGGGCGCCCTGGGATAAGGATTGCGCAGGTTCAGCGGGTTCCAGCGTGTCAGCAGACTGTAAATCTCGAAACCCCAGGGCAGTTCCAGCACATCTTTCAGCGTGCGCGTCTCCGCCTGCGGAATGTTGACCGGTTCCTGCTTCTGGTAAATGCAGGCCTTCATGCAATCGTTGCAGATGCGATGCCCGGTTGCCGCAACCATCGGATTATCGACGACGATGATCGCAAAGGCACCGATCGCCAGGCCATCGGTCTTGGCTTTGTGGAATTCGGAGATTTTTTCTTCCAGCGGACAACCCGCCAGCGTGATGCCGAAGGGCGACTTCTTGAAAGATTGCGCACCGCGGCCACTGGCACCCTTCTCTTTTAAACCCTTGGAGCAGGAATCCTTGCCCTGCTCATGGCACCAGATGCAGTAATTCGCCTCGTCCAGCGCTCCCGTCAGGTCGGTACCCTTGTCGGTCAGCTTGAAACCCTGACGCAGCCGCAGGCGTGACACGTCAAAACGATGCTCGGTATACCCCGCCGTCGTTGTGGTCTGCACCGGCACCAGGTTCTGTATATCGAGTTTGTGCGGCGATTTGAACAACACCCCCGCGTGATGCCGCTCATGCCCTGCCGCCGTATGCGCTGACCAGGCGGCGTACTGCAGCGCCAGTTCCAGCGCTTCGGCATGATTCGTTTCATCCTGCTGCCAGGCCGTCACCTGTTTCGCAAAGGCCAGTTCGGTCAGCGGCTCGCCGAACAAGGCCGCGAGTTTTTCGCCCACCGCCGCACCGTCAATGGCAGCAGCCGCGTCTGACTTGTATTTGTGCATGGCCTTGCGCTGCACGAACAGGCGCTTGACGCTGTACAGCGGCGCCAGTTCATGATGTTGGGCCGACAGCGCACGCACTTCTGCAGTAATGCCAAACAGCTCACCGATGAAGTCTTCCAGATGCGGCGTCAGCGCCAGCAGCAGCTCAGATTCAGCCTTAGCCGGTAATGGCTCAGCGGCAGCGCGCGCTGCCAGCAATTGTGCATGCAATACGGCATCCGCCTGCTCCAGTTCGCGCAGGAAAACATGATCCACACGGATCAAGCCATCGCGATTGTAAAAGTCTTCGAAGGAGAAACCGAGCTGCGGGGAGTTTGCGGCGGATTGTTTCAAGATTTTCCCGGTGCCGGGCAAAACCGAAATTATATCAATTGGGGTGTCCATGGCCTGTATCAGGATGTTATTTGCTTAGCGCTTTTGGTGATAACACTTGACGCTCGGGCTGCTGAAGCCGCCCGTGCAATAATCCAGCTATCCAGAACTGTACAGAGGAGATTTCTGAATGATCGCCGGGCGTTGGAAAATCCTGGTGTTGGCCCTGTTATCGGTGCTGGCCGCAGCGATGACATACCTGATTTTTCGCGGCTACCTTAACCCGGATCTGTTGCTGGGCTTTGCCAACTCTTTTGCGTGCTGACACCCAAAAAACGCGATCCTGCAGAACCGCAGCCTCAATGGCAGGTGCTCAGCCCTGCCGCCGGTGCAATTCAACTTTGTACTGGTATGAATCGCCGCGGCAGTAGAGATGTGCGTAATCGACCGGCCGGTCAAACGAACTGTAAGTCAGCCTTGCCAGGTGCAGCACCGGCTCCCCGGCAGCAACCGCCAGATCATCGGCAAATTCAGTCGGACAGGTCTGTGCCTCAATCCACATCCGCGAACGCCCGAGGCTGATACCGCGGGTTTCCAGCAGCGGAAAAATATCCTGGTTCAGATCCTGATCGCGCAGCCGGTCACCAATATCGGGCGGGAAATAACTGAGGTCCACCGATACCGGTCGGGCGTTGAGGCAGCGGATGCGTTTGACCTCGAACACGCCGTCGCCACGTTTCAGATTCAGCGCCGTGGCGATTTCCCGGGAAGCTGGGACATCGCGGATGGAACGCAGTTGAGAGGTGGCGGAAAACGGTTTGCCCTGCATTGCCTCGTGGAAGCCGAGCAAGGCGCTGAGATTGTAGGTCGCATGCGGTGCGCTGACAAAACTGCCCTTGCCCTGCTGGCTGTAAACCAGCCCTTCCGCCGCAAGATCCTTGAGTCCCTGCCGCACCGTGACACGGCTGACACCGAAGGACTGCATCAGTCGGGCTTCGCTGGGTAGCCGAGCATTCGGCGCCAGGTCGCCGGACAGGATGCGTTCACGCAGACTGTTGCAGACCTGCTCGTGCAAAGGCACGCGACGACCTGCCGCCATTGCGGACTGCCCGCTGTGATTCGCTGTCTGGCCTGCCTGATTCAAGGTGGTTGGGCAACGTCTATGATCAAACTTGTAGCCATAACTTGCACAAGCCGTGCCAACACACCGCGATCAGAGATTTATAATAATATTAATAAAATCAAATACTTATATAAAATTTACTGATACGGAACATCGGGCTTCCGCCCCCGAATAGTGCATGTCGCCCAGGCACGCACAGGAGCAACCCTGCGAATCAGCCGATAGTGCGTTCCGCAGCAGTGATGACGTTGGCAATGACCATGGCCACCGTCATCGGCCCGACGCCCCCCGGCACCGGCGTGATCCAGCCCGCGCGCTCGCGCACGGCGTCGAAATCCACGTCACCGCACAACTTGCCGTCGGCGCTGCGGTTAATGCCGACATCGACCACGGCAGCACCCGGCTTGATCATGTCGGCAGTGACCATGCGTGACCGGCCGATGGCGCAGATGAGGATATCAGCCTGACGGGTCATTGCCGCCAGATCCGTGGTACGCGAATGACAGATGGTGACTGTGGCATTGCGTTCCAGCAGCATCAGCGCAGCCGGCTTGCCGACGATGCTGCTGCGGCCGATCACCACAGCATGGCGGCCGGCAATGGGTACGCCGGAGCGCTCCAGCATCAGCATGCTGCCCGAGGGTGTGCAGGGCGCGAGGTTGGGATGACCATCGAGCAGTGCGCCGAGGCTGCGCCAGGTGAAACCATCGACGTCCTTGGCCAGCGCAATCCGCTGCAACACAGTGACAGCATTGATATGTGCCGGCAGCGGCAGTTGCACGAGGATACCGTGCACCTGTGGATCGCGATTGAGCGCATCCACCTTTTGCAGCAACTCGGCTTCCGTTGTTGTTGCCGGCAAACGTGTATCGAAGGTGCGCACTCCCGCATCACGGCAGGCGCGCTCCTTGCTGCGTACATAGACCGCAGAGGCCTGGTCATCACCGACCAGCACCACGGCCAGACCCGGTGGCCGCGCTTGCTGTGCCAGTTTGTCGGCCCTTGCCTTCTGTTCCGCCAGAACCTGTTTCGCCATGGCGACACCGTCGATGATGATTGCGCTCATCGCACTCCATTCAAGTGAGTTGAAACCGTAGCCATCCGTGCCCTATTTTTTTACCGGTGCGGATGCCGGTGCAGGTGCTGGTGCGGCGACAGCGGAACCGGTCGGAACGCCCTCCAGCACCTGAAAAAATATTTCGTCGCGCCTGATCATGCCCAGTTCGTTGCGAGCTCGCTCCTCGACCGCTTCCAGTCCCTGTTTCAGGTCGCGCACTTCGGCATCCAGCGCCGCATTACGTGCCTGCAGGCCGCTGTTGATCTGCCGTTGCGATTCGATCTGGCGTTCCATTTCCCAGACGCGCAGCTGCCCCCCCTTGCCCAACCACAAGGGATACTGGATCAGCAGGATCAATCCGGTGAGAGCAATGGCCAGCAGCCGCATGGCGTCAGGCGGCTCGAGGAAACGGCTTAGCGCAGTTGATAAAACGCGCCACGTCCGGGATAACTGGCCGTATCACCGAGATCTTCTTCGATACGCAGCAACTGGTTGTATTTGGCCAGCCGGTCGGTGCGGGACAGTGAACCGGTCTTGATCTGCATCGCGTTGGTGGCAACCGCGATGTCGGCAATGGTGGTGTCTTCCGTCTCGCCGGAACGATGAGAAATCACCGCGGTGTAGCGCGCACGCTTCGCCATTTCGATCGCTGCCAGGGTTTCGGTCAGCGTGCCAATCTGGTTGACCTTGATCAGGATCGAATTGGCGATGCCCTGCTCGATGCCGCGCTTCAGGTATTGGGTATTGGTCACGAACAGATCATCACCCACCAGTTGCACGCGATCGCCCAGCTTGTCAGTGAGCACCTTCCAGCCGTCCCAGTCGTTTTCCGCCATGCCATCTTCGATGCTGATGATCGGATATTTGTCGACCCAGGTCGCGAGGTAATCGGCAAACTCCGGCGCTTTCAGCGACAGTCCTTCCGAACGCAGCGTGTATTCGCCATCCTCAAAAAATTCGGAGCTCGCACAGTCCAGCGCCAGCGCCACGTCTTCGCCGGGACGGTAACCCGCGGCTTCAATGGCTTCGAGGATGACCTGGATCGCCGCTTCATGTTTGGGCAGGCGTGGTGCAAAACCGCCTTCGTCACCGACTGCCGTCGCCAGGCCGCGATCACTCAGCAGCTTGCGCAAAACCTGGAACACTTCGGCGCCGCAGCGCAGGGCCTCGCGGAAACTGGCCGCCCCCACCGGCACGATCATGAATTCCTGCATGTCCAGCCCATTATCGGCATGCGCGCCACCGTTGATGACATTCATCATCGGCACCGGCATGGCCATCGGCCCCGCACCGCCCAGATAGCGGTGCAGCGGCAGGCCCGATTCCTCGGCGGCCGCGCGCGCAATTGCCAGTGATACCGCCAGCATTGCATTGGCGCCGAGCCGGGATTTATTGTCCGTGCCGTCGAGATCGAGCAGCGTGCGGTCGACGAAAGTCTGCTCGGTAGCGTCAACGCCGATCACGGCTTCGCAGATTTCGGTATTCACATGTTCGACGGCTTTCAGCACGCCCTTGCCACCGTAACGTTTTTTGTCGCCATCGCGCAGCTCAATCGCCTCGCGACTGCCGGTGGATGCCCCCGAGGGCACTGCGGCGCGGCCCAGAATGCCGGACTCCAGCAATACGTCGGCCTCAACCGTCGGATTGCCGCGTGAATCAAGAATTTCCCTGCCGATCACATCAACAATTGCGCTCATGCTTGATCCTGTAACTGGGTTTTGTTATAGATGCTGCTCTACGAAACGACGGCTCTTGACTGCTGCATCAAGGGCATGAAGCGTTTCCAGCAGTTCGCCCATCATCGACAGCGGCCAGGAATTCGGACCATCGCACAGGGCTTCGTCGGGCTTGGGATGGGTTTCCATGAACACACCCGACACGCCGGCGGCCACGGCGGCGCGCGCCAGTACCGGAATGTGTTCGCGCTGACCGCCGCTGGCGTTGCCCTGCCCGCCCGGCAACTGCACCGAATGGGTCGCGTCGAACACGACCGGACACCCGCTGCTGCGCATGACCGCCAGGCCGCGCATGTCAACGACGAGATTGTTGTAGCCAAAGCTGAAGCCCCGCTCGCAGACCATGATCTGCTCGTTACCGGTGCTACGGGCCTTTTCAACCACGTTGGCCATCTCCCAGGGCGACAGGAACTGCCCTTTCTTGATGTTCATCGGTTTGCGCTGGCTCGCCACGCTGCGGATGAAATTGGTCTGCCGGCACAAAAAGGCCGGCGTCTGGATCACATCGACCACTGCCGCGACTTCGGCGAGCGGCGTGTCCTCGTGCACATCAGTCAGCACCGGCACGCCAATCTGGCGCTGGACCGACTCTAGAATACGCAGCCCCTCTTCCACGCCGGGGCCGCGGTAACTTTTGCCCGAAGTGCGGTTGGCCTTGTCGAAGGAGCCTTTGAAGACATAAGGCATACCCAGCTTCGCAGTCTGTTCCATCAGATGGCCCGCGACATCAAGGCACATCTGCTCACTTTCGAGGGTATCGGGACCAGCGATCAGGAACATCGGCCGGTCCAGCCCTGCTTCGAATCCGCACAGCTTCATGGCTGCAATGTATTCATAGGAATTGCGGCTCAGCCGGTGGCGCCGGCAGCAAGCTGCGGCGACGCTGCACGGACCGGTGCACTGCTGCTCTCGACACGCGATCGCGTCAGCGCAGCTTCAACAAAGGATTTGAACAAGGGATGTCCGCCGCGAGGCGTCGAAGTGAATTCGGGATGGAACTGGCAACCGACAAACCACGGATGCCCGGGTATTTCCACCATTTCGCACAATTCACCGGTCAATGACAGACCGCTGAAGCTCATGCCCGCTTCGCGCAACCGCGGCAGGTAATGATTATTGACTTCATAACGATGGCGATGACGTTCAGTGATGCGATCAGCGCCGTAAATCTTGCGTACCAATGATCCGACTTTTAATTCGCATTCCTGACCGCCGAGACGCATCGTACCGCCGAGGTCGGACGTGGAATTGCGACGTTCAACCTGGCCGTCGCGGTCCTGCCATTCGGTGATCAAGGCCACCACCGGATGCGGCGTTTCCGCATCAAATTCCGTGCTGTGTGCACCTTCAAGTCCAGCCAGATCGCGCGCGTATTCAATGACCGCCAGCTGCATGCCGAGGCAGATGCCCAGGTACGGCACACCGTTTTCACGGGCAAAGCGGATCGCACCGATTTTGCCCTCGACGCCGCGTTTGCCGAAACCGCCCGGGACCAGAATTGCATCCATGCCTTGCAGGCAGGCAGTGCCGTTTTTCTCGATGCTTTCCGAGTCAACGTAATGAATGCGGATCTTCGATGCGGTATGGATGCCGGCATGGATCAACGCTTCCGACAGTGACTTGTAGGATTCGGTCAGATCGACATATTTGCCGACCAGCGCAATGCTGACCTCCTGCTTTGGGTTTTCCAGCGCGGCTACCACCCGCTCCCAGCTCGACAGGTCGGCGGGTTTCGGATTGATGCGCAATTTTTCGCACACGATGGCATCCAGATTCTGTGCGTGCAGCATGCCCGGAATCTTGTAAATGCTGTCGGTATCCACGGCGGAAATCACCGCCTCTACAATGACATTGGTGAACAGCGCGATCTTTCGGCGCTCGCCGTCTGGCAGAGGCCGGTCAGCGCGACACAAAAGTACATCGGGCTGGATACCGATCTCGCGAAGCTCCTTGACCGAGTGCTGGGTCGGCTTGGTTTTGATTTCACCCGCCGAGGCTATGTAAGGCACCAAGGTGAGGTGGATGTAACAGACATTGTCGCGGCCGACTTCGATGCCCATTTGGCGGATGGCTTCGAGGAAGGGCAGTGATTCAATGTCACCCACCGTGCCACCGACTTCGACCAGGGCGATCTCAGCTTCGCCGGCGCCGCGCCGGATGTATTGCTTGATTTCGTCGGTGATGTGGGGAATGACCTGCACTGTGCCACCGAGATAGTCGCCGCGGCGCTCCTTCTTGATCACGCTCTCGTAGATCTGGCCAGTGGTGAAATTATTGCGCTTGCCCATGCGGGCATCAATGAAGCGCTCGTAATGGCCCAGGTCGAGGTCGGTCTCAGCACCGTCTTCGGTGACAAACACTTCGCCGTGCTGGAAGGGGCTCATGGTGCCGGGATCCACGTTGATGTAGGGATCCAGCTTGAGCATTGACACTTTGATGCCGCGCGATTCAAGAATTGCGGCGAGGGAGGCGGCAGCGATACCTTTGCCTAGGGAAGAAACCACACCACCAGTCACAAAGATATATTTGGTCATCTCATTCTAGGCCGACACTCAGGTAACAACTCAGGTAAGCCAACGTTTATGCATTTTATCGCAAATCCAGAAGAACTCACCAGCGTCCGTTGAAGACGGCACTCATGCGGGCTTTCCGCCGCGCGCCAGATACAGCCAGGTCTCGACCACCGTGTCGGGGTTCAGTGACAGACTCTCGATGCCTTCCTTGACCAGCCATTCAGCCAGATCCGGATGGTCGGAAGGCCCCTGCCCGCAGATACCCACGTATTTGTTGGCCTTGAGGCAGGCGGCAATCGCCAGGTGCAGCATGTGCTTGACCGCCGGATCACGTTCGTCAAAGTCGTCGGCAATAATCCCGGAGTCACGGTCCAGCGCCAGCGTCATCTGGGTCATGTCGTTGGAGCCGATCGAAAATCCATCGAAATGCTCAAGAAACAGGTCGGCAAGGATCGCGTTAGATGGAATTTCGCACATCATGATGATACGCAGGCCGTTTTTGCCTCGTTCCAGGCCATTGTCGGCGAGCAACTTGAGTACTTTTTTGGCCTCATTAACAGTGCGCACAAAGGGCACCATGATCTCGACATTGGTCAGCCCCATCTCGTCGCGGACCTTTTTCATCGCCCGGCACTCGAGTTCGAAACAGTCCTGGAACACCGGCGAAATGTAGCGGGAAGCGCCGCGGAACCCGAGCATCGGGTTCTCTTCGTGCGGCTCGTAACGCGAGCCGCCGGTCAGGCTGGAGTATTCATTGGACTTGAAATCCGACAGCCGCACGATCACCGGTTTCGGCCAGAACGCAGCACCCAGCGTGGACACGCCCTCAACCAGCTTCTCGACATAGAAATCCACCGGGCTGGCATAACCGGCACTGTGTTCCTCGACGGCCACCTTGAGGTCGGCGCTCAGATCGGGATACGCCAGCACCGCCTTGGGATGCACGCCGATCATGCGCGCGATGATGAATTCAAGCCGCGCAAGCCCCACCCCCTCATTGGGCAGGCGCTGGAATTCAAAGGCCAATTCGGGATTGCCGACGTTCATGGTGATTTTCACCGGGGATTTCGGCATGCTTGATAAAGCAAGATCGATGATCTCTGCCTGCAGTTCACCACGGTAGACAAACCCGGTATCGCCTTCCGCGCAGGATACCGTGACCGCCTTGCTGTCCTTCAGCACCTGGGTCGCATCGCCGCAACCCACCACCGCCGGAATGCCCAGTTCGCGGGCGATGATCGCGGCATGGCAGGTGCGGCCACCGCGGTTGGTAACGATCGCCGCGGCCCGTTTCATCACCGGCTCCCAGTCCGGATCGGTCATGTCGGTGACCAGCACGTCGCCGGGTTTGACACGATCCATCTCGGCCGCACTGGTAATCAGACGCACCGGACCACTACCGATGCGCTGGCCGATGGCACGTCCCGTGGCCAGTACTTCGGAACGCTCTTTCAGCCGGTAACGGCGCAGAGTGTCGACTTTTTCGCTGGCCTTTACGGTTTCCGGCCGCGCCTGCAGGATGTAGAGCTTGCCGTCATTGCCATCCTTGCCCCACTCGATATCCATCGGCCGCTTGTAATGCGCCTCGATGATCATCGCGTAACGGGCCAGTTCATTGACCTCGGCATCGGTAATTGAGAACTGCCGCCGCTCGGCTTCCGGCACATCAAGTGTCTGCACCGATTTACCGGCGGAATGGTTCTCGGTGAATACCATGCGCAAGGCCTTGGAACCGAGGCCGCGGCGCAGGATGGCGCTTTTGCCTTCCTTCAGTCCGCGCTTGTAGACATAAAACTCGTCGGGATTGACCTGCCCCTGCACCACGGTTTCACCGAGGCCGTAAGCCGAGGTGATGAACACCACCTGGTCAAAGCCGGATTCGGTGTCGAGCGTGAACATCACGCCGGCGGAACCCTGGTCACTGCGCACCATCCGCTGCACGGCAGCGGACAACGCCACCTCGTCGTGGGTAAAACCCTTGTGCACGCGATAAGAGATGGCGCGGTCGTTGTAGAGTGATGCAAACACCTGGCGGATGGCGTCCAGCAGGTTGTCAAAGCCCCGCACATTCAGGTAAGTCTCCTGCTGGCCGGCGAATGATGCGTCGGGCAGATCCTCTGCGGTCGCGGAGGAGCGCACGGCAAAGGAAACTTCCGGACCGGATTCCCTGACCAGATGCTCGTAGGCGGTTTCTATGGCCTTGCGGAATTCCGCACTCAGGGTCTGAGACACAATCCAGGCGCGAATCTCGCGACCAGCTGCGGTGAGTGCATTGACATCATCGGCATTGAGGCCGGACAGGCGCGCGGATATTTTGTCGGCCAGACCGTTTTGCGCCAGAAACAGGCGGTATGCATCGGAAGTCGTGGCAAAACCGCCTGGAACCCGCACTCCGGCGCCAGCCAGCTGGCTGATCATTTCACCCAGCGAAGCGTTTTTGCCGCCGACGCGCCCCACATCATCCATGCGCAGCGCGCCGAGTTCAACCACCAGTTCCTTGCCGCTCATGCCGATTCCCTTGAATGTAAAGCGCTTGATTGTAAGCTGCGTCAAAGTCCGTTATTTTACCGAATCCTCACTCCGGTTCCGCGCATGAACACCTCCCGCACTGCTTTTTTTGTATCCGATCGCACCGGCATCACCGCGGAAATGCTCGGCCACAGCCTGCTGACCCAGTTTGACGGCGTCCGCCTCAAGGAAATCACGGTGCCATTCGTGGATACCGCTGATAAAGCCCGGGCCTTTGTCAAACAAATCAACGATACCGGCTCCGTGGATGGTGTAAGGCCCATTGTCATCAGCACGCTGGTCAGCACCGAGATTGCCGGCATCGTGGCTACCGCCAAAGCCTTATTCCTTGATTCCTTTGAGATTTTTATCGCTCCACTGGAAAAAGAACTAGGGGTCAAGGCCTCCCATGCAGTTGGCCGCTCCCACAGCACCGATGATTTCGTGAACTACCATCACCGGATCGAAGCCGTGAACTATGCGCTGTCCCATGACGATGGCGTATCCAAACGCGAACTGACCGAGGCCGACATCATCCTGGTCGGGGTTTCACGTTGCGGCAAAACACCGACTTGTCTCTACCTGGCGATGCAATTCGGCATCCGCGCCGCCAACTATCCGCTGATTCCGGAGGATTTCAGCACCATGCAGTTGCCGGCACAGATCAAATCCCTGCGCGGCCGGCTGTATGGCCTGACCATCCGCCCAGCCCGCCTGCAGCAGATCCGCAACGAACGCCGCCCCGGCAGCAAATACGCCACTCTGACCAACTGCGAATTTGAAGTGCGCGAAGCCGAAGCGCTGATGCGCCAGGAAGGCATCCCCTACCTGGATGCCACCAGCAAATCGGTCGAGGAACTGGCGACTACCATCCTGCAGGAAGCGAAGCTCGAGCGGCGAATCTACTAGGCGCGCCTGCCAGGCACTCTTGCCTGCAATTGTCGCACCCGCTCGAACAGGCATACCGCGGCGGCAGCGCCGACATTCAGCGATTCCGCGCGCCCCGGCATCGGGATATGCACGGTTTCATGCGCCAGCGCGGCCAGCGCCGGTGACAGACCCGCGCCTTCGTTGCCGAACAACAGCACCACGTCGTCCCCGCTCAGGTCCGTGTCAAACACCGACTTGCCCTGCCCCATGCCGGTAGCGATGATGCGTCCGGCATAACCTTGGGCCAGCACCGCCAGATCCACGCCTTCGATCACGCGCAGCGCAAAATGTGCGCCCATGCCGGCACGCAAAACCCGAGGTGACCAGGCATGAACCGAATGCCTGGACAGACACACTGTTGGGATGCCGGCGGCCGCGGCCGAGCGCAGGATCGATCCGACGTTGCCTGGATCCTGGATGTCTTCCAGCCACACGCTGGCACCCTCCAGCACCTGTGGCATCGCGACACGCGGCGTCGGCACCACGGCGATGATGCCGGTGGGCGTGGCCACCGAAGACAACTGACGGAACAAGGTATCGGACAGCATCAGCGCATTGTCGACTGTCAGTCTGGCCAGCAATTGCGTCACTTCTACGTTCTCCGCACCGCCGTGGCTCAACACAATCTCTCTTGCTACGCCCACATGCTCCGCGTACGCAGCAACCAGATGTATGCCGTCAAGCAGAGACAATCCGGCAGTGCGGCGCTCGCGCGACGACTGCGCCAACTTCAGCAAAGCGCGGAATCGCGGATTATCGGCGGAGGTAATGATCTTCATAGGGCACAAGTCCGAAAACCCGCAAACACGTCATGCCGGTCCGGGGTGTAGAAATTACGCCAGGTATTGCGGATCAAGCCGGGGCTGGTGGCATGACAGCCACCACGCAGCACCTTGTGGTTGCCGAACCACGGTTCTGAATATTCGGCATACGGATCGCGTACGAAACCCGGATAGGGGTGGAACCAGTCGGCCGTCCATTCCCAAACATTGCCGATCATCTGACGCACGCCCCAGGCACTGTCACCAGCCGCACAGGCGCCAACTGGCACGCAACGACCTGCGGCTCCGTAAAGATTGGCAGTTTCCGCTGCAGGCGCGGCATCTCCCCACGGATAACGGCGTTTGATTCCCGGCAAGTCGGGCACGGTCGCCGCGGCAAACTCCCATTCGGCTTCGGTCGGCAGGCGACGCCCGGCCCAGCGACACCACGCAGCAGCTTCGTGCCAGTTAACGTGAATCATCGGCTCGTCAAGCGGCAAAATTTCGTCACGGTCAAAATGCCGCCGATGCCAAAAGCCATCTGCATGTCGCCAATACAAGGGCGCCGTTGCGCCAGTGCTGGCTCGCCATGCCCAGCCTTCGCGATTCCACCAGCGCTGCTCCCGGTAACCGCCGGCATCGACGAATTCGGCGAACTGCGCATTGGTCACCGGCGCGCGCGCCATGCTAAACGGCTGCACTTCAACCGCGTGCGCCCATTTTTCGTTATCGAATACAAATCTTCCGTCTTCCAGTGCACCCAGATAAAATGCCCCACCGGTAATTTCCGCGTCTCCCGAACAGGCACTGCTGTTGATCACGGCAGGCCTCTGTTCGTACAGTTGCGGATACGCCAGCGTCTGTCGCGTGTACGCCAGCGCTTCGGCATGCATCTCTTCATGAAACGCACAGAGCTGCACAAAATAGTGCAGAGCGGTATTCTCTGCTTCACGCACCAATCGCGCATCTACTGCGGCCCTGACATCGGCCAGATAACGCAAGGTGCCGGCCACATCCGGCAACGGCAGATCCCAGCGCACACCATGCACCACTTTTGCCGAGTCGTAGAGCGCATCCGCCTGCGGCAACAGACTGGCTGATAACGCACCATCCTCTTTGCGGCGCAGACACCAGTGTTCCTGGAACCAGCCGAGGTGACCGACTTCCCATAATGGCGGATTGACGATCGTCAGCCTGGGGCCCAGCCAATGTTCATCCTGCAGACCTTGAATCAGCATCAGCGTGCGTGCGCGCGCGGCATCGAGCATGGCACTCAATACCGGGACGGCGTGCTGTTCGGCAACATTCATCGGACTGGGAGATTCATTAGTTTGTTATATTGGCCCCGAAGTGTATCCGGATAACCCTGTTGATGAAAATTACCCTCGTCACCCCCGCCGCCGCGACTTCGCGTTACGGCAACCGCAACACCGCCGTGCGCTGGGCACAGTTGCTGCGTGAACTGGGCCATCAGGTCAGCATCCAGCAGCAATGGAACGACCGCAGTGCCGACCTGCTGCTGGCCTTGCACGCGCGGCGCAGCCATGACTCGATCGTGCGTTTTGCCGAGCGTTATCCGCAACACCCGCTGATCCTGGCACTCACCGGCACAGATCTTTATCGCGATATCCACAGCGACGCCAACGCTCAGGAGTCTCTGGAGCTGGCAACCCGGATGGTGGTGCTGCAGGACATGGGACTGCGCGAACTCCCACTCCGGTTGCGCCGCAAGACCCATGTGATTTACCAGTCCTGCGAAGTCATCCCCCGCCAGCCCCTGCTCAAATCGTGTTTTGAAATCGTCATCAGCGGGCATCTGCGTGAAGAAAAAGATCCGTTTTGCGGTGCCGCGGCGCTGAAACATCTGCCTGCCGACAGCCGCATCCGCCTCACGCATATCGGCGGCGCACGCGATCCAGCCATGGCCGCCGAAGCCCGGCGCTGGATGAAACATGAACCGCGCTATGTCTGGCTCGGCGAACAGGCGCGACCGCAAGCGCTGCTGACACTGGCGCGCGCGCGCGCAATGCTGCTCAGTTCACGCATGGAAGGCGGCGCCAATGTCATCAGCGAAGCACTGATGGCGCGGGTACCGGTGATTGCCTCGAACATTTCCGGGAATATCGGCATGCTCGGCCGCGGTTATCGCGGTTATTACCCGGTTGGCGATGCCCGAGCCCTGGCGCAGTTGCTGGGCAAAATCGAAACAAAAGCGGAATTCCTGGTCGCACTGCGCGCGCAGTGCGCAGAGCGCCGGAAGCTGATCAGTGCGGCAGAGGAAAAACGCGGGCTGCGGGCGCTGCTGCATGATTTATGACAAATTTCATCATAAGTATTTGATTTTATTAATTATTTTTCAGTGCCGTTTATAACAGCACGGACCGGGGCAAAGCTGCGGCGATGCGCCGGCGTCGCACCAAGGCGCTGCAACGCCGCCATATGCACAGCGGTACCGTAACCCTTGTGCCGGTCAAAACCGTAATCAGGATAGAGCGCGTGCAATTCCAGCATCACCGCATCACGCGCCACTTTGGCCAGTATTGATGCCGCGGAAATCGCCGGCACACTGGAGTCCCCCTGCACAATGGCACGCGCCGGCATCGCGACTTTGGGCGCATGCAGGCCATCAACCAGAATCGACGCCGGCTGCGGCGTCAGCGCCAGCACCGCCCGGCGCATCGCCAGCAGGCTCGCCTGCAGAATATTGATTTCGTCGATTTCCTCAACCGTAGCACTGGCCACCGCCCAGGCAACGGCATGCAATTTGATTTGTTCAGCCAGTGCATCACGGCGTTTGGCAGTGAGTTTTTTGGAATCCGCCAGACCTTTGATCAGCGGCGGATCATCGAGGATCACCGCAGCGGCAAATACCGGACCGGCCAGCGGCCCGCGCCCTGCTTCATCAACACCGCAGATCAGCGTGCTCAACGAGAGCTGCTGCCGATGTACGGGATTATCGCCTCGGCCGCGCGCTCCGCGGCATCGTGCCGCAGCTCGACAGCCATCCGCGCAAAACGCTCCTCAATCGCCTTGCGCTTGTCCTTGTCGCGCAGCAGGTCAATCACCGCCGCCGCCAATGCTTCCGGCGTCGCGGCATCCTGCAGCAGTTCCGGCACCACGAATTCTCTGGCGAGAATATTTGGCAGTCCCACCCAGGGCTGATAGCGCCGGCTGTTCATGATCCACCAGCTCAGGCGCGGCATGCGATAGGTGATGACCATGGCCCGCTGCAGCAGGGCGGCCTCCAGCGTTGCGGTGCCCGACGCCACCAGCACCACATCGGCTGCCACCATCGCATCGTGGGCATGGCCGAACAGCAGCTTGATTTCCAGTTCCCCGCTTTGCCGGCGGTATAACGCGGCCTCGAACAGCTCCCGGGTCTGGCGGTTGAGCAAGGGCACCAGCAAGCGTACGCCGTCAATTTCCGCAGCTATTTTTTCCGCGGCAGCGACATATACATCGGCCAGGTTTTCAAGTTCGCTGACACGGCTGCCAGGTAGTAATGCGACCACGGGAGCCGACACTGGAATACGCAGGCCCGCGCGCGCTTCGGCACGCGACGGCGCGCCGGCCAGCATATCGGCCAGCGGATGGCCGACATAACTGACGGGGATCCCCGCCTTTTCATAGATTTCCGCTTCAAACGGAAATACCGTCAGCATCCGCGACACGGCTTTGCCGATTTTGCGGATGCGCCCGCCGCGCCAGGCCCAGATCGAAGGGCTGACGTAATGCATCGTCGGAATCCCCGCGGCCTTCAGGTCCGCCTCCAGGTCCAGGTTGAAATCCGGCGCATCGACACCGATGAACACCGCCGGACGTTCACGGAGAAAATATTTTTTCAGGTCGCGGCGAATACCGATAATTTCGCGGTAATGCCGCAGCACTTCGACATAACCGCGCACCGACAGTTTTTCCAGCGGAAACAGTGATTCCACGCCGACAGCCGACATCTGCGGGCCACCAATGCCGACGAACCTCGCACCCGGAATATGCCTGGCCAGTGCCCGCACCAGTGCCCCGCCCAGCAGATCGCCCGAAGGTTCGCCCGCAACAATGCCGATCAGCGGACCCGCTGGCATGCTCACTGACGGCACGGGGTTCAGCGGATGATGCCGCGGCCCGGCGTCGCCAGGAACTCCGCCAGCGGCAGCAACGCCGGCTGGGCGGCGCTATCCGCGGTGATCTGGGCACAGGCTTCATCAAAGGACAGCCCGGATTTGTAGAGCGTTTTGTAAGCACGCTTGATCGCGGCAATGGCGGCGGCAGAATGGCCACGACGCTTCAGGCCCTCGGCATTGATGCCATGCGGCTCCGCGGTGTTGCCTGACGCCATCACATACGGCGGCAGATCCTGCAGCAGTATCGTGCCCATCGCGGTGATGCTGTGGCTGCCGATGCGACAGAACTGGTGTACTACAGTAAATCCGCCAAGGATCGCATGATCTCCGACATGCACATGCCCCGCGAGCTGCGCATTATTGGCAAAAATCGTTTGATTACCGATCTGGCAGTCATGGGCCAGATGCACATACGCCATGATCCAGTTGTGGTCGCCGACCCGGGTGGCGCCTGTATCCTGCGTGGTGCCACGATTCAAGGTGCAGAACTCGCGAATGGTGTTGTCATCGCCGATTTCCAGCCGGGTCGGTTCGCCAGCGTATTTTTTGTCCTGTGGCGCCGCACCAATGGAACAGAACTGGTAAATCGTGTTGCGGGCGCCGATCCGGGTATGCCCCCCGATCACGACATGGGGGCCAATGCGCGTGGCAGCTCCGATTTCGACGTCAGCACCGATGATGGAATACGGACCGACCGTGACATCAGCTGCGAGTTCAGCCTGCGGATCAACAATGGCGGTGGGATGAATGAGTGCTGCCACGGGATGCCTCAGGCCACGTCACCCGGCAAGTCGCGCACGGTGCACATCAACTCGGCCTCCGCCACCACTGTGTCGCCGACGCGTGCCTCAGTGGCAAATTTCCAGATACCGCGCACATGACGGGTCAAGGTGACGTGCAGGTGCAGCGTATCCCCCGCTGTAACCGGCCGCTTGAAACGCGCGTTGTCGATACCAACAAAATAATAAATCGATTGATCATTCGCCTTCGCACCCATGGTAACAAATGACAGTATCGCCGCCGCCTGCGCCATCGCCTCAATGATCAGCACACCCGGCATCACCGGGTGGTGGGGAAAATGTCCGTTGAAAAAAGGCTCATTGATGGTGACGTTTTTCAGCGCCACGATGTCTTTACCCGGCTCGTATGAAAGCACTCGGTCAATCAGCAGAAACGGGTAGCGATGCGGCAGATATCGCAATACCTCATTGATATCCATAGTGTTCATGATTTTTCCTTTTTGCTCAACTTCAGCTCCTGCTCCAGTGCGCGAACCCTAGCTGTCAACTCCCCGAGATTACGCAGGCTGGCGGCGTTGCGGCGCCAATCACGGTTGCTTTCGAAGGGGTAAGCACCGGTATAAGTTCCGGCTTCATTGATGGATTTTGTAACCAAAGTATGTGCGGAAATCTCAACGTTGTCGGCGATGGTCAGATGGCCGGCGATGCCCGAAGCACCGCCGATCCGGCAAAAACGTCCAATCCGCGAACTCCCGGCAATACCTACGCAGGCCGCAATGGCGGTATGCGCACCAATACGCACGTTGTGCCCTACCTGGATCTGGTTGTCGAGTTTCACGCCGTCTTCGATGACCGTGTCGTCTATGGCGCCGCGGTCGATGGTGGTGTTGGCGCCGATTTCGACATCATCACCAATCCGCACCCGCCCGATCTGCGGCACCTTGAGCCAACGTCCCTCGTCCATGGCAATGCCAAATCCGTCGGCGCCGATCACGGCACCGGCGTGAACGATGGCGCGTTTACCCAATGAGCAGCCGTGGTAAATGGTCACATTCGGATACAACATGCTGTCCTCACCCACCTCAACTCCGACACCGAGACAGGCACCGGCGCCGATGCTGCAACCGGCACCGATGGTAACGTCTTCTTCAATCACGGCACCCGGTCCTACGCGCACGCACGCACCCAGGCGCGCCTGAGGGTGCACAACCGCACTGGGGTGGATGCCTGCGGTGTTTGCCTGCGCTGGATTGAACAACGCCGACACGCGGGCAAAATAAGCGTAGGGGTTGGCTGCAATGATGCGCGGCATCTCCAGCCGTTCGCGTAACTCGACGCCGACGATGACTGCTCCCGCGCGGGTCGCCTTGAGCTGTCCGATATAACGCTCGTTGGCGAGAAACGCGATGGTATCCGGCGTTGCTTTTTCCAGCGTGGCAACCTGACTGACAGTGACATCAGCATCGCCGATCAGTTCGCCACCCAGGCGGCCGACAATCTCTCCCAGGCTCAATGACGGTGACAGTTGATTCTCCATCGGGCGAACGAAACAGTGTCGGATTGACGGCGCCGAGGAGCCATGCAGGACACGGCTATTTGCCGTCGGCCAGCGCCTTCAGCACCTTGTCGGTAATGTCGATCTTGGGATTACGGTACACGGCTTCCTGAAGAATGATGTCGTATTTCTCCGCTTCAGCAATCTGCCGAATGACACGGTTCGCCCGCTCAAACAGGGCGCCCAGTTCCTGATTGCGGCGCAGGTTCAGGTCTTCACGATATTCACGCTGCATGCGCTGGAAATCGAGATTCAGCCGTCCCAGCTCCTGCTCCTTGGTGCGACGGTCGCTTTCGCCCATCGTCAGAGCGTCTTTTTCCAGCTGCCCCTGCAGCGTCTTGATCTGCGCTTCCCGCCGCTGCATTTCCTGCGCCCGAGGCGCAAATTCCTTTTCCAGCTGCTTGCTGGCGCGTTCCGCAGGCGCACTTTCCTTGTTGATGCGCTCGGCGTCAATGAACCCGATTTTCAGTTCGGCCGCAAACGCCGAGAAACCGCCGCACGCCATGCCCATTAATGCCAATGCCAGAAACAATCTTTTCAACATACTCTCCTTCAATCATTCTTTGGCACGCTAACTGGCCATTACAGGTATCAAAACGCGCCGCCAAACGTAAACTGAAATGCCTGCTTCTTGTCGCCAACCTCGGAATTAAGCGGGGCCGCCACGCTGATCTTTAAAGGACCGAAAGGCGACGACCAGAACACCGCCAGACCAGTGGAATAGCGGAAAGCATCGGTTTCGTACTTGTCGGCGATCATACCCGCATCGAAAAACCCGCTCAGCCGGACCGATTTGTCATTCTTCAATCCCGGGAACGGAAATAAGAATTCAGCGTTACCGACCAACCGGTGGCTGCCACCCCTAGAATCGCCATTAGAATCTTTGGGCCCCAGGGTCGCATTCCGGTAACCACGGACGGAGTTTACACCGCCCGCAAAAAAGTTCTTGAAAAACGGCAGCGGCGTATTTTCGGATCCATCGCCATAGCCAGCCTCGCCATTCAGCAACAGGGTGTAATCCCGGGTCAGCGGGAAATAGCGCTGGTACTGGTAATTGGCCTTGTAATATTTGAGAGAGCCTCCCGGCAATCCGATTTCGCCAAAGGCCCGCTGCAGGGTGCCTTTAGTCGGATAAATCAGGCTGTCACGTCCGTCACGCACCCAGCCCGCGGTAGCAATAATGGCATCGTTCTGATTGCCGAAAGTGGTCACATAATCCCTAAAAAACAAGGGACTATCCGCGAACGTGGTGATATCCGTGCTCTCGTAGGCAAGTCCATAAGTAATCGTGTCGCGCTCTGTAACCGGTACTCCGAAACGAACCCCCCCGCCCAAGGTTTTGGTCACATAGCGCCCGATGCCCGCTCGCGTGGCATCAACTTCGCGTGAATAAACATCAAAACCCTGGCTAATGCCATCGACCGTAAAGTAAGGATCGGTATAGGAAAGCCCGTACGTCGTATTGATCCTGCTCGTATTGACTTGTACCGCGACAAATTTGCCCGAGCCGAAAATGTTCTGCTGGGCAACTGATCCCGACAGCGTCACACCCTCGCCGCTGCCAAAGCCGGCGCCGAGCAGGATATTGCCGGTTGGTTTTTCGATCACCGAAATATTGACGTCGATCTGGTCCGTAGTGCCCGTAACCGACGGAGTTTCGACATTGACCTCGGTAAAATAACCCAGCTTATCGACGCGGCTGCGCGACAGGTTGATCCTGTCTCCGGAATACCATCCCCCCTCCAACTGCCGCATCTCGCGCCGGATTACCTCGTCTCGAGTGCGCGCGTTGCCTGCAACATTGATCCGTCGCACATACACACGCCGGCCCGGGTCAATAAAAAACGTGAAGGCTGCCTGGTTTTTGACTTTGTCGAGCTCCGGCGCCGCATTGACGTTGGCGAAGGCATAACCGTCATTACCCAGCCGCTCACTGATGTTTTTCGTCGATTCCGAAATCCTGGCCCGAGAGAACACTTCACCGGGCTTGACGGTGATCAGCTTGAGTATTTCGGCTTCGGGCAACAACAGCTCACCAGCGACTTTGACATCGGACACCGTGTACTTGGGTCCCTCGGTCAGACTGATGCTGATGAAAATATCCTTTTTGTCGGGTGATATCGTCACCTGTGTTGAATCAATGTTGAATTCGAGGTATCCCCGATCCAGATAATGCGAACGGAGAACTTCGAGGTCGGCAGACAGTTTCTGGCGCGAATACTGATCGTGTTTACTCCACCAGGTTAACCAGCCCGGCGTACGCAATATAAAGAGGTCGATCAGGTTTTTCTCGCGAAATGCTTTGGCGCCGATGATGCTGATTTGCTGAATCCTGGCCACATCGCCTTCATCCACGGCGAAATTGATCGAGACCCGGTTCCGTTCAAGCGGAGTCACCGTGGTTGTTACCGTGACGGCATAACGGCCTCGGCTTAAGTACTGCCGCTTCAATTCCTGCTCGGCACGATCCAGCTGCGAGCGGTCGAAAATCCGTCCGTCGCTGATGCCGATCTGCCTCAGACTTTTGAGCAACTGGTCTTTTTCGAATTCCTTGGTGCCGATGAACTCGACCTGGGCTATCGACGGCCGCTCCTGCACCGCGACCACCAGCACGCCGCCATCGATTTCAATCGATACATCTTTGAAAAAACCGGTGCCGAACAAGGCCCTGATCGCCTGCGAAGCCTTGTCGTCAGTCATGGTGTCGCCGACCTTAACCGGCAGATAGCTGAACACTGTCCCCGCTTCAATCCGCTGGATGCCTTCGACCCGGATATCCTTGATGACGAACGGTTCGATGGCCAGGGCCGGCAAACAAAAAAATACCAGCGCAGCAAACAACCCACGTAAAAATGCCATATTTATTAGCTGCCGATCAGGCGAGTGATATCGTTGAACAAGGCGAAAGCCATCAGCATAAACAATACGGTCATGCCAACATGCTGTCCGGCTTCCATGACTTTTTCCGGAACCGGTTTCCCGGTAAGAATCTCGATCGAATAATACATCAAGTGCCCCCCGTCCAATAACGGCACGGGCAGCAGATTGAGCACGCCAAGGCTGATACTGATGAGACTCAAAAACAACAGGTAGGATATCCAGCCGTTCTGCGCCGATTGGCCGGCATAATCGGCAATGGTGATCGGACCGCTCAGGTTTTTCAGTGAAACTTCGCCCACCACCATTTTGCCGAGCATGCGCAGGCTGAACAGCGCCGTCTCCCACGTTTTGGCGACGGCTTTGCCCAGGCTTTCGACCGGACCATAACTGACATTGGCGAGCATACCCTGCATCGACGCAGGATCCATCTTCGGCGATGCGCCGATGCGGCCAAAACGGACGCCGCGTTCGTCGACAACGTCGGGAGTCACAGCCACGGGCATTTCGACCTCTCCGCGCTGTACACGGAGTTGCAATGCTTTACCGGGAGCTGCACGCACGTCTTTGACCAGTGCATCCCAGTTTTCAACAGACTTGCCATTAACGGCCAGCACCCTGTCTCCGGAACGCAGACCAGCGCGCGTCGCCGCGCCGCTACCAGTCAACTCTCCAATGACGGCCGGCAATATCAGTCTTTGCCGGGACAGACCAAGTGCAGCTAGCACATCTTTTTCGAGATCTTCGGGCGCCAGCTCGTCAAAACGCAGCTCCCGATTGGCAATAACACCCTGCGCGGTTTTCAGTTCAACAGTGACCGGACTTTTGTCCAAGGCGCGCTGCAGCACGACCCAGCGGAAATCCTGCCACGAGCGCACAGCGGTGCCGCTGACACCCAGCACCGTATCACCGGCGACAAAACCGGCACGCTCCGCCGTGCTGCCTGCCGGGGGCTCACCGACCACCGGTATCAACCCGGGTATGCCATGAACAAACAGGACCCAGTACAGCGCAATGGCTGCGAGGAAGTTCGCCACAGGCCCCGCAAGCACAATAGCGAACCGCTGCCACACAGATTTGCGGTTGAAGGCGCGATGCAATTCATGCGGTGCAACGTCGCCCTCGCGTTCGTCCAGCATTTTCACGTAACCGCCCAGCGGCACTGCGGCAAGCACCCACTGCGTGGCGTCGGGCCCGATGGTCTTCGACCAGATCGGTTTGCCGAATCCCACCGAGAAGCGCAACACTTTGACGTTGCAACGACGGGCAACCCAATAATGTCCGTACTCGTGCACGACGACCAGCACGCTGATCGCCACAATGAAAGCAATTACTGTCAGCATCATACTCATGTTCTATTCATCCTCCGCTTGCGGCGCGAGGTGCGCCAAGTCTGGCGCAGATGGCCAGCGCATCAGCCCGCGCCTTGCGATCAATGCGCTCCACATCATCAATGGCCATGATACTTTGCGCCGACGTCAGCGCCATAACCTGTTCGATCAACACCGGGATGTCGGTGAATCCGATGCGGCGATCCAGAAATTCAGCAACAGCAATTTCGTTGGCCGCATTTAAAGCGATTACTGCCGCGCTACCCGCACGCAACGCTTCATAGGCGATACGCAGGCATGGAAACCGCACAAAATCCGGCGATTCGAAACCCAAGTTTCCGGTCCGCGCCAAATCCAGAAAATCTGCGCCAGATGATATGCGCTCGGGGTACCCCAACGCATGGGCGATCGGCGTACGCATGTCCGGATTGCCCAACTGTGCGATTACCGAGCCGTCGCAATATTCAACCAGTGAATGGACCACACTCTGCGGATGAATTACCACCTCGATCATCTCCGACGGCGCGCTAAACAACCAATGCGCTTCGATGACTTCCAAACCTTTGTTCATCATGGTTGCCGAATCAACCGATATCTTGCGTCCCATAATCCAGTTCGGATGCGCAACCGCCTCTTCCGGCGTAACCCGTGCCAGCTGTTCAGCGGACAATGTACGGAACGGTCCGCCGGATGCGGTGAGCAGAATGCGTCTAACGCCGCGATCTGAAAGTGATGCACCGTGAGGCGGGGGCAAAGCCTGGAATATTGCGTTGTGTTCGCTGTCGATCGGCAGAAGCTCCGCACCGCACTCGCGCACTGCGGACATGAACAGCGCACCCGCCGTGACCAAAGACTCCTTGTTCGCCAACAGGATTTTTTTGCCAGATCGAGCCGCGGCCAATGTGGGCCGAAGTCCTGCAATGCCGACGATGGCCGCAACCACGGTGGTGACCTCGGGAAGCGCAGCAACACGTTCCAGTTCGGATGCACCACACAGCACTTCGGTAGACAGGCCCGCCATTTGCAGACGATTTTGCAAACGCTCGGCTGCGGCAGCATCCAGCAGTACGGCATATTTCGGCGCAAAACATCGGCATTGTTCCAACAACAACTCGTCTTGTGAGCGCGCTGCAAGTGCAGTCACCGTGAACCGCTCGCGATTGCGCGCAACCACATCCAGCGTGCTGACGCCAACACTGCCGGTAGACCCCAGTATGGTCAGATGTTGCATGTCTTTAAGCGCGATGCATTAACCACGGCACCACCAGCGCCGCAAGCGGCAGGGTCGAGGTCAGTGCGTCGATGCGATCGAGTACGCCGCCATGTCCGGGCAACAGTGTTCCGCTGTCCTTGACTCCCGCCTGGCGCTTGATCCAGGACTCGAACAGGTCGCCAAGTATGCTCAACGGCAGCAGGCAGGCTACCAGCAAGGCTGCAGCCACTCCAATCTCGAACGTCACACCGCGAAATCCAAAATGCCATACGAAGGCATAATACACCGCGACTGCAAACGCAGCGCCGGCGACGCCCTCCCAGGTTTTTCCGGGGCTGACCAAGGGTGCAAGTTTGCGGCGACCCCAAGTCCGGCCAGCAAAATAAGCCGCGCAGTCCGCGATCCACACCACGCCAAGCACCGCCAGCAATATCCAGGGCGACGCCTGCATCCGCACCAGTGCCAGCCAGGTCGGCACGATCAACAACCATCCGGTCAATATCAACAGCACAGGATGACGCACGCGCCAACCGAAGCGCAGCCATAGCGGCGCGCACACCAACCAGAACCCCACGGACATCCAATACGCCGCCTGCTCAATGACGACAAAGCTGAAATAATGCACACCGAGCAATACCATTACGCCGGTCACCATCACAAGAAGGCAAAACCCCCATTGCCCGGGCCGTGCAAAACCGACTAGCGCAGCCCACTCTCGGGCCCCGGCGAGCAGCAATGGCAGCAGCAACGCAGCCCACCAGCCTGTCGTCAGGAAAAACATGCCACCGAGAAACAGCGACAACAGGACGGCAGCGGTAAGCACTCTGGTGCGGAGCATGGAGTTAGCGGCGATAACCGGAACTGGTTTCAGCTGCGAGAGTCTTGACTAGCGACAACCTGCTCGCTGGTGCGGCCGAAGCGGCGCTCACGCTGCCGGTAGGACGAGATGGCCAGATCAAGCGCATGCGCGTCAAAATCCGGCCATAAAGTGTCGGTGAAATAAAATTCGGTATAGGCCAGTTGCCAAAGCAGGAAATTGCTGACCCGCTGTTCGCCACCGGTGCGGATGAACAGGTCGGGTTCGGGCAGATCACTCAAAGCCAAATACGCCTGCAACTGAGCTTCGGTCCACGATTCAAGGCCGGAGCCGTGTTCAGCCCGCAAGCGATTGACGGCTTGCATGATGTCCCAGCGGCCACCGTAGTTTGCGGCCACGGTCAATGCCAATCCGGAATTGCCGGCAGTGCGCCGTTGCGCATTGGCGATCAATTCAACCAGCGTAGGATCAAACCGTGACAGGTCACCGATCACACGAAAACGTATTCCGTTCTGGTGCAGACGCTCGACTTCCTGTTGCAGCGCACTGACGAACAATTGCATCAGCAATGAAACTTCTTCTGCAGGCCGGCGCCAGTTTTCGCTGCTAAAGGCAAACAGCGTCAGCGCCTCGACGCCACGCTCGGCGCAACCCTGCACCGTGCTGCGCACAGACTCCACGCCCTTGCGGTGTCCGGCCACCCGCGGCAGAAAACGGTGCTTCGCCCAGCGGCCGTTGCCATCCATGATGATGGCCACATGCCGCGGAACGGCACCGACCCCAGGTATCCCCTGCGTCGAACTGGTCACGCGCGCAGGTCAGATCGCCATGAGGTCGGTTTCCTTGACCTCGAGTGCCTTGTCGATTTCCGCGATGGAACGATCCGTCAGCTTCTGGATATCGTCCTGCGCCCGACGCTCCTCGTCCTCGGCTACTTCCTTCTTTTTCAGCAAATCCTTGAGATGGGTATTCGCGTCACGCCGCACATTGCGAACGGCGATTTTCGCGTTTTCACCTTCCTGCTTCACCACCTTGATCAGGTCACGGCGGCGTTCTTCGGTCAGTGCCGGCATCGGCACCCGCACCAGGTCACCCTGGGTTGCCGGGTTGAGCCCGAGATCGGCATCACGGATCGCCTTCTCCACAGCCTGCACCATTTTTTTCTCCCACGGGCTGACACCGATTGTGCGGCCATCCACCAGAGTGACGTTGGCGACCTGCGGCAGAGGCGTCGGCGTACCGTAATAATCGACCATGACATGATCCAGTAAACCGGTGTGTGCGCGGCCAGTGCGAATCTTGCTGAGATCCAGCTTCAGCGACTCCACCGACTTTTTCATTTTCAGTTCGGCATTCTTTTTCACATCAGCAATCATGGCAACCTCCAGTCAAACGTGCACCATCGTTCCTTCGTCTTCCCCCATGACAACCCGTTTCAGCGCCTGCGGCTTGAAAATGCTGAATACATTGATTGGAAGCTTCTGGTCACGGCAAAGTGTCAGCGCGGTGGCATCCATCACCTTCAGATTCTTGATGATCGCTTCATCGAACGACAACCGCTGGTAACGCATCGCATCCGGGTGGGTCTTCGGATCATCGGTGTAGACACCGTCGACTTTGGTCGCCTTCAGCACCAGGTCGACATTCATTTCCATGCCGCGCAGCGCCGCCGCGGTATCGGTAGTAAAAAACGGATTGCCCGTGCCCGCAGCAAAAATGACGATTTTGCCCTCTTCCAGGTAACGCATCGCTTTGCCGCGGATGTACGGCTCGGCCACCTGTTCAATATTCAGCGCCGACTGCACCCGACTTTGCAGTCCGGCATGGCGCATTGCGTCCTGCAGGGCCAGGGCGTTCATCACTGTCGCCAGCATGCCCATGTAATCGGCGGTGGCGCGATCCATGTGCGAGGCCGCCGGTGCGACCCCGCGGAAAATGTTGCCGCCACCGATGACCACGGCGACTTCAACACCGAGGCGCGAAACTTCCGCCACCTCGGCCACGATGCGATCGATGGTGTTACGGTTGATACCGTAACTGTCATCGCCCATCAGCGCTTCCCCGCTCAGTTTCAGCAGAATCCGCTTGTAGGCTGGTGCTTTCGCCATGTATTTATTTAACTAATTGTTATTAAATGTTTTTTCAGTTTTACGCCTGCTGCCTGGCTTGGCCGACCTGGGCCATGACTTCCGCTGCAAAATCGTCCTTCTTCTTCTCAATGCCTTCGCCGACCACGTACAGCACGAATCCGGCGACCTTGGCATCGGCCGATTTCAGCAACTGCTCGATGGTCTGCTTGTCGTTCTTGACGAATATTTGCCCCATCAGCGTCACTTCCTTGAGGAATTTCTGCACCGAACCCTCGACGCGTTTGGCCATGATTTCCGGCGGGATCGACTTGCCGGACTTGGCAGCGTCTTCGGCCGCTTTCTCCGTTGCCACGCGACGCTCGGCTTCGATGGCTTCGGCCGGCACACCGGAGGCATCCAGCGCCTTCGGCTTGCTCGCCGCGATATGCATCGCAATATCCTTGCCCAGCGTATCCTCGCCGTCGGCCAGGTCCACCAACACGCCAATTTTCGCGCCACCGTGAATATAGGACGCAAGACGTCCCTCGGCAGCGATGCGCACAAAACGGCGGATGCTGACGTTTTCGCCGATCTTGCCGATCAGCGCCTTGCGCCGCTCGTCAACCGTCGTGCCGTCCAGCGGCAGGCCTGACAGCGCCGTGACATCCGCCGGTTTTTGCTCTGCCACCAGCCGCGCCAGTGCGCCAGTGAACGCGAGGAAATCATCATTCTTCGCGACGAAGTCGGTTTCGCAGTTGACCTCGATGATCGCACCGAGTTTGCCGTTAGCTGCGATATGCATTGCGACCACGCCTTCAGCCGCAATGCGCGATGCCGCCTTGCTCGCCTTGTTGCCGAGTTTGACCCGCAGGATCTCTTCGGCCTTGTCCATTACGCCTTCGGCTTCGGTCAGCGCTTTCTTGCATTCCATCATCGGGGCATCGGTTTTCTCACGCAGTTCCTTCACCATGCCCGCTGTTATTTCCGCCATTGCTGCAATTCCTCTTGCGCTATTGAGTTTTCCCAAAAACATGACAGCCTCGCCAGAGGCATGTTTTTGTCATTATTTATGGAATTTTCAATCATTAAAAAAAAGGGGCTGCACGCCCCTTGAGTGTGTCGTGATGCCCGATCAGGATGCGGCTGTTTCGCCGTCCTCAACCTCAACGAATTCGTCGGAGCCGCCTTTGACAATTTCCTGGATGCTGGTGCTGCGTCCTTCCAGCACCGCGTCTGCCATGCCGCGCGCGTAGAGCTTGATGGCGCGGTTGGAGTCGTCATTGCCCGGAATCACGTAATCCACGCCGTCCGGAGAGTGATTGGTATCAACCACACCGATCACCGGAATGCCTAGTTTTTTCGCCTCCGAAATCGCGCCCTTTTGATAGCCAACGTCGATCACGAACAGCGCGTCCGGCAGACTGTTCATGTCCTTGATGCCGCCGAGACTGCGCTCAAGTTTGGCGATTTCACGTTCGTACTGCAGGGTTTCTTTTTTCGACAGCTTCTCGAACGAGCCGTCTTCGCGCATGGCCAGCATGTCCTTCAGGCGCTGGATCGAACCCTTGACTGTCTTGTAATTGGTCAGCATGCCGCCGAGCCAGCGATAGTCAACGTAGGGTGAGCCGCAACGCTGGGCTTCTTCGCGCACAATCTCGCGGGCTTGGCGTTTGGTGCCGACGAAGAGGATGCTGCCCTTGTTCGAAGACAACTGGCGCACGAACTTCAGTGCATCCTGGTATAGGACAATCGTCTTTTCGAGGTTGACGATGTGAATCTTGTTGCGGTGACCGAAAATGTACGGTGCCATTTTCGGATTCCAGTACCGCGTTTGATGGCCAAAATGTACGCCGGCCTCAAGCATTTCGCGCATGGTGACTGACATGGTGCAATTCTCTCCAGTTAGGGTTGGTCCGCCACCTGTCCATTGCGACCCGGAAATCCGGGCACCCTTAACGTCGACAGGTGTGTGGGGTTGTTGCCGGTTCCGGCCGTATAAAATGACAGCTACAGTATGTGGCCACAGAACCAAGCTAACTCCTTATTTTAACACGCAAAGCCATTTACTCTCAAGCCATACGCCAGCCCCTGATGAACGGCGCAAAAAAACCGACGCCAGCGCCGAAACCCGAATTTTTTGAATGGTTACAAACTGTTAGAATCGCACCTTCACGTAACAACCCCGCAACAACCCATACCCGCGCAGCCCTGCGGCGCGCATCAAAAACGCTGTCATGCCCGTAAATATCAAGAATCAGCAGGAAATCGGGGGCATGCGGGTCGCTGGCCGCCTCGCCGCAGAGGTGCTGGACTTCATCACCCCGCATATCAAGTCCGGCATCACCACCGCTGAACTCGACAGCCTGTGCCACGACTACATGGTGAATGTACAGGGCACGATACCGGCACCGCTGAACTACACGCCGCCGGGTTACACCCCCTATCCCAAATCGATCTGCACTTCGGTCAATCATGTGGTCTGCCACGGCGTGCCCGGAGAGAAAAAACTCAAGAACGGCGACATCATCAATATCGACATCACTGTTATCAAAGACGGCTTCCATGGCGACACCAGCCGCATGTTCTCTGTCGGTCCGCCGTCGATCCAGGCTCGGCGCTTGGTCGACCTGACCTACGATTGCATGTGGCGCGGCATCCACGCCGTGCGACCCGGCAATACTCTGGGCGACATCGGACACGCCATCCAGATCCATGCCGAAAAACACGGTTGCAGTGTAGTCCGTGAATTCTGCGGACATGGCATCGGCCGCAATTTCCATGAAGAGCCGCAGATCCTGCATTACGGCCGGCCGGGCATGGGCATGCGCCTGGAAGCCGGCATGATTTTCACTGTCGAGCCGATGATCAACGCCGGCCGTGCGGACATCCGGCAACTGGGCGATGGCTGGACCATTGTCACCAAAGATCACAGCCTGTCGGCGCAGTGGGAACACACCGTGCTGGTGACCGACACCGGTTACGAAGTGCTGACCGTATCCGCGGCAACCCCCGCACCGCCGGCCTGAACACGACAGACTTGCCGCCGTTCTCGCTCATGAGCAACGTCACAGAAACCCCGACCCGCACGCCCCGTGCCTCCCCGCAGGATGTCCAGCGCGAAGCGCTGGCGGCTGAACGCGCAGCGCTGCAACGGCAGTTCGAAGCGGGACGGATGGGCCGTGAAGTATTGCGCCATTTGACGCTGTTGACCGACCGTCACCTGCGGCTGGCCTGGAAATCACACCAGATGCCGGACGAAATCGCGCTGATTGCCGTCGGCGGTTACGGTCGCGGCCAGTTGTTTCCCCACTCCGACGTCGATATCCTTGTCCTGCTGCCGACATCTCCCAACGCAGTGCTGCGGGAAAAACTCGAAGCGCTGGTCGGCACGTTCTGGGATATTGGACTGGATGTCGGACACAGTGTGCGCACGCTGGAGGAGTGTTTTGAAATCGCGTCCGGCGACGTCACTGTGCAGACCACTCTCCTCGAGTCCCGCCTGATCACCGGCAACCGCGAGCTGTACCGGCGATTCACCCGCAAAGTGCAGCAGACCATTGATCCTGCGGCATTTCTCAGTGCCAAGCGCATCGAACAGCAGGAACGCCACTCCCGCCACCAGGAAACCAACCTGGAGCCCAATCTCAAGGAAAGCGCCGGCGGGCTGCGTGACCTGAACACCATTTTGTGGATTTCACGCGCCGCCAGTCTGGGCCGGACCTGGCTGGAGCTCGCCCGGCGTGGGTTTATCACCCGGGACGAAGCCGGCGCCATCAGCCGCCACGAACGACTGCTGGAACTGCTGCGCATCCACCTGCACTACTTGGCCGGACGCCGCGAAGATCGCCTGTTGTTCGATCACCAGACCACGCTCGCCAAACAGCTCGGTTTCGCCACCCGCGCCAACCGGCGCGCCAGCGAACGACTGATGCAGCGTTATTACCAGACTGCAAAATCGGTATACCTGCTCAACACCATCCTGCTGCAGAACCTGGCGCTGCGCATCGCCCCGCCAGCCAATCGCTCGGTGATCACGCCACTCAATCCGCGCTTCGTGATCCGCGGTGAACTGCTGTCAGCCCCGGACACGACCATATTTGATCGCGATCCCTGCTCGATACTTGAAGTATTTTCATTGCTGCAGCAACACCACGGTATCAAAGGCATCGGCGCGGTAACGCTGCGTGCGCTGTGGCGCGCACGACGCCGCATCAATCCGGCGGCCCGCCGCGATCCGCACATGCAGGCGCTGTTCATGGACATCCTGCGCAGCCCGACGCGGATGATCCGCGAACTCCAGCGCATGCACAGCTTCGACATCCTCGGCCGCTACATCCCCGCTTTTGGCCGTGTCACCGGTCAGATGCAACATGACTTGTATCATGTTTACACGGTGGACGAGCACATCCTCAAAGTGGTGCGCAATGTTCGCCGTTTTGCGGTGCCCGAGCTGGCGCACGAATTTCCTCTGTGCAGCCGCCTGATGAGCGAGTTCGACAAACCCGAGATCCTTTATCTTGCCGGGCTGTTTCACGACATTGCCAAAGGCCGCGGCGGCGACCACTCTGTTCTGGGCAAGGTCGATGCCCTGCGCTTCTGCAAAACCCACGGTCTGTCGCAGCCCGATGCCGATCTGGTGGCCTGGCTGGTGGAACAGCATCTCGTGATGTCGGCCACCGCTCAAAAACAGGATTTGACCGACCCCGATGTCGTGCGCGGTTTCGTACAGCGCGTCGGTGACGAACGCCATCTGGTCGCACTCTATCTGCTGACGGTCGCCGACATCCGCGGCACCAGTCCCAAGGTGTGGAATGCATGGAAAGCCAAACTGCTCGAAGACTTGTTCCACGCCACCCGGCGCATGCTCACCGGAGAGCGCAGCGGACGCCAGGACGGTCAGCGCGGACGTCAGGAAGACGCGATGGTGCGGCTGCGGCTGTACGCCATCCCGGAAGCGGATTATCAGGCGTTCTGGAAGCAGCTCGACACCGCCTATTTTCTGCGCCACGAAGCACAGGAAATCGCCTGGCACACCCGCCACCTGCACCACCACGTCAACTCCAGCGTGCCGGTGGTCAAAGCCCGTCTGTCACCGGTCGGCGAAGGCCTGCAGGTACTGGTCTACGTGGCGGATCAGAAGGAACTGTTTTCCAGGATTTGCAGTTTTTTCGAGGGCATCAGCTTCGATATTTTTGAAGCCAAGATCCACACCACCCGGCACGGCTACGCACTTGACACCTTCCAGATCCAGGATGCGTCCAACCGGCAGCCGGAATACCGCGACCTGATCAGTTACATCGAGTACGAACTGATCGATCGGCTGACCGGCAAGGCGCCGCTGCCACCGCTGACCAAGCCGCGCCTGAGCCGGCAACTGCGCCATTTCCCGATTACGCCGGAAGTATTCATTCAGACCGATGAGCGCGGCGCCTACCGCATGTTGTCCATTGTTGCCGGCGATCGTCCCGGCCTGCTGTCGCGGGTTTCCCGCACGCTGACCGCCTTTGACATCAATCTGCATGCGGCGAAAATCAACACCCTGGGTGCCCGCGCCGAAGACACCTTCGTCGTCAGCGGTGCCGCGCTGAGCAATCCGAAAACCACGGTGCGCTTCGAAAGCGAATTGCTCGACCAGTTGCGGGTCTGAGCTGCAGGCTTAAGCTTGGGCCTCAGCGTCATCTCAATCTTTGTTGCTCAATCGTCTCCGCTCAGTCATCAGCTATCTCCTGGCCGGGAAACAGCTCTTCGGTAAAACCGAAATCGCGCAGGTCTCGGATGCGCATCGGATACAGCACGCCGTCGAGATGGTCGCATTCGTGCTGCACCACGCGGGCATGGAAACCCTGCACGGTGCGATCGATCGCCGCACCGTGGGCATCAAAGCCCCGGTAACGCAGACGCAGGTGACGCGGCACCAGCCCACGCATGCCGGGCACTGACAGACAGCCCTCCCAGTCTTCCTCCATCTCTGCATCCAGCAATGTAATCACCGGATTGACCAGTATGGTTTGCGGCACTGGTTCGGCATCCGGGTAACGAGGATTGGCCTCGATGCCGAAAATGACCACGCGCAGCAGCACACCAATCTGCGGTGCCGCCAGTCCTGCACCATTTAGCGCTGCCATGGTGTCTTCCATGTCGGCAATCAGCCCGTGCAGTTCCGGTGTATCAAAATGCTCCACCGGACGCGAGATCTGCAACAGGCGTTCATCGCCCATGCGCAGTACGGGTCTAATGGCCATGGTGTTGCACCACACTGGCAAGAATGATCGCGACACGCCGCATCGCCGCTTCCGCCACCGCAGTGATTTCGGCCATGGCCACGCCTTCGGCATTGCTTCCGCGCCCTGCCGCAGCGTTGACCACCACGCACAGCATCGCGTAATCGATCCCGATCTCGCGCGCCAATGCGGCCTCCGGCATGCCGGTCATGCCGACCACATCGGCGCCATCGCGAGCCATGCGCTCAATCTCGGCAGCAGTCTCCAGTCGCGGCCCCTGGGTCGCGCCATAAACGCCGCCGTCGTGCAAGGACTCACCTGAAGCCGCCCCGGCCTGCAGCAAACGGCCGCGCAGCGCGCCATGAAATGGTCGTGTGAAATCGATGTGCTGCAGCGGCTGCGCGACACCGTCAAAAAATGTGGCTTCCCGGCCATGCGTGTAATCGATGATCTGGTCCGGCACCACCAGTGTGCCCGGGCCCAGGTCGTCGCAAATGCCGCCGACCGTCGCCACCGCAATGACATCGCGAACGCCCTGTGCATGCAGGGCATGGATATTGGCGCGGTAATTGATCCGGTGCGGCGCAATGGTGTGGCCATCGCCATGGCGGGCGAGGAACACGACCTCAAACCCATGCAGTTTGCCGACAGTCAGCGCCGCCGAGGGTTCGCCATAAGGCGTATTCATCGTTACCCGCCGCGGCGCTTCAAGATCCGCGATCCGGTTCAGACCGCTGCCGCCAATGATGCCGAGCATGGCCGACCTTCAGTCCTGTTCGCCCTGGTGCAAGGCATAAACCGCCGGCAGGTTGCGCCACAGGCCGCGCACATCCAGGCCAAAACCAAACACATACCGGTTGGGCAGCGATGTCCCGATAAAATCGGCGGTCACCGGTTTGGCTTTTTCCAGATCTTTATCGGCAAACACCGCGATCAGCACCCGCCGCGCACCTGCATCCAGCAGGCGGCGACGGATCGCCGCCAGCGTATGTCCTTCGTCGAGGATATCGTCGACGATCAACACCGTGCGATCCTTCACCCCTGCCGGCACGTCCACCCGCCAGTCCAGTTCGCCGCCCCGAGTCGCTTTGCCGTAACGACTGGCATCCAGATAGTCAAATTCAAGCGGGAAGCGCAACAGCGGCAGCAGTTGTCCCGCGAACACCACAGCACCGCGCATCACCGCCAGCAGCATCGGCAGTTCCTCACTCAGCTCGGCCGTGATTTCAGCCGCAACGCGCACCACCACCTGCTCGACCGCCTCAGGCGCGAGCAAGAGATCGGAACGTGCCAGCAGATCCCTGGCTTCTGCTGAAGAAAGTGACAAGGAATGGCTCAATAAGTGAAAGTCACGACATCGTCGTCCATCGCCTGCTCGATGACATAAGCGCCACCGATGATTTCATCAATCTCCGGGATCAGATCGTCGCCCCACAGTTCCAGCGTCGGCGTGCAGACCTTGAAACGAACGCCGGCTTCATGCGCGTCCTTGATGAAGTCGTAAACACTCTTCAGCGCGCCTTCGGTGACGAACAGGTTTTCAGCCACCCCTTTTTTCGCCAATTCACCGGCACGCCCGGTCAGAATCACCTCGACTTCGTAGTCCATCGCAGCCGCCACCGTCGCCTGGAAAAACGGCGCGCCCAATTCCGGCACATTGGAGGGGTCGGTATTGACCATAATGATCATCAGTTTGCTGGCCATGTATTACCTTGACGAAAAACTTGACGGAAAAATGCACAGCGGGAGGTCGACAACCGATTATATCCGGGCAAGTGCTCCGCCCTGTTCAGACCGGGAGCCGCCGCAGATAACGCCTGAACGCGGCGCCGATCTCCGGATGTTTTTTTGCCAACTCCACATTGGCTTCGAGGTAACCCAGCTTGCTGCCGCAGTCATAGCGTCGACCTTCAAATTCGTAGGCCAGCACGGTTTCACGCCGCTGCAGGCGGGCAATGGCATCGGTCAGCTGGATTTCACCGCCGGCGCCGGCCCTGGAACCGGACAATTCGGTGAATATGCGCGGCGTCAGTATGTAACGGCCGACCACACCCAGCCGCGACGGTGCCTTTGCCGCTGGCGGCTTTTCGACAATGCCGCTGATGACGTGCGGCGAACGCGAGCGCGGCGGCAGCGCAACCACGCCGTAGCGGGAAATTTCCGCCTTGGGCACCTGTTGCACGGCAATTACCGCGGCACCATCCGTCCGGTGCAGACGCTCCATCTGCGCCAGCACCGGCGTGCACGCATCAATCAGGTCGTCAGCCAACAACACGGCAAAGGGTTCATTGCCCACGGCGGGCTGTGCGCACAGCACCGCATGCCCCAATCCCAAGGGCTGCGCCTGGCGCACAAAGATGCAATTGACGCCTTTGGGCAATATGCCGCGCACTTCCGCCAGCAATTGATTTCTGCCAGCCTTCGCCAGTGCCATCTCCAGTTCGACAGCCTGGTCGAAATGGTCCTCGATCGCACGTTTACCGCGACCAGTGACAAAAATCAGCTCGGTCACTCCGGCCGCGATCGCCTCCTCCACCGCGTACTGAATCAGCGGTTTGTCGACCACGGGCAGCATCTCCTTGGGGCTGGCTTTGGTCGCCGGCAGAAAACGGGTGCCCAGCCCGGCCACAGGAAAAACCGCCTTGCGTATGGATGTGCGTTTCACCAGTAATCCTTTCGCATTACGACTCATTTACGACCTCAGCAGACTTCATTTACGATGCCAGCAGCGCAATCAACTGCTGCTCATCAATGATCTGGATGCCAAGCGCCTGCGCCTTGTCCAGTTTGCTGCCGGCATCGCTGCCGGCCACGACAAAATCGGTTTTTTTCGACACGCTGCCGGTCACCTTGCCGCCTGCAGCCTCGATGCGCGCCTTCGCGTCATCACGGCTCAAGCCGGGCAAAGCGCCTGTCAGCACAAATTTCTTGCCGGCCACCGCACCCGAAACCGCTGCCTGCGGTGCAATCGCCTCATAGCGCACACCAGCCGTACACAAACCTGCAATCACTTCCAGATTGTGCGGCTCCGCAAAAAATTGCGCCACGCTTTGCGCGACGATGGGGCCAACATCCGGCACCTGCTGCAACGCCGATTCTTCGGCGGCAACCACGGCTTCCAGGCTACCGAAAGACTGCGCCAGATCGCGCGCCGTGCTTTCCCCGACATTACGGATACCCAGTGCATAAATCAACCGTGCCAGCGTGGTATCGCGACTCTTGGCAATGGCCGCCAGCACATTGGCTGCGGATTTTTCACCCATGCGTTCCAGTCCTGACAAGGTTTGCAGATCCAGTGCATACAGATCGGCGGGCGTACGCACCAGATTCTGGTCCACCAGTTGCTCCACCAGCTTGTCACCCAAGCCCTCGATGTCCAGCGCGCGGCGCGATGCAAAATGCAGCAAGGCCTGCTTGCGCTGGGCGCTGCAGTACAAGCCACCGCTGCAGCGCGACGCGGCTTCGTCTTCCTGCCGCACCACCAGCGAATCACAAACGGGACAGTGCTCGGGCATCACAAAACGGTCTTCATCGCGCCGCGGTCCCGGAGTCGCCACACGCACGACTTCTGGAATCACATCACCGGCGCGACGCACCACCACGGTATCACCCGTGTACACATCCTTGCGCCGCACCTCGTCTTCGTTGTGCAAGGTCGCGTTGGTGACGTTGACGCCGCCGACGAACACCGGCTGCAGCCGAGCCACCGGTGTCAGCGCACCGGTGCGTCCGACCTGTACATCGATGCCGAGGATCACGCTGGTCGCCTCTTCTGCCGGAAACTTGTGGGCCACGGCAAAACGCGGCGCACGCGCGACATGGCCCAGCTGCTGCTGCGCCGCCAGACTGTTGACCTTGTAGACCACGCCGTCGATGTCATACGGCAAGCCGGCACGTGCTTCGCCGATGCGGCGGTAATACTCCAGCAAACCGGCAGCGCCACGAACCACGTCGCGTTCCCGCGCCACGCGAAATCCATTTTTATCAATAAAATCAATTACTTGAGAATGACTCTGTAGCTGCGCTGGCATTTCCGCAGCACCCAGGCCATAGGCAAAGAAAGTCAGCTTGCGCCCAGCCGTGATCTTTGGGTCGAGCTGGCGCAAAGAGCCCGCCGCTGCATTGCGCGGATTAACGAACAGTTTCGCGTCCTGCGCCTGTTGCTGCTGATTCAGGCGCTCGAAATCCGCACGCAACATCAACACTTCACCGCGCACTTCCAGCAACTGCGGCGCAGGATTCTGCGTCAGCTGCAGCGGAATCGAGCGTATGGTGCGCAGATTCACCGTCACATCCTCACCGGTGTAACCATCGCCGCGGGTGGCACCGCGGACAAACTTTCCGTTTTCGTAGATCAGGCTGATCGCCAAGCCGTCGAATTTGGGCTCTACCGCGTATTCGACATCTTCCTGCCCCAGCGCTTCGCGCACGCGCCGGTCGAAGGCCTCGACTTCATCGGCCGCAAACGCATTGTTCAGCGACAACATCGGCTGGCGATGCGGCGCCGGGGCAAATTCCGCGAGCGGTGCAGCGCCGACGCGCTGTGTCGGAGAATCAGTGCTGATCAGTTCGGGGTGCGCCGCTTCAAATTGCTGCAGTTCGCGGAACAAGCGGTCATATTCGGCATCGGAAATGGCTGGCGCGTCGAGCACGTAATAGCGATGATTGTGCTGCTCGATTTCCTGGCGGAGGCGTGCGACGCGCTCCCGCAGCGCGTCTGCGGTCATGCAAACAGCCGTTGCGCTCGCGGACTTCCCGCCGGAATCTGGCGCCCGGCCATCGTCGCGGAGATCCCCTGCAACTGGGTTTTAATGCGCGCCACGCCGGCATCCTGCAGCGGCACGCGGTTGTCATCGACGACAAACCCGCCCAGCGCTTCGGCAATTTCAGCGCCGGTATGCGCCATGCGTTCCAGCGCCGCCGCGCCATCAACAATGCGCGGCACGTCGAGCAGCAAGGTCAGACCGGAAGTCTGCATCATCGCCAGTCGGTCTTCAGCGAACGCTTCCGACTCATGGTTTTCCATGGTGAACAGGGTCTGGCCAGCGGCATCGCGCCAATGAAACATGCCGTCAGCCTCGAGGATAAAGCCAACCGCTTGTGCTGCTGCGGCGACCTGCTCGCCCGGAAACGCACCGCCGGACTGCGGCACCACATTCAGGCTGATTGCCACATCCATCTCGCCGCAAAACACATCGAGTTCGCGTGCCGCCTGCAAGGCCTCTGTCGTATCGTCGATCTGCACTTCGCCGCCGTGTCGTGCGGCCCAGGCCCGCACTGCGTCACAGAAGCCGTTGAGTTGCGGTGCATGCACCGGCCCCGCACGGTTGACCAGTTGCAGCGTCGCAAGCAGCCGTCGGCAGTCGCCATGTGCACCACGGCCCAGTATTTGCCAAACGCCGGCAGCCTCGTCCCAGCCAAGCAGCCGAGCCGGTTTGCCAAAGGTTGCCAGCTGCGACAGCAATTCGCGCAATGCAGCATCACCTGCGAGCTCATTCAATTCAATGTCGGCGGCAAATTCGATGACCGGATCAGCTCCATCTGCCGTGACTGGCGCCAGTTCTGCCAACGCAGGTTTAACCGCAATAGGCGATCCGCCCAGACTGGGCTCGATGCGCGCTGAAGGAACGACGGGCTCCTTAGCCGGCGCTGTCGCCTTCAGCAGCACATCGTCATGCCCGCCTTCGAACGCGCGCTCCAGCCGCTGGCGCAGCTTGCGTTCCTGCCACAGATTGAATGCATAAACACCGCCGACCACCAACAGTCCGATTGCCGCCAATGCGATCTGCAGGTCGCTCATGTTAGGGCCTGTTAAGCCGCCTCTTCCGTGAGTTTCATGGCGGTATCAATATCCACTGCCACCACCCGTGACACGCCGGGCTCCTGCATGGTGATGCCCAGCAGCTGGTTGGCCAGTTCCATGGTGATTTTATTGTGGCTGATGAACACGAACTGCGACTGCTCGGACATTTTTTTCACCAGTTCGCAAAAGCGCCCGGTGTTGTGGTCGTCGAGCGGTGCATCGACCTCATCCAGCATGCAGAACGGCGCCGGGTTCAATTTGAATATCGAAAATACCAGCGCCATCGCGGTCAGCGCCTTCTCGCCACCGGACAGCAGATGGATCGAGCTGTTTTTCTTGCCCGGCGGCTGTGCAACGACCTGGATGCCGCAGTCGAGAATTTCCTCGCCGGTCAGCAGCAGCTTTGCGTTGCCGCCGCCGAACAGCGCGGGGAACATTTTCGAGAAATGTGAGTTGACCTCGTCGAACGTCGACTGCAGCCGCTCCCGGGTTTCACGATCAATGCGGCGGATGGCATCCTCCAGCGTATTCATCGCCGAGGTCAGATCTTCGGATTGCGCATCGAGGTAGGTCTTGCGCTCCTGGGCCACGCCCAACTCCTCCAGCGCCGCCAGATTCACCGCCCCAAGTTCCTTGATCTCCGCGTTCAGGCGGTTGATATCCGATTGCAGCGATCCCGAGCGTGTGCCTTTTTCCAGTTGCTGAGCCAGCGCCGCTTCATCAGCGCCGGCTTCGGCAAGCTGCTGAGCGTACTGCTCTTCGTTGATCCGCGCTTCCTGCTCCTTCAGCTTCACTTCGTTGATGCGGTCACGCAGCGGAGCCAGCTTCTGCTCAGCTTCCATGCGCTCCTGCTCGACAGCCTTCAGTTGCGCTTCGGTCGCCTCCAGTGCGTCACGGGCCTGCGCCAGCGCCTGCTCCTTGGTGCCGCGCAGCGACAGTGCGATCTGCAACTGGCTTTGCCAGGGCGATTCATCAAGCCGTGACATTGCTTCCTGCTCGGTGGTCAGCGCCAGGCGCAAGCGCTCGATATTATCCGTGGCAGTGGCGATCACGCGCTCGACATCGCCGATCTTGTTCGTCAGGGTCTTGCCCTGGAATACGGCCTCCTGCAGTTCGCGGTCTGCCAACTGAGCAGTTTCCCGCTGTTGATCGAGAACCGACTGCGCCTCGCGGTATACGCCCAGCGCCAGTTCCAGTTCGCGCGCGAAACCGCCGGCTTCCTCGCCAAAACGCGCAAGATTGGTTGTCGCCTCCGCACTGTGCGCGGTCTCCGCTGCGGCCTGCTCGGCGATTTCGGCCAGTTCCGCGGCGATCTGCTCGCCGCGCTGCGTCAGCCGCTGCGTCTGCTCGGTCAGTCGAACGCTTTCCATCTGCAATGCATGGTGTTTTTGCTGCAGCCCGCTGACTTCCTCGCGCAACGCGCCCAGCGTCGTTTTTGCAGCAGCAATGCGCGCAACCTGCTCCTCAGCCGAAGCTCGCAGCGCATCTATGGCGCCCTTCTTGCCGGTAACCGCCGAGTCCAGGGTCTCGATTTCACGCTGGCGTGACAATACGCCGTGCAATTCAGAATCCGGCGCATGGAAGGTCAGGCTGTGTCGGGTAAACACATAGCCATCGCGCGATACCAGCATCGCTCCGGGGGCAAGTTGCGCACGCAACGCAAGCCCTGCCGCCAGATTTTCAACCACGAATGCGCCATGCAACCAGTCCGCCAGCGCCGCTGCCAGTCGCTGGTCGCGACAGGTGACAAAATGCGCCAGCGGCATCGCCCGCGCCGGCATCGGCGCGGCAGCACCCGCATCACTGTTGTCACCAACCTCAGCCACCGCCAGCTTGCCCGGTGGTACATCACCCCAGTTGCCGCAGGCTTCCAGGCCGTCCAGGGTGACTGCATTCAGGCGCTCGCGCAGAACCGCTTCAAGCGCATCCTCGTAACCCGCTTCGATGGCAATGCCCTGCCACAGCCGCGTCGCGCCATCGAGACCGCGCGCCGCAATCCAGTTCTCGATATCCGAACCATGGGCCAGCTTGTCCTGCAGCTGGCGCAAGGTCTCGACACGTGCTTCCATGGCGGTAATACCCTGCACCGCCTGATCCACTGCGGCGGTGCGTTGCTCAAGTTCCTGCTCCAGCTGCGGCAGTTCGCGTTCCTTCTGTGCCACCACTTCGCGGCGGTTGGACAGTTCTGCGGCAATAACACCGATCTGTGACTGCAGCGCCTCAAGCGCACCGGTATCGGGTTTCTCGAGCCCGTTCTGCTCCTCATGCAGGCGCGCGTCGCGTGCCGATAAGCGTTCCAACACTCGAGAGGCATGCTCAAGTTTGGTCTGCTCCACCTGGCGCGACTGCTCGGCGCGCCCCATGGCCTGCTGCAATTCATCGCGCCTGGCGCTGGTCGCGCGCCAGGCGGCTTCGACCACCGGCAGTTTGGCCCGCTCCTCGGCAATGCGTGCCTCACAAAAACCGATCCTGCTCTGCGCCTGTGCGTGTTCGCCGCGCCATTCCGTCAGGCTGGACTGCGACTCTGTGAGCTGAGACTCCGCGGCGCCCATCTGGTTGCCCAGGCTGCCGATCTGCTGTTCGACACGGCTGCGGTTTTCGCGGATATGCGCGATCTGCTGTTCCAGGCGCGCGATCTCGGCATTGGTTTCATACAAGGCGCCCTGCGCCGCGTGCATTTCGTCGCCGGCGCGGTAATGCTGGTTGCGCAATTCTTCGAGGCGACGCTCGGCATCGCGCAGGCGCGCGGTTTCGGCTTCGAGTTCGTTGCCCAGTTTCTCGATATCGCGCGCATGGCGGTTGCGGGTTGCCGCCGATTCCTGCCGGCGCGCAAACCACAAGAGGTGCTGGGTGCCGGCGACCTGGGTCTGCAATGCGTGATACCGGGTGGCAACCTCGGCCTGCCCCTGCAGATGCGTCAGTTGCTTGTCGAGTTCCAGGCGGATGTCGTCAACCCGCGCCAGATTCTCGCGGGTATCGCGCAGGCGCAATTCAGTTTCACGCCGACGCTCGCGATATTTGGAAACACCCGCGGCTTCTTCGAGGAATACCCGCAGTTCCTCCGGTTTGGCCTCAATGACCCGCGAAATCATGCCTTGCTCAATAATCGCGTAGGCGCGACTGCCCAGGCCGGTGCCGAGGAATATATCGGCAATGTCGCGGCGCCGGACATGGATGTTGTTGATGTAATACGAAGAATCGCCGTCCCGCTCGAGCATGCGCTTGACTGAAATCTCGGCGTAACTCGACCATTGGCCGGCGGCCTTGCCGAGGCTGTTGTCGAACACCAGCTCGACGGTGGCGCGATTGACCGGCTTGCGGTTGCCCGAACCGTTGAACAGCACGTCCTGCATCGTCGTGCCGCGCAGGTGTTTTGCCGAAGTTTCGCCGAGTACCCAGCGCACGGCATCGATGATGTTGGATTTACCGCAGCCGTTGGGCCCCACTACGCCGACCAGTTGCCCCGGCACGGGAATATGCGTGGGGTCGACGAAAGACTTGAAACCGGCGAGATTGATCTGCTTGAGGCGCAAGGTGCTGTTCTGCCAAGAAAAAGTTGTGTAGCGAAGCCAAACGGGTAGAATTCAGCGCGCATTTTAACTGAATTGCCTCATTAAATAGATACGTCCGCTAATGTCTACACAGCCTTCCCGTGAACTTGAGACGTTTCCCAATCCGGCGCCGGCTCGCGATTTCCGGATTCACATGGAAATACCGGAGTTTACGTGCCTGTGCCCGAAAACCGGGCAGCCGGATTTCGCGACCCTGATCCTCGATTACGTGCCGGATAAGCGCTGCATCGAGCTGAAAAGCCTGAAACTCTACATCTGGTCGTTTCGCAACGAAGGTGCGTTCCACGAAGCGGTGACCAACCTGATACTCGATGACCTGGTGCGCGCCAGCAAGCCGCGTTACATGCACCTGACGGCACGGTTCTACGTGCGCGGTGGCATTTTCACCACGGTCAATGCACAGCATATGCAGCGCGGTTTCAAACTGGCACGTGTGCCTGATCTGCCGCCGCTCGTTTCCGGATCACCGACCCGCTGACGGAAATGCGTTGAATCCACGCCTCGACCAACTGCAGAGTTACCCGTTTCAGCGCCTCACCACGCTGCTTGCCGGCAATCAGCCGCCGCCCGCCGTCAAACCGGTCAGCCTGCATATCGGCGAACCCAAACATCCGACACCGGCTTTTATCCGCGACACGCTGGTGGCCAGCCTCGGCGGCCTGTCCGGTTATCCAGCGACACTGGGCAGCGATGCCCTGCGTCTGGCCATCGCACAGTGGATCGCCAAACGTTATGCCATCGCGCAACCCGACCCGGCAACGCAGGTACTACCGGTCAACGGCAGCCGCGAAGCGCTGTTTGCCTTTGCCCAGTCCGTGATAGACAACAGTGGCAACGGCGGTCAACTGCCGGTGGTGATCTGCCCCAACCCTTTCTATCAAATCTACGAAGGCGCAGCGCTGCTCGCCGGCGCGCAGCCGGAGTTCATCAACACCTTGTCCGATGACAACTACGCCTTTGATCCCGGCCAGTTGCCCGACGCCGCGTGGCGGCGCGCACAACTGCTCTATGTCTGCTCACCCGGTAATCCCACCGGCAAGGTGTTGACCATCGCCGACTGGAAACGACTGTTCGAATACGCCGACCGCTACAACTGCGTCATCGCCGCCGACGAATGTTATTCAGAAATCTATTTCGACGAAGCCAAACCGCCGCTGGGGGCACTCGCCGCCGCCGCACAGCTCGGTCGCGCTGATTTCCACAAGCTGGTGGTGTTCTCCAGCCTGTCAAAACGCTCCAACGTGCCGGGCATGCGCTCGGGATTTGTCGCTGGCGACGCCGCGATCCTGAAAAAGTTTTACCTCTATCGCACCTATCACGGCAGTGCGATGAGCCCGCCGGTGCAGGAAGCCAGCATCGCAGCCTGGCGCGATGAAGCCCACGTTGTCGCCAACCGCGCACTGTACCTGGAAAAATTCAAAGCCGTGATCGACATCCTGCAACCGGTGTTGCCGGCAGAATGGCCGGACGCCGCGTTTTACCTGTGGCTGCAGACGCCGATTGATGATGTTGAATTCACCCGCCGGCTGTACGCGACCGAAGGCGTCAGCGTGCTGCCCGGCAGTTATCTCGCGCGCGAAGTGCGCGGCATCAACCCGGGAGCCGGCCGCATCCGCATCGCGCTGGTCGCCAGCGTAGCCGAATGTGTGGAAGCGGCGCACCGCCTGCGGCGGTTTGCCGCCTCATTGTAAAAAAGGAACCGGACATGCAAACACTGCAAAGCATCATCGAACAAGCCTGGGATAACCGCGCCACGCTGTCTCCCGCCACTGCACCCGCGGAAGTGCGCCGCGCTGTCAATGACACCATCGGCCTGCTCGACGCCGGCACGCTGCGCGTCGCGGAAAAAAAGAATGGCCAATGGCAAACCAACGAATGGGCAAAAAAAGCCGTGCTGCTGTCGTTTCGGCTGCAGGACAACGTGGTGATGCAGGACGGCACCACGCGCTACTACGACAAGGTCGCACCGAAATTCGCCAACTACGACGAAGCGGCCTTCAAGGCCGGCGGTTTTCGCGTGGTGCCGCCGGCTGCCGCGCGGCGCGGCGTGTTCATCGCCAAAAACGTGATTCTGATGCCGTCATTCGTCAACATCGGCGCCTATGTCGATGAAGGCACCATGGTCGACACCTGGGCCACGGTCGGTTCCTGCGCGCAGATCGGCAAAAACGTGCATCTGTCGGGCGGCGTCGGCATTGGCGGCGTGCTTGAACCGCTGCAGGCCAATCCGACCATCATCGAGGACAACTGCTTTGTCGGCGCGCGCTCGGAAATCGTCGAGGGCGTGGTGGTCGAGGAAGGCTCGGTGATTTCGATGGGCGTATTCATCGGCCAGAGCACCAAGATCTATGATCGCGCCTCCGGCACAGTACTGTACGGCCGAGTGCCTGCCGGTTCCGTCGTGGTCTCCGGTTCGCTGCCCTCTGCCGACGGCAAATGCAACCTCTACTGCGCAGTCATCGTCAAGCGGGTCGATGCCAAAACCCGCGCCAAAACCAGCATCAATGACCTGCTGCGCAGCGACGATTAACTGATCTGTTTCGCCACGAACCGACAATGCTTTGCAACACCGGCTAAAGTTGGCAGAATGAGTTGGCAGAATGGTCTGAACGCCGCATACGGCAACAGCCCGCAACAGGCATAACAGGGGAACCATCATGTTCGTCACACCACTGTTCAAATTGATGGCCGACAAGCAGGCGTCAGACATGTTTTTCACCTCTGGCGCCCCGATCCAGATCAAGATCAACGGCACGGTAATGCCGATCAACAGCCAGGCGCTCGATCCCGAACAAGTCAAAAAAATCAGCTACGAGCTGATGACCGAGGTGCAGATCAAGGAATTCGAAACCGTACACGAGATGAATTTTGCCCAGAACGGCGGCGAGATGGGCAATTTCCGCATCAACATTTTCACGCAGAAAAACACCGTGGCAATGGTGATCCGCTTCGTCAAACCGGACGTCCCGGCCTTCGACACCCTGGGCCTGCCCGCGGTGCTGAAGGAAGTGATCATGGAAAAGCTGGGGCTGATCCTGATCGTCGGTTCCACCGGCTCGGGCAAATCGACCACCATGGCGTCGATGATCGATTTTCGCAATGCCACCAAAACCGGCCACATCCTGACCATCGAAGACCCGGTTGAATTCATTTTCAAACACAAAAAATCCATCGTCAATCAGCGTGAAGTCCGAGTCGACACCCACAGCTACGAAAATGCGCTGATCAGCGCCATGCGCGAAGCGCCGGACCTGCTGATGATCGGCGAGATCCGGGATAAAACCACATTGCAGAGCTGCCTGCTGTTCGCGCAGACGGGGCACCTGTGCATGTCCACGCTGCACGCCAACAACAGCTACAACGCGCTGAACCGCATCATCAGTTTTTTCCCGCGCGAAGCGCGCGAAAGCCTGCAGGCCGATCTGTCGATCGCGCTGCGCTGCGTGGTTTCGCAGCGCCTGATCAAATCCGTCGACGGCAAACGGGTTGCCGCAGTCGAGGTCATGCTCAACACCAAACATATCCAGGAACTGATCAAAGCCGGCGAGATCAACCAGATCAAGGACGCCATGGAACAAAGCCTGTCGCCGGGATCAAAAACTTTTGAGCAGGCCTTGTTCGAACATTACCGGGCCGGACGCATCACCATGGACGAAGCGCTGGCCAATGCCGACTCACCGAGCAATCTGCACAATCTGATCAGCAACGCACCCACAGGCGGCAGCGCGGCGAAAACCCCGCCGCCCAGCGAAAATGGCCGGACCACCAGCGGCATCAACGATGACCTGTCGAGCATCAAACTCAACCTTGATGCGCTGGGATAATCAATTCAAACTGCAGCGAAAAAATCATAAGTATATGTTTTTATTTATATTTTAAGTGTCACGCGCGTCACCACCCACCGCACAGCAAAACACCCCGCGGCAACTGATCGCCGCCGCAGCCAAGCGCTTCCGTAGCGCCCGACTCGCCTACGGTCACGGCACACTCAACGCCGACGATGAAGCCGCCTGGCTGATGGTGCATGCTCTGGGCTGTCCGTTCGAAGATCTCGCAGCAAGACTCGACCAGCCGGTATCCGCAAAAATCGCACAACGCGCGCAGCTTCTGTTCGAGCGCCGCATCAACGAACGCATCCCCGCCGCTTACCTGACGCACGAAGCCTGGTTGGGTGAGCACCGGTTTTATGTCGATGAACGCGTCATCGTGCCGCGTTCGTACATCGCCGAACTGCTGCAAACCCGTCTGCAACCGTGGCTGAAGCCACGCCAGTCGCCGCAAACCATACTGGATCTGTGCACGGGATCCGGCTGCCTCGCCATCGTCGCTGCGCACACGTTTCCGCGCGCGCAAGTCGATGGCGTGGACATTTCCGCTGCGGCACTCGCTGTGGCCCGCCGCAATGCGTGCGAACACGAATTGACCCAACGCCTGAAATTGATCCGCTCCGACCTGTTCACCGGCCTCACCGATCAACGCTACGACCTGATTCTCACCAATCCGCCGTACGTGCGTGAACCGGTGATGCGAACCTTGCCTACGGAATATCGCCGTGAACCGGCACTCGCCCTGCACGGCGGCGCCGACGGTCTCGATCTGGTGCGGCGCATCCTGGCTGACGCGGCGATGCATCTCACTCCGCAGGGCTGGCTGGTACTGGAGGTCGGGCACAACCGGAAGAACGTCGAACGGGCCTTCCCAAAACTACCGTTTATCTGGGCGGAGACGAGCGGCGGGGACGACTGTGTTCTGTTGCTGCAGAAGGCAGCATTGGCGGGGACTCCGTCTGTTCCGGCGCCGCAGCCCAGGCCACCAACTGTTCGACGTCGACGGACTCCAGCTCGATGAACTGACCGCGTTTCAACCGCGGCGGCAGCGCAACAATGCCGAAGCGGACACGCATCAACCGGCTCACCGTCAGATTCTGCGATTCGAACAACCGGCGCACCACGCGATTGCGGCCTTCGCGCAGCAGCACGCGGAACCAGCGGTTGGCGCCCTCACCACCCTCTTCTTCCAGATACTCAAAACGTGCAACACCGTCTTCGAGCTGCACCCCCGCGCGCAGCGCATCCAGGCTGGCCGGATTGATGGTGCCGAGCACGCGCACGGCATATTCGCGCTCGACCTCGAATCGCGGATGCATCATGCGGTTGGCGAGGTCGCCTGAGGTCGTAAAAATAAGCAGGCCGCTGGTATTGAAGTCGAGACGCCCGATCGCCAGCCATTTCGACCCGCGCGCTTGCGGCAGTTTGGAGAACACCGTAGGCCGGCCCTGCGGATCGTCATTGCTGACGATTTCGCCCTCCGGCTTGTGATACAGCAACACCCGCGGCAATTGTCCCTGCTGTGGCCAGCGCACGATCCGCGCGCCGACCTTGATGTGGTCCTCCGCCGTTACGCGGTCACCGATGCCGGCGACCTTGCCGTTGACCATGACTTCACCCGCGCGAATGCGTTCTTCCATGGCGCGCCGAGACCCCAGCCCCGCCTGCGCCAGCATTTTGTGCAGTTTTTCGCCGCGCATTTCCGCCGACGGCTGACCTGTTGATTTGACCGCCACTTCAGCGACAGGCGCCTGAATCTCTCCGCGACTCTCTCCGCGAATATCTCCGCGCGGCGCAGTTTGCGTCTTGGGCACCACTTTCGGCCGCGGATTGCGAATAGGGCTGCGTTTTTTCCGTGCACCTGTCATACGCCACCCGGTCCCGGTCCCGCTTGGGCGGGATTCCTGGGTAATCTTTGTGGTAACTCACGCGCTGGTCTTGTTGGTTTCATGATTTACTGTATGCTAATTGCAGAATTTCGCAGTATACAGAGCCTATAATTTTGCCGCCCCTTCTCCAAAGTTTTGGGGCAGGCAAGGGAGAATAAAAATGAAATTCGGGGGTAAGGCTGTAATCTGTATCGGGCTGCTGGCAATATTCACATCGGTCAGCGCAGCACTGGCCGCCCCCGCCGACGACATCAAGGCATTGCTCGACAAGGGTGATGCGGCCGGAGCTTATGCGCTCGGCAAGAATCATCCCGACCAACTCGGCGATCCCCAGTTCGACTTTTACTTTGGTGTCGCCGCCATCGACAGCGGTCGTGCCGGCGAAGGCGTGCTCGCCCTGGAGCGCTATGCCGTCAATTTTCCGGATAACGCCAACGCCAGGCTGGAGCTTGCCCGCGGCTACTTCGTGATGGGCGACGACCAGCGCGCCCGCGAGGAATTCAATGCCGTCCTGAACACCAAGCCACCGGCGGCAGTGGCGGCAAATATTGAGCGCTTCCTGGACGCACTGCGCTCCCGCGAAAGCTCTTACCGCACCACCGCCGGCCTGTTTGTGGAACTAGGCTATGGTTATGACAGCAACGTCAACGGCGGCGTCGGCAGCGCCAATATCAATCTTCCGGTTTTCGGCAACGTGGTGATCGGCCAGGCGGGCGTCAAGACCAAATCCAACTTCAGCTGGCTCGCCGTCGGCGGCCAGATCTCACATCCGATTTCCCCGGGTCTGGCTGTGTTCGCCGGCGGCCAGATCGACGGCAAATTCAACAGCTCTGGCGATGCCCAGCAATTTGACCAGGGCAATTTTGCCGCCAATGGTGGCATCTCGTATTTCAAAGACAAGAATTTCTATCGGCTTACCGCTTCACGTGCGGAGGTCACTGTCGACTACAACCGTTTCCGGACCGTCACCAGCCTGTCCGGTGAATGGCTGCATCAGCTTGACGAGTTACAGACCATCAGCCCGTTCCTGCAGACAGCGCAATTCGATTACGCCGGCAACAACCGGGTCCGCGACGCAGAGTTCCATGCCGCCGGGATCGGTTACCGCAAAGCGTTCATTGATAAATGGCAACCTTTGCTGACACTCAGCATCAACACCGGAAAAGAGCGCAATACCGAGGGCCGGCCGGATCTCGGTCGCGAAATCTACGGCGGACGGGCCGCGCTCGCCATCACCCCGATTCCCAAGTGGGCGCTTTCCGTCGGCGGCACCTACCAAAAAAGCCGTTACAGCGGCCCGGACACGCTTCTGGGTACCACGCGCAGCGACAATTATTATGCCGCTGATGCCGTCGCGAGCTACGCTTATACGCGAGATCTGAGCCTGCGTGCCGAACTGCTGTTGTCCAAGAACACATCGAACCTCGAGCTCTACACCTACCGCCGCGACATGCTGACCTTGAAGATTCGCTACGATTTCAGGTAAGGGGAACATCATGAAACTGAAACAGTTTTCGCCCTGCTTTGCCTTCAGTGTCGCGCTTGGGCTCACCGCCACTGTTCATGCCGCAGACGTCGGCCGGGTATTGCTTGCCGCCGGCAACGCGGTCGCGATCCGCGGCAATCAAACCGTCAACCTCGCTTTCGGCACGATGATTCAGGACAAGGATCTGCTGCGCACGGGGGCCGCGAGCAACCTGCAGGTGCGCTTCATTGATGAGAGCATTGTTTCGCTGAAGGAAAACAGTGAACTGCGGATCGACGATTTCCGCTTTACCGGCAAGGAAGACGGCAGCGAACGCGGGTTTCTGAGCCTGCTCAAAGGCGGTCTGCGCACGGTGACCGGACTGGTCGGTCGTGCCAACCACACCAATTACCGGCTGAGCACGGTGACCGCGACCATCGGCATCCGCGGCACTGACTATGCGGCAACCTTGTGTCAGGGCGATTGCCGCAACAGCGACGGCTCACTGGCCAAGGATGGGCTCTATGGCCGCACTCACGGCATCTCGCACGGCACAAACCGCATCGACGTGTCCAACGAACGTGATCAGAAATCGTTCGGCATCAACGAAAATTTCTACGTCGCCGACGCCAAGAGTATTGTTGAGCCCCTGCTGGTGGCGCCGGACTTCGTATCCAACAAACTGGAAAGCCGCAAGCAGGGCGGCACCAAGAGCGCGTCCGGAGGTTCGGGATCGGAACAGGCCACGACCGGTGGCGCCGCGTCGGAAAGCCGCCCGAGCACCACGCCGGAAGCCCTGCCGCAACTGCAATTCGTGGCCACGCAGGACCTGGGGCCGCAAGGGACCAGCCTGCTGTTGACACCGACCTTAGGCATTGCTGCGGCCGATAATGGCGATGTCGGCGGTGCGTTCGTATTTCCCAGCCAGCTCACGCTGTCCGGAACGACCCTGATCGGCCTCGATGTGACGGGCACGGATGAATTCGGGCCATTTCATTTCATCGGCACGACGACGCTGGCCGCCGTCACCGACACAGGGTCCGGTACCGGTGTCAATGTGCACTGGGGGCGGTGGACCAGTGGCACCGTCAGCGATAACGGCGTGGTGAGAGTGCTCGGTCCGGCCCCCAACGGTCACTTCCATTACATCTATGGAGTAGTGACGCCGCCGGACACCATTGCCGCGAAGACCGGTACCGCGGTATTCAACCGCATCGGCGGCACCACGCCGACCGACAGCGTGTTTCCGGTGAATACCGCATCCAGCTTCAGCTTCGGCAGCATCGGCGTCAACTTCACCGCACGCACCGCGGTGCTGAGCAGCCTCAATATGTCCTTCCCGACCGGCGTCAATTACAACTTCAGCGCCGTACCGTTGACGATCAATGTGCAAGCCGGCGGTGCCACCATCGAGGGCATGACCACCAATGCCACCGGGTGCACAGGCGGCCCGTGCATTACCAGTTCCCCGGCGACACTCAGGGTTGACGGTGCATTTGTGGGTCCCACCGGGAACCATATCGGCGCGGTGTTCGGTACCCAATCCGTTGCCGGCACCACGGCATCCGCGCAACTGTTCAAGTGCCCGACCTGCCCCTGACACAGGAGCTTTAACCAGCGCTCAGACTGCGCGCCGTTCCTGCACGGCCTGCGCCAGCGTGCCGCTGTCGACATGTTCGAGCTCGCCACCGACCGGCAGGCCACGAGCAATCCGCGTGACTTTGATGCCTTTGGCGCGCAGCAGCTCGCCGGCATAATGTGCCGTGGCCTCACCCTCCACCGTGAAATTGGTGGCCAGCACCACTTCCTGCACCACACCGTCGGCGGCGCGCTGCAGCAGGCGTTCCAGGTGAATGTCTTTCGGCCCGATGCCGTCCAGCGGCGACAACGCCCCCATCAGCACAAAATACAGTCCGTCATGGCACTGCGCCTGCTCCATCATCAGCAGGTCGCCCGGCGTTTCGACGACACATAACAGCCGACCATTTCGCCGCGGCGACAGGCACAACACGCACACCGGTTCCTCGGAAAAGTTGTTACAGCGTTCGCAGTGCCGCACCCGCTCCAGCGCCGCACTCATGGTCACTGCCAGGCGCTGGGCACCGGGACGGTCACGCTGCATCAGGTGGAAGGCCATGCGCTGCGCCGAGCGCGGCCCGACACCGGGCAGGCAACGCAATGCTTCGATCAGGGCCTGCAACGATGGAGGTGAATTCACCATAGTGGATTAATTTAAGTATTTGATTTTATTGATAATATTAATAAAATCAGAATGGCAGTTTCATGCCCGGCGGCAACGGCAACCCGGCGGTGACACCGGCCATTTTTTCCTGGCTGGTAGCCTCGACCTTGCGCACCGCATCGTTCATGGCGGCGGCGATCAAATCTTCGAGCATCTCCCTGTCCTGCGTCTCCTTACTATCCGCCATCACCGACGGATCAATGAGCACGCGTTTGACTTCGTGCTTGCAGGTCATCACCACCTTGACCGCACCCGAGCCCGCCTGCCCTTCGACTTCGATCAACGCCAACTGTTCCTGCATCTTGCGCATGTTGTCCTGCATCTGCTGCGCCTGCTTCATCAGCCCTGCAAGCTGGCCTTTCATCATGATGGCTACCCTTCTCTTTACTTCGGTTTGATGGAAGTATCCTCGACCGAACCGTCGAAATCTTCGAGCAGTTCGCGGACGAAAGGATCCTCGCGTATTTCCGCGACAGCCGCCGCCTGCCGCTGCTCGGTCTTGCGATCAGTCATGGCCTTGGGTGATACTCCCGCCACCTCTCCCGCAAGAAAAGTCACGCGCAACTGCGCGCCCAGCAACTGACGCAGCGCAGCCGTCAGTTTGTCGCGATAGGGTTTGTCGAACATGCGTTCGTCCGCCGGCGAGATGCGTAACTCGACCATCTCGGCGGTACGCCGGGTCATTTCGCAACGCAATGCCAGCTGATTGGCCATCGCGCTCAAGCCCAGTTGGCCGACCAGTTCTGCCCACGACGACGGATCAGCCTTGACGGTCGGCGCTGCTGCTGCGGCCGGTGCGGCTGCCGGCATCCTCGAAACAGCCGGTGCGCCAGTGGTCGCGGCAACACCACCTGCGGCCGGCGCAAAGGCCAGCATGCGCAACAGCGTCATCATGAAACCGGCGTGTTCATCAGGCGCCAGGCCGATCTCGGCCCGCCCCTGCGCAGCGATCTGGTAATAAAGCTGCAGATCTTCCGCGGCCAGGGACTTGGTCAATTCCAGAATGGCCGCCCCATCCGGATCATCAGCGGCGATGCTTTGCGGCACCACCTGCGCCAGCGCCACGCGGTGCAGCAACGATGCCAGGTCCTGCAGGGCGGACTCGAAGGACAGACTGCGTTCCGCCATGTGTTCGGCACCGGCCACCAGCTCAGGGCCGTCGCCTGCGGCCAGTGCCTTGAGTATGGCGTAGAGATAGGTCTGGTCCACCGCGCCCAGCATCGCGCGCGTCGAAGCCTCTTCCAGCTTGCCGCCACCGTGTGCGATCGCCTGATCAAGCAGGCTCAGCGCATCGCGCAAGCTGCCCTCAGCGGCACGCGCGACCAGCGCAATGGATTGCGCATCCGCCGGCACGTTTTCCGCGGCCAGGATTTCCGTCAGGCGCTCGCGGATCTGTGGCTGCGGGATCTGCTTCAGACCGAACTGCAGGCAGCGCGACAACACCGTCACCGGGATTTTCTGCGGGTCGGTGGTGGCGAGAATGAATTTCACATGTCCGGGCGGCTCTTCCAGCGTTTTCAGCATGGCGTTGAACGCGGAGCGCGACAACATGTGCACTTCGTCGATGATGTACACCTTGTAGCGCCCGCTGGTCGGCGCGTACAGCGCGTTCTCCAGCAATTCGCGCATATTATCGACCTGAGTATTCGACGCGGCGTCGAGTTCGATCAGATCAACAAAACGGCCGGCGTCGATTTCGGTGCAGGCTGAACATTTGCCGCAGGGGGCATCGGTAACACCGGTTTCGCAATTCAGCGATTTCGCCAGGATGCGTGCCAGCGTGGTCTTGCCGACACCGCGCGTCCCCGTAAACAGGTAAGCATGATGAAGCCTCTGTTGCCGCAACGCATTAGTCAGCGCACGCACCACGTGCTCCTGGCCGACCAGTTCGGTAAAACTGCGGGGGCGCCACTTGCGGGCAAGAACCTGGGTCACGGCGACTCGCGGTAATGAGAAAAATGAGTGGGCAAATAAGTTCCAGTGGCAGCGCTACCAGCCGCGGCAGCTATTTTACCGGCAAAGCCGCCGGCAAAAGCGGTGCAGACGCAGCCGGTTAACGAAACCAGTACAGCAAGCGGACTTGATTGGAGTCCAGGCCGCTGTTTGGTAGTTTGATGCCGGCGTTGGACAAATGCTGATAGCGGTAACCGATGTCGAACTCGCCGCTGGCGCCAAAACGGTAGCCGAATCCGAAATGGTCGCCAAACTGGAAAGCGGTGCCGAAGCGTTTGTTGCCCAAACTCGTCGCCTCCAGCAGGTGAGCGCCGATGCCGGCTTCGAGATATACACCGCGTAAATTATTAGCTTGCAGTCGGAACGTCGGGGTCAGACCGATCTCACGAAGCCGGGTGCGTTCACCGGGGACGTTCTGTTCCCACTGCGCTAGGCCGAGGCTCCAGAAACCACCCACGTGCCAGCGCTCGCCCTGCAGCCAGCGCTGCGACCACTGCCACTGGGCGCTGACACGCCACATATCGGTACGGTGGTCCTGCCCGGACTCGATCGCCATGCCATCGACGGCATACAAAGGCTGAGCCCCCCACACTGCGAGCACGAAGGCAAAGCACGCGCCACACACTGTTTTTCTTGTTATGACCACTGCAACAAATCAGACAGTCGCGCCGTCCGCCCTGTTAAATTGGGGTGGCGAGCCTAACCCCCGGCACTCGCATTAAATAGCTGTGGCTGCTTCCTTCCGGACCTGACCAGGTTCACTACCATGCGATGCGGGGAGGCCCGCCATAAATGAACTGTCAGTATGCCCGCGAATCCGGATAAATACCACGGCCACCCTGTCACTTCTTTACAAGACCGGGTGTTAATGATTTTATAGCGCCTATAAACACAAGCAGGTGAATCGGGAAAGTGGTGCTGGCCGGCGTCACGGTCATCGATGACACTGAGCATCATCATCGTAATAACGGCCATCGGAGGAGCGTCATGTCCAAACCAGCGTCCGGAACCATCGAGTCAGTCCTGCAGGAAACCCGCGTTTTCCCGCCGGATGCAAAAATGGTCGCGCAGGCCAATATTTCCGGCATGGATGCTTACCGCGCAATGTGCGCCGCCGCCGAAAAAGACTACACCGGCTTCTGGGCGGATCTCGCGCGCAAGCACCTGCTGTGGAAAAAACCGTTTACCCAGACCTTCGATGATTCCAAGGCGCCGTTTTTCCGCTGGTTTGCCGACGGCACACTGAACGCGTCGTACAACTGCCTCGACCGTCACCTGCAGACGCAGCCCGACAAAACCGCGGTCATTTTCGAAGCCGACGACGGCAGGATCACCCGCGCCAGCTACCGCGAGCTCCATCGCCAGACCTGCGTGATGGCCAACGGCCTTAAATCACGTGGCATCAAAAAAGGCGACCGCGTCATCATCTACATGCCGATGTCGATCGAAGCCATCGTCGCCATGCAGGCCTGCGCGCGCATCGGCGCCATTCATTCCGTGGTGTTCGGCGGCTTTTCGGCAAAAAGCCTGCAGGAACGCATCATCGACGCCGGCGCTGTCGCGGTATTGACGGCTGACGAGCAGATGCGCGGCGGCAAGGCCATTGCGCTGAAGACTGCCGTCGATGACGGCATTGCCCTCGGCGGTTGCGAATCGATCAAGACGGTAGTCGTCTACAAACGCAGCGGCGGCAAGGTCAACTGGAATTCGAAAATCGACGTCTGGCTGCACGATCTGGTCAAAGGCCTGTCCGAGACCTGCGAACCGGAATGGGTCGACGCCGAACACCCGCTGTTCATTCTCTACACCTCGGGCTCCACCGGCAAACCCAAAGGCATCCAGCACGCCACCGGCGGCTACCTGCTGTGGACCATCCTGACGATGAAGTGGACCTTCGACCACAAACCGACGGACGTGTTCTGGTGCACGGCGGACGTCGGCTGGGTCACCGGACACTCCTACGTCACCTACGGCCCGCTGGCCTGCGGCGGCACCGAAGTGGTGTTCGAGGGCGTGCCGACCTACCCGGATGCCGGCCGTTTCTGGAAAATGATCCAGGATCACAAGGTCACGGTGTTCTACACCGCGCCAACCGCCATCCGTTCTCTGATAAAGGCCGGTGGTGACCTGCCGAAAAAATACGACCTGTCGAGCCTGCGCATCCTCGGCTCCGTCGGCGAACCCATCAATCCCGAAGCCTGGATGTGGTACCACGAAACCGTCGGCGGCGGCCGCTGCCCGATTGTCGACACCTGGTGGCAGACTGAAACAGGGGGCCACATGATCACCCCGCTGCCCGGCGCCACGCCGACCAAACCGGGGTCAGCCACGCTGCCGCTGCCCGGTATCATCGCCGACATCGTCGATGAAACCGGGCTTTCGGTGGGCAAAGGCAAGGGCGGCATCCTGGTCATCAAAAAACCTTGGCCATCGATGCTGCGCACGATCTGGGGTGACCCGGAGCGCTTCAAGAAAACCTATTTCCCGGAGGATTTCCAAGGCAAGTATTACCTCGCCGGCGACGGCGCAACTTATGACGAGGATGGCTACATCCGCATCATGGGCCGCATTGACGACGTGCTGAATGTCTCCGGACATCGCCTCGGCACCATGGAAATCGAATCGGCGCTGGTCGCCAACAGTGCGCTGGTTGCCGAAGCGGCAGTAGTCGGCCGTCCGGACGATCTGACCGGAGAGGCTGTGGTTGCCTTCGTCGTACTCAAGCAGGCACGTCCGGAAGGTGAAGCCGCAAAAAAAATCATCAAGGAGCTGCAGGACTGGGTGGCCAAGGAAATCGGTCCGATCGCCAAGCCGCGGGACATCCGCTTTGGCGATAACCTGCCCAAAACCCGCTCCGGCAAAATCATGCGCCGGCTGCTGCGCTCGATCGCCAAGGGGGAAGACATCGTGCAGGACGTGTCCACGCTGGAAAATCCGGCGATCCTCGACCAGCTCAAACAAACCCCGAAATAAGCCGACCGCGCGGACGACCACCGCCCGCACGAGCACACCATGATCGGCCCCACTCTCAAAGGACAACGCCTGGTGGCGTTGTTCCTGCTCGGCTGCCTGCTGTTCAATTTTCCGCTGCTGGCACTGTTCGCCGGAAATGCACGCATCTGGGGCATCCCGCTGATTTATTTCTACATATTTGCGGCGTGGATCGCCATCATCGCCCTGATGGCCTTGATCATCGAACGCAAAGACCGATAGCTCCATGCTCTCCGGCGCGCTGATCGTTGTCCTCTCCTTCGCCTACGTCGGCATGCTGTTTGCGATTGCCTATTACGGCGACAAACGTGCCGATGCCGGGCGCAGCATCATCGCCAACCCGTATATCTACACACTGTCGCTGGCGGTCTACTGTACGTCATGGACCTTCTACGGCAGCGTCGGCCGCGCGGCAACCAGTGGCATCGGTTTCCTGCCGATCTACCTCGGGCCGACGCTGATGGCCGCGTTATGGTGGTACGTGCTGCTCAAAATGATCCGCATCAGCAAGGCAAACCGCATCACGTCCATCGCCGATTTCATCGCCTCGCGTTACGGTAAAAGTCATGTGCTGGGCGGTCTGGTCACGATCATCGCCGTGCTCGGCATCGTGCCCTACATTGCATTGCAGTTGAAAGCGATCTCAGTCAGTTTTTCGACCATGCTGCAGTACCCGAATGCCGTGGCATCCACCGCCTCGCTGCCCTTCCTCCAGGACAACACCTTCTACATTGCGATGCTGCTGGCGGCGTTTACGATTCTCTTCGGCACCCGCCACCTTGATGCCACCGAACGCCACGAGGGCCTGGTTGCGGCCATTGCTTTTGAATCGATCGTCAAGCTGGTCGCCTTCATCGCCGTCGGCGTGTTCGTGACTTACGGCATGTTCGACGGCTTCGGCGATGTATTTGCCAAAGCCGCCGCGGTGCCCGAACTCAACGCGCTGCTGATACAGGGCGGCGCCGCCGGCAACTACACCACATGGGCTTCGCTGACGGTACTGTCGATGCTGGCGATCATCCTGCTGCCGCGCCAGTTCCAGGTCGCGGTCGTCGAAAACGTCAACGAACGTCACCTGAACAAGGCGATCTGGCTGTTTCCGCTGTACCTGTTTGCTATCAATATTTTTGTTCTGCCGATTGCACTTGGCGGGTTGATGCACTTCCCTGCGGGCAGCGTCGATGCCGACACCTTCGTACTGACGCTGCCGATGTCAGAACAAAAAACCTGGCTGGCGCTGCTCGCTTTCGTCGGCGGCCTGTCGGCCGCCACCGGCATGGTCATTGTCGAAACCATCGCGCTGTCAACCATGGTCTGCAACGATCTGGTGATGCCGATCCTGCTCAGGTGGAAATTCCTGCGCCTGACCGAAAGCCGCGATCTCTCCGGGCTGCTGCTCGGCATCCGCCGCAGCGCCATCGTCGTGGTGCTGGTGCTGGGCTACGGCTATTTCTACCTCGCCGGCGAAGCCTACGCGCTGGTGTCGATCGGCCTGATTTCATTTACCGCCGTCGCCCAGTTCGCGCCGGCAATGATCGGCGGCCTGTTCTGGAAAGGCGGCACCCGACTGGGCGCGTTGTGCGGCTTGAGCGCGGGTTTCCTGGTCTGGCTGTATTCACTGCTGCTGCCCTCCTTCGCCAAATCGGGCTGGCTGCCGATCACCTTCCTCACCGAAGGCATCATGGGCTTCGACCTGTTGAAGCCCCAGCAGCTGTTCGGCCTCGACGGCCTCGACGACATCAGTCATTGCCTGTTCTGGAGCATGATCGTCAATGTCGGCTGTTACGTCGGGTTCTCCCTGTGGCGGCAGCCCACCGCAGCCGAACACAGCCAGGCCAACCTGTTCGTCGACGTGTTCCGTCATGTTGCGCCCGGCAGCGGCTCGAGATTCTGGCGCGGCAGCGCCACCGTCGCCGACCTGCAGACGCTGCTCAGCCGCTTCATCGGCCCGGAACGCGCCAACGAAGCCTTCGCCGCCTATGCCCGCAGCCAGGGCATCCCCGGCATTGAACAAGTCACCGCTAATGCGGTGCTGGTGCATTACGTCGAATCACAGATCGCCGGCGCCATCGGCAGCGCCTCCGCCCGCGACATGGTGGCCTCGGTCGTGGTCGAGGAACCGCTGGCGCTTGATGAAGTCATGGCCATCATCGACGAGGCCTCGCAGGCGCTGGCCTACAGCCGGCAACTGGAACAGAAATCGCGCGAACTCGAAGCCGCCACCAATGAACTGCGCGGCGCCAACCAGCGGCTGCAGGAACTCGACCGGCTGAAGGATGATTTCATCTCCACCGTCACCCACGAACTGCGCACGCCGTTGACCTCGATCCGCGCGTTCTCCGAAATCCTCAGCGACAACCCGCAGCTCGAATCAGAACAACGCAGCAAGTTCCTCGGCATCATCACCCGGGAATCCGAACGCCTGACCAGGCTGATCAACCAGGTGCTCGACCTCGCCAAACTCGAATCCGGCGCGGCAGACTGGCACCCCAGTGAAGTCGACATGCGCGAAGTACTGGATGACGCCGTTGCCGCGCTGAGCCAGATCTACAAGGAACGGCACATTACCCTCGACACGCGGGTGCCTGAATATCTGCCGCTGGTGATGGCAGACCGTGACCGTATCACCCAGGTCATGCTGAACCTGCTGTCCAACGCCGCCAATTTCTGCGACAAAGAGAACAGCCGGGTCAGCGTAGCGCTGATCGCGGAATTCGCCGTGCTGCGCGTCGAAATCACCGACAACGGCATCGGCATCAGTGCCGCCGACCAGACCGTGATCTTCGAGAAATTTCGCCAGGTCAGCGACATGTCGTCGGGCAAACCCCGCGGCAGCGGACTCGGCCTCGCCATTTCGCGCGAGATCATTCAGCACTTCGGCGGCCGGTTATGGGTGGAAAGCACCCCGGGCACCGGCGCAAAGTTCTCGTTCACGCTGCCACTACCGCGCAACAACGCCAACTTCCTCGCTGCATGAGCGCCACACCCTCCCGCGTATTGATCGTCGAAGATGAGGAAAGCATCCTGCTGTCGCTGGAATTCCTGCTCGGCAAGGAGGGCTACACAGTGAACACTGCGCGTGATGGTGCCCTGGCCCTGCGCGAGCTGCAGACGCAACCGCCGGATCTGGTGCTGCTCGACGTGATGCTGCCGCTGATCGACGGTTTCGAGCTGTGCCGGCTGATTCGCGAAAATCCTGAATTGCACGCCACCCGGATCATGCTGCTCACCGCCCGCGGCCGTGAGGCCGAAATTGCCCGTGGCATGGCGCTCGGAGCCGACGCCTACCTGACCAAACCGTTTTCGACACGCGATCTGATGGACAAGGTGCGCGGACTGCTCTCTGGAAACGGTACGCGGCAACCGGCCAGCTGAATACCGGTTAAAAACGGCGCTTACTGCCCCACTTATTGCTCCAAGTAATCCAGCGCGTAGCCACGTCCATACAACGTGCGCACCAGCAGACCGCTGTCGCCGATTTTTTTGCGCAGCCGGTGCACATAAACCTCAATCGCGTTATGACTGACTTCCTGGTCGTAGGTATAGATCTGCTCGACCAACTGCTCCTTGCTGACCACACGGCCAAAACGCCGCATCAACACTTCCAGCACGCTCAGCTCATGCACCGACAGCGGCAAGGCATGACCACGGATGGTTGCCGTGCGCGCCACCGGATCAAAACTCAGCTCACGGTAGGTCAGCACCGGCGTCGCCGAGCCCTGGCCGCGCCGCAACAGCGCGCGCACCCGCGCCTGCAGTTCGTTCAGGCTGAACGGTTTGACCAGATAATCATCGGCGCCGAGATCCAGCCCCGCCACCTTTTCCTCCGGCTGCTCGCGCCCCGACAGGATCAGCACCGGCAGCGCATCATTACGGCGACGCAGGCGGCGCAGTACTTCGAGTCCGTCGAGTTTGGGCAAGCCCAGATCGAGAATCAGCAGGCCGAAGCCGGCCGTCTTCAGCGCCTCGTCGGCAGCCATGCCGTTGTCCACCCAATCGACGGCAAAGCCTGCCTGCGTCAGCGCAAAGCGCAGGGCTTCCGCCAGAGCCGCATCGTCCTCACTGATCAGTATGCGCATTTCCCCCTGCTCCAGAATTTATTATAAGTTGTTGTTTTTAAATACTTTTATAACAAGGTGCCGGCCATTTTTGTGTTGCAGCGCGACAATCAATTGTAGGGCCATGGTTCAGGATTTTGTAAGTATTTTTGAATAGGATGGCTGCGGGGAAATGTCACAAAAACCCGGGACCCTGAGTACCCGCGACATCCCCAAGGAATTCTCAACCAAAGGAGGGATGCATGGAATTATCCCAAAGGCACCACGAATACTGGCGCAAAAACCTCGTCATCACCGCCATTCTGCTGAGCATCTGGTTCCTGGTCACGTTCGTCGAGGGCTGGTATGCGCGCGAACTGAACAGCATCAGCTTCCTCGGCTTCCCGCTTGGTTTCTACATGTCTGCACAAGGCTCACTGGTGATCTACGTGGTCATCATCGGGGTCTACGCGAAATACATGGCCAAACTCGATAAAGAGTATGACGTTGCCGAAGGAGACCTGGGATGAGCACCTTTTCTCACTCTACATTCAATTCGCAGCTGAAGAAGTATTACACCTTCTACACCGGTGGCTTCCTCGCTTTCCTGGTGGCCTTGGCCATCGCCGAACAGATGGGCATGTCCCGTCAGTGGATCGGCTACTGCTTCCTGTTCGCCACCATCGGTTTGTATGCCGGCATCGGCATCATGAGCCGCACCTCGGACGTGTCGGAATACTATGTCGCGGGACGCCGGGTACCGGCCTTTTTCAACGGCATGGCGACCGGCGCGGACTGGATGAGCGCAGCCTCATTCATCGGCTTGGCCGGCACCTTGTTCCTCTCCGGCTTTGACGGTCTCGCCTTTGTCATGGGCTGGACGGGCGGTTACTGCCTGGTGGCGCTGTTCCTTGCACCGTACCTGCGCAAGTTTGGTCAGTTCACGATTCCCGACTTCCTTGGCGCGCGTTACGGCGGCAACATCATCCGTACCATCGGCATCATCGCCGCCATCACCTGCTCTTTCGTCTATGTCGTCGCGCAGATTTATGGCGTGGGCCTGATCACCAGCCGCTTTACCGGCCTGGAATTCGGCATCGGCGTGTTCGTCGGTCTGGGCGGCATTCTGGTGTGCTCGATGCTGGGCGGCATGAAGGCAGTGACCTGGACTCAGGTGGCGCAGTACATCATCCTGATCATCGCCTACATGACCCCTGTGGTCTGGCTGGGTTTGAAACACACTGGCATCCCGGTGCCGCAGTTCGCCTACGGCGTCACGCTGCAGAAAGTCGGCGAGCTCGAGAAAAAAATCAACAGCGATCCCAAAGAACTGGAAGTCCGCAAGATTTTCAAGGATCGCGCTGATGCCGCCAACGCTGCGCTGAAAGACCCGGCCAAGGCCTACGCCGACGGCAAAGTCACCGCGGAAAAACGCGTGACCGATCTGAAAACCGCCAACGCATCAGCGGACCAGATCGCAGCGGCTGAAAAAGCCATGGCCGCCTATCCCAAGGATGAAGCAGCTGCCAAAGGCCAGTGGAACAAGGAAAAAGGGCTTGCAGCGCGCGCCGGACCCGTCAGGGCGCATGCGGATCCCTATCCAGGCAAGGACGAAGCCGCGCGGTACACCGCCAAGCTCAACTTCCTCGGCATCGTGTTCTGCATGATGTTCGGCACAGCCGCGCTGCCCCATATCCTGATGCGTTACTACACCACGCCCAGTGTGCAGCAGGCACGGGTCTCCGTGTTCTGGTCACTGTTTTTCATCTTCCTGCTGTATTTCACGGCGCCCTGTCTCGCGGTGCTGGCGAAGTACGACATGTTCACCAACCTTGTCGGCAGTCAGTTCGCAACATTACCGGCGTGGGCGGCGGCATGGGCAAAAGTCGATCCAAGCCTGCTCAACATCACCGACTTCAACAAAGACGGTATTGTGCAGTGGGCCGAGGTGGTGATCGGCGGGGATCTGATCGTGCTGGCAACCCCTGAAATCGCCGGCCTGCCCTATGTCGTTTCGGGTCTGGTGGCGGCCGGCGGTCTGGCTGCTGCGCTGTCGACTGCTGACGGCCTGCTGCTGACCATCGCCAATGCGCTGTCGCACGATCTCTACTACAAGATGATCGACCCCAGCGCGTCAACCACCAAACGGGTGACGATCTCCAAGGTACTGTTGATCGTCGTGGCCATCGTTGCCGCTTACGTCACCTCGCTCAAACCGGGTGACATCCTGTTCCTGGTCGGTGCTGCGTTCTCGCTGGCGGCTTCGGCGTTTTTCCCGCCGCTGGTACTGGGCGTATTCTGGAAGCGCGCCAACAAGTGGGGGGCCATTACCGGAATGATCGCAGGCCTGTCGGTATGCGTGTACTACATGATGCGTACCTATCCGTTCTTCACCAACATGGGTGTTCCCAAAATGGATCTGTGGTTCGGCCTGAATCCGATCTCGGCGGGGGTATTCGGCCTGCCGATCGGATTGCTCACGATTGTTGTCGTGAGTCTGCTGACCAAAGCGCCGGACAAGGAAACCCAGGAACTGGTGGAACATGTGCGTTACCCGCACCTGCGAGGCGACAACGTGGTCAGCGAAGCAGCCTGATTCTTCGCTCCATACGGCAACAAAGCCCGCTTCAGCGGGCTTTGTTTTTGGGGGAAAAGAACGCGCCGCCCATGCTAGAATCGCGCCCTCCGGAGAGATGGATGAGTGGTTTAAGTCGCACGCCTGGAAAGCGTGTGTACGATGAAAATCGTACCGTGGGTTCGAATCCCACTCTCTCCGCCAACAAAAATGCAGCCCGCAGCGGCTGCTTTTTTATTGAATGTCCAGCCGCTAATCCTTGAAGCGCTCCAGCTTAGCCTTCCAAGTATCCGACAGCAGACACGCCAGCCATGCCTCGTTCTCCGCCTGGGCACCACCCGAAAGCATGGTTTCCAGGGAGGCATTGAGCGCGACTTTGGCCTGCATCACTGCGATACGCGGGTTTTTCGCTATGGATCGCGCCAGATCCATTGCCGCCGGCATCAGTTCAGCACGAGATACCACCCGCAGCACGATGCCCAGGCGCTCGGCCTCTGCTGCATCGATGTGTTTGCCAGTCAGTATCATTTCCTTGGCTTTTTGCAGGCCGATCGCCCGCGGCAGTCGCTGGGTGCCGCCGGCCCCCGGCAGAAAGCCCAGAGTCACCTCCGGCAAACCGAATTTGGCATTGTCGGAGGCGATGCGCAGATCGCATTGCAACGCAAGCTCCAGCCCTCCGCCAAGACAATAACCATTGATGGCGGCGATGGTCGGCTTTGCCATGCTGGCAATGACGTTGACCCATCTGCCGCGGAAAAAACGCCGTTCGTTATACATTTCTTCGGTGGTTCTCTGGCCGCGCTCCTTCAGGTCAGCGCCGGCGCAAAACGCCTTGTCGCCAGCCCCGGTAAAAATGATGACGTTCACGTCCGGATCGGCATCCATGGCCTGGGCCAGTTGCATGATCTCTTCGCGCAACTGGATGTTCAGCGCATTCATCACCTGCGGCCGGTTCAGCGTCACCACCGCCACGCCCTCATTGATGCTTATTGTTTTTACGTCGCTGGTTGTTGCTGTCATCGCTGCTCCCGGTTGCGCCTTGATGCGCGAAAATTGAACCGGAATTTTAATCGTTATCGGAACCCATGAAATCCTAGGTGCCGCCACCCGCCCGGGCAAATATTTCGTGCAACTGTTTCAAGTCACTGGAATGGCCCAGCGCCGCCATCAGCAGAATTCGCGACTTGATGCCGCTCAGATAGCCGGAAGAAATCGCCCCCTTGGCCATCAGGCTCTGGTAAGAACCCAGATACCCTTTGCCCAGATGCGGCGCGCCGGAAGGCAGCCGTAATCCCGCCACCACTGGAATGCCGGCATCGATGGCCGCGCAAACCCCGTTGTAAAACGGCACATTCACATTGCCGCCGCCGGTGCCTTCAACGACCACGCCATCGACGCGCGCCTGGATACAAGCGCGAAACAGCAAATCACTCGCGCCCTGCGCCATGCGGATGATGTGCACATTTTCCCTGATGCGGCTGACCTCAAGATGCACCCGACGCTGCGGCATGGCAAAAAACGTCACGCCGTGCTTGGTCACGCTGCCGATGGGGCCACCGTCACGCGCGCCAAAACAGGTCAGGATTTCCGGATTGATTTTTGTGACATCGCGTGCGGCATGAATTTCACCGCCCAGCGCCACCAGAACACCGCGCTTTGCCGCTTCGGGATGCGCCGCAATCAATGCTGCGCAGAACAGGTTGCGCGGGCCGTCGGGATCCTTCTCATCGGAATTGCGCTGGGCCCCGGTAAACACAACCGGCTTGTCAGTCCCGACGGTAAGATCCATCAGGTAAGCGGTTTCTTCCAGTGTTGCCGTGCCATGCGTGACCACTGCACCCGCCACCGCATCATCCTGCAATACCTTGCGCAGCGTATCGCGCAGGCCAAAAGCCGTTGCGGTGTCCATCAGCGCGCTGTTGATATTCGAGTGTTCAATGACGCGGATGTCCGCAACGTTCACCAGTTCCGGTACTGCCGAAACCAGGTCCTGGGCTGAGGCGGTCGATACATGACCTCCAAGACGAGCCTCATATTTGGAGGCGATCGTGCCGCCGGTGCCGACGACGCAGACTATGGGTTTGCTCATGGACTCAATCTGCCTTGATGTTGGCTTGCTTGACCACTTTTGCCCAGCGCGTAATGTCGCTGGCGACATCACGCCGGAACTCTTCGCCGCTGCTGGCGATAATGTCCAGCCCCATGGCATCGAAACGGCGCGTGGTTTCAGGCTCCTTGAGGATGCCGCGGATGGTCGTCGACAGTTTTTTGGCAATCGGCTTCGGAGTGCCGGCCGTGGTCAGCATGCCCTGCCAGTCGAGCACGTGAAGCTCACCTGCCCCGGCCTCCTTCATCGTTGGCACTTCGGGCAGCTGGCTGGCCCTGGCCTTCGCCGCCACGGCGAGCGGCCGCAGGCGGTTTGATTTGATGTGAGGCAATGCCGAGGTCAGCGACGCAAAACTCATGGTCACGTTGTTGGCGAGAAGGTCGGCAATGGCGGGCCCGCCGCCTTTGTAGGCGATGTGGGTCAGCTTGACGCCCGTTTGTTGTGCAAAGAATTCACCAGTGAGGTGCGGCCCACCACCAATGCCTGAGGAAGCGAAGGTGAACTGACCGGGTTTTTCCCTGGCCTGCGCGATCAGATCCTTCACCGAGGTCAGCGGCGATTTGACATTGACGACCAGCACGTTGCCGACCGCACCATTCATGGTCAGGAATTCGAAATCCTTGAGCGGATCAAAGGGCATTTTCAACAGGCTCGGATTGACCGAGAAGCGCAGCGAGACGATGCCGATGGTGTAGCCGTCAGGCTCGGATTTCGCCACCACGCCGGCGCCGATGACGCCGCCTGCCCCGCCGCGGTTGTCGACGACGATCTGCTGTTTCCACAAGTCGTTCAGGCGCTGTGCGATGACCCGCGCTGCGCCGTCGCTGCTGCCGCCCGGCGCTGCTGAGACCACCAGCCGGATTGGTCGGTTGGGATAGTCGGTGGCATCGCTTTTGGCCGCAGGCTGAGCCGATGCCGCTGCGCACAGCCCTGCCAAAACCAGGCCACTGAGGTATTTGTATGTAGTCATGATGTTCCTGTTTCCAAGTAATGTTCCGGTCGGACATCCCGGCATGTGCATCTTCCCACCGCTGTCAAAGCAATTTCCCTGCCATATGAGACTAACAGCGGAGCCTGACGGCGGACTGACAGCGCATGCAGATCGTACTCAATCAAAAACCTTCAATCAAAATCTTCCCGGGGAAATACCGGCGGCAAGGGCTCCACAGCATCCATTTCCGCACCCAGTTCGGCTTCGATCTCGCACATCGAATCCAGCAGCGCGGACAGCCGCAGCGTCACGCTGTCGAGGTCTTGCTCGGGGATGTCGAGGCCGGCGATCAGTGCCAGCGCCTGGGTTTGTTCCCGTGTCAGCATCGTCTCTCTCCCCAGCTTGGCGTGGCAGCGATTTTTGCAAGGTCCGGGTGCCGGGCATGCCAGGGCGTGGCCTGTTCATAGGCATGTCCGACGCGGAAAACGGTTTCTTCCGCGAAGGGTTTTCCGGCCACCTGCAGGGACAGCGGCAGACCGGCCTTGCTGAATCCCATCGGCAGCGCCAGCGCTGGCACGTTGGCCATGCTGAAGGGGTAGGTTGAAATTCGTCGCAGCAGCACTTTTTTCTGCATCGCCTCGGGTGAATCGACGGTTTCCCGGGTGGCATCGATGCGCCCCGGCGGACTGAGGCTGCTCGGGCAGACCAGCACATCGCAGTCCTGCAGCGCCGCCAGCACTTCGCGCCGCACCAGCACCCGCGCCCGCATCGCGCGGTGATACACCGCGGCCGGAATCAGTGCCCCGGCGGCCAGGCGCGTGCGTGTGCCCGTGTCCATGTCATGCCAGTGCGCGCGCAGCCAGTGTTTGAGCATCATCGCCGCGATGTCGGAGTCCGAGGTCAGTAGCTGCAGCGGCACCGCGTATTTTGCCCTGGGCAGCGATATTTCCCGGATGGTCGCACCGAGGTCGGTCATTACCGCAATCGCCGCGCGCATCGCTGCCGTGACTTCGGGATGCGCCCCGTCAGGCCAGCACAGTTCACGCACTACACCGATTTTCAGTCCGCTGATGTTGCCGGTCAGTGCCCTCGCATAGTCCGGCACCGGCCGCGTGCTGGTCAGCGGATCGCGCGGATCATGCCCGGCGATCGCCTGCAGGAACAGTGCATTGTCCTCGACCGTGCGGGTCAGCGGACCGATGGTGTCGGCGGTCCAGCCGTACATCACGCCCCCCCAGCGGCTGACCCGGCCAAAGGTGGGACGCAGGCCGACGATGCCGTTGGCCGCTGCCGGGCTGCGGATTGAACCGCCGGTGTCCTCACCCAGGGATCCTGAAGTAAATCCCGCTGCCGGTGCAATGCCCGAGCCACTTGATGAACTCGCCGGGTTGTGCTCGATGTTCCAGGGATTGCGCGGCTGGCCGTACGCAAAATCGATGGTGCCGCCCTTGCCGAACTCGTGCAGGTTTTCCTTGCCGATCAGGATGGCACCGGCAGCCTTCAGTTTTTCAATGACTGCCGCATCATGATCCGGCACATTGTCGCCAAGCATGCGCGAACCCAGAGTCGTTTTAATTCCTTTGCTATTGAGCTGGTCTTTCACACCGAAGGGCAGGCCGTGCAAGGGTCCGCGCCAGCGGCCGGCGGTGATGTCCCGTTCCGCCGCACGCGCCGCAGCCAGAGCAGAATCGGCGCAGACCGTGATGTAGGCGCAGAGCACCGGGTTCCAGCGCTCGATGCGTGCGAGGCAGGACTGCATCAACTCCACCGGTGACAGTTTGCGGTCACGGATCAGCCGTCCCTGCTCGGCTGCACTCAGGTAAGCCGGATCGGAAATACTTGAATTCATGATCAGATGTTCTGAGTAATGGATCAGAGACGAAGTGTCAGCCATCACGCGGCAGGAGGCAAATCCCGGGCGACAACATGTGGTCTTTTACATGACCGGCCCTCTGTTTGACAGGCCCGCTACGCCTGACGATACTCCCAGCCTCGTTCAGTCATGTTTCTGTCATCAGGGGAGCCCCCATGAGCAACGACCTCAAGGCCTACAATATTTTCGATCTGCGCGACATCGCGCTCAAACGTGTGCCCAGGGGCTTTTTCGAATTCGTCGATCGCGGCACTGAAGACGAAGTTGCATTGCGCAACAACCGCGAAGTGTTCGACCGCATCCGTTTCCGCACCCGCACCTTTGTTGACGTCTCCAAGCGCAACCAGGACACCACCCTGTTCGGTGTCAAACACAAGATGCCGCTGGTGATCGCCCCTACCGGTGTTGCCGGACTGCTGTGGCACGAAGGCGAAATCAAACTCGCCAAGGCGGCACGCGCCGCCGGCATCCCCTTCACGCTGGCCACCGGTTCGATCACAGCGATGGAACGCGTCGCCGACGAGGCCGGCGGCGATCTCTGGTTCCAGCTCTATTTGTGGCCGGACCGCTCCATGTCACACGAACTGGTCAACCGCGCCAAGGCTGCGGGCTACAAAACCCTCGTTGTCACCGTCGACGGCGTGTCCTCGGGCAACCGCGAATACAACCTGCGCAACGGCTTCACATTGCCTTTCAGTCTCAACGCGCGCAACACCTGGGACATGTTGACTCACCCGCGCTGGCTGATGGGTGTGATGGGACGCTACCTGCTCACCACCGGCATGCCGATGTATGCCAACTACCCGGCAGCCG